>DUVI01000022.1 GCA_012841065.1 Bacillota bacterium
AACTGCTTTGTCAATACCACGCTTGATGAATACAGGATTGGCACCTGCGGCGACGTTCTTAAGCCCTTCTTTGACCATGGCCTGGGCAAGAACGGTAGCGGTGGTGGTTCCGTCTCCGGCTACATCGTTTGTCTTGGAGGCTACTTCGCGGCACAGCTGTGCGCCCATGTTCTCAAAGGGATCCTCCAATTCGATTTCCTTTGCAACTGTAACCCCGTCTTTGGTGATGACAGGCGAACCAAATTTGCGATCGAGAACTACGTTCCTTCCTTTTGGCCCCAATGTAATCTTGACCACATCTGCAACGGCGTTTACTCCGGCCAAAAGGGCTTTACGCGCGTCACCATTGTACTTGATCATCTTTGCAGGCACTTAACGATTCCCTCCTTAAGAGTTTTGCTTGACACGTGCACAACTTCTGGTTCAAGGCTTTACGTAAGTAAGATCCATCAGCTACTCCTTATTCCTGATTGCAAGGATGTCGCTTTCCCTCACGATCAAGTATTCCTCGCCGTCAATCTTGATCTCCGTGCCGCTGTACTTGGAGTAGATGACGCGATCTCCAACCTTGACTTCAGGCTCCAGTTTAGTGCCATTTTTGAGGATTGTGCCGGGACCTACGGCAACTACTTCTCCTTCTTGCGGCTTATCCTTGGCAGTGTCAGGCAGAACAATACCGCCCTTTGTTCTCTCTTCAGCTTCGACGGGTTTAAGTACTACGCGATCTGAAAGCGGCTTAAGAACCAAAATGAACCCCCCTTATGATTTTGGCTGATAAATCCTTCTTGTTAGCACTCTACTTAGGTGAGTGCTAACCGAGGATTATTATACGGATTGACAATACTAATTGTCAACGATTTCTTAGATGTCCATTCATTTGCTATGGAAAACTTCGCAGTATACAGAGGGAACCTTTGAGAATTGAGGGAAGTCCCGCCTACCTGATGGTTATCAGAGACTCAATTTTGGAATATGTCGCATCGCCGATCCCCGATACCTTCTTGAGATCTTCCTTGCGGGCAAACGGCCCCCGCTGGTTGCGGAACTCCACTATCGCAGCAGCCTTTGCCGGCCCGATTCCAGGAAGAGCTTCAAGTTCACGCGCCGTGGCCGTATTTATGTTGATGGGGAAAGATACACCGGTTGAGGTTTGGCCCGAACCTCCCCTTGCTGAACCGTATCCCGATGGCCCTCCCCCGGTAGTGGTGCCGGCGGAACCGGACAACTCGCCCTTCTTGGGAACGTATACTTTGTCTTGATCGTATAGCAAGCCTGCAAGGTTCAGGTAATCCAGAGCCGCATCCTCCAGAGGAACTGCCAGTTCCAGAGCCTCATAGAGCCTTTGCCCTTGCTTTAGCTTGTATACCCCGGGCGCTTCCACTGCACCGGCGATGTGCACATAGATTACGTTGTCATCGTATTCACGCGAATTCTCGTCGGAACCACCGGATCCCGGGGAATCTCCACCGGTCCCTGAATCTGGGTGCCCTGTTTGTCCTATCCGGCCTTGGCCTTGTCCCAAATCGCCCCAGGCAGGAGGGTTGTTGTCTGGAGTGAGCACGAGCTCGTCGCCTGATGGAAATATGCCGCGCCACCACAGGCCGGCTGCCCCGGTAAGCAAAAGGAGGCATATGGCGTAAATAATCAAGTCCGCTCGACGGTTCATGCCAATATACTACCATAGTTTCCATTATCTTACAAGCGGGGCAGTTGTCTGTTGATAGTGCACGGAAATGCCGGAAGGTGATTGTTTTACGCTCAGTCGTGCCGATGTCAGCAGGTAACAAGCTGCAAGCAGGCCGTTGACAGGCACATCTGCGACCCGTCAACGGCCCTTGCTCACAAACGCTTATCAACATGGAACAATATTCACGTATCAGCGCTTGATGACTATGTTCACCAGTTTGTCTTTCACAACGATCACTTTGGCGATCTTATCCTTTGCCTCAGGCGCTTCACCCAGCAATTTCGCAATCCTGTCAGACGCAAGCGCCTTTTCAGTGACTTCTTCATCACTAGAGCCGGCCTCAACCTGGATCCGGTCACGGACTTTCCCGTTAACCTGAACCACTACGGTTACTGTTCTCTCAGCGACCATATCCGGGTCGTACTCTGGCCAGCCTGCTTCTTCAACCGTTCCGTCATAGCCAAGCCTCTCCCACAGCTCATGAGCTATATGCGGGGCAAACGGGGCCAATAGCTTCACCAAAGCCGCCTTGGCTTCGTCCAGAGCCTCTGGGCTCTGGGACGTCCCGGGAAGCCTCTGGTACCTGCCGATGTAGTTGGACAGTTCCATTAGCTGGGACACTGCTGTGTTGAGTGCCAGCCGCTCCAGATCTTCAGTTACCTTCTTGATGCTCTGATGAGTTATCCTCAGCAATCCTTCTGTTGAAATCCCCTCACCCGGCGCGTCGTTCACCTCTGGCTGTTCACCGTCAGGCCCACCGGTAACCTGCCTCCAAACCCTGCGCAAGAAGCGGTTGGCACCTTCAACCCCACGGTCAGACCACTCAAGGTCCCTCTCGGGAGGTGCAGCAAACATCATGAACACCCGGACTACATCGGCGCCAAATTTGCCGACTATTTCATCCGGCGAAACCACGTTACCCTTAGACTTGGACATCTTAGCTCCGTCACGCACGACCATGCCCTGGGTAAGCATCTTCGTAAAGGGCTCATCAGCAGGAACCAACCCCGCATCATACAGGGCTTTTGTGATGAACCTTGCATAGAGTAGGTGCATAACCGCATGTTCTACCCCACCGATGTACAAGTCCACCGGACACCAGTAGTCCACGTCCGCTTTGGCGAACGCTTCGTCTGTGTTGTGGGGGCCGGCATACCTGAAGAAGTACCACGATGAACACACAAACGTGTCCATGGTGTCTGTTTCCCGCTTGGCGGCCTCACCGCATACAGGGCAAGTTGTGTTCACGAACGCTTCGTGCCTTGCCAAAGGAGACGGCCCTTCAGGGGCAACCTGCAACCCTAACGGCAAGACCACCGGAAGGTCCTCTTTGGGAACAGGCAGTGTGCCGCACTTCGGGCAGTAGATCATCGGAATGGGTGCTCCCCAGTACCTCTGCCTGGAAATCAGCCAATCCCGCATTTTGTAGGTGATCTTGCCCCGTCCTGTGCCGTTTTCCTCAAGGAATCTGGTGACCTGTGCCCGCCCTGCTTCGCTGTCAAGACCAGTAAACGGGCCCGAGGCCACCATGATCCCGGGATCAACGTAAGCAGTGTCCATCTCCTCCAACCGGAGGCTCTGGTCTTCATTCTGAATGACTATCTTAATCGGCAATCCGTATTTCTTCGCAAAATGGAAGTCCCTTTCATCGTGCCCGGGCACTCCCATGACCGCGCCTGTACCATATTCGTAGATTACGTAATTGCCTACCCACACCGGCACCTTGTCGCCTGATACCGGATTGGTGGCATAAACCCCTGTGAATATGCCTTCTTTCTCGAAAGTCTCAGCGGTCCTGTCGATCTCAGACATCTTGCTCACTTTGTCTATGAATGCCCTTACAGGTGCTTCGTACTCGGTCCCCTGTATGAACTTCTCCACCAATGGATGTTCCGGGGCAAGCACCAAGTAGGTAACGCCGTAGATTGTATCCTGGCGCGTGGTAAACACCGGGATCTTTTCATCATTAGGCCCTACAAAGTCTATCTCGGCACCTTCGCTCTTGCCGATCCAGTTAGCCTGCATGGCCTTGACGTGCTCAGGCCAGCCGTCGAGTTTGTCAAGGTCTGCCAGCAAGCGTTCGGCATAATCGGTTATCTTGAAAAACCACTGGTCCATGCTCCGCCTTTCCACCAGCGAATCGCACCGCCAGCACTTGCCTTGCTCTACCTGCTCATTGGCTAAAACGGTATGGCACTTGGGGCACCAGTTGGCCGGCGCCGTCTTCTTATACACCAGCCCACGCTCATAGAGCAGCAAGAACAGCCACTGAGTCCCCTTGTAGTACTCAGGAAAGGCTGTAGTGACTTCCCTTGACCAATCGTAGCTGAAACCAATCATCTTGAGCTGTTCCCTCATGTGGGCAATGTTGTCCCAGGTCCACTTGTCAGGCCGTATGCCGCGGTCGATCGCTGCATTTTCTGCAGGCAATCCGAAAGAGTCCCAACCCATGGGGTGCAGCACGTTGTATCCCCTTGCCCGTTTGTAACGCGTGATCACATCACCGATGGTGTAGTTTCTTACATGGCCTACATGAAGCTCTCCTGACGGGTACGGGAACATCTCAAGCAGGTAATATTTCGGCTTGAGAGGATCTTCAGTAACCACATAGGTCTCATTATCCCGCCAAATCCCCTGCCATTTCGCCTCGACTTGTTTGGGTTCATAATCGTAGTTGCCGTTTCTGGATGCTGCGCCGCTTATACATCCGTCTCCGGTTCCGCCGGCACAGCAACTGTCATGCTTATTCATACGGTTCTTGTCGTCCGGCATAATCAAGTACCTCCCGCTTCAAATTTCCGATTGCTTATGAAACCTGCGCCTCATTCCAAAACCAAGGCCAAGCATTGTTTCCCTTTCCGGTTTGCCCGCGGTCGCAATGAACACAGAACACTCGTCCAAGAGGGCGGGCAACTCACTGAGCAACTGATTTGTAATCAGCAGGCCATCGTTCGGTCGTAATAAACACAAAGCCCTCATCCTAGGGACGAGGGCTCGTTTGGCTCAATCGCGGTACCACCCTGGTTCGGTTCATCACTTAGATATGCTTACATGACAAACCGCACTCTCATCGCTTAACGCGCGCATTACGTGCACTGCTACTGAGCTCAGGTTGCTGTCCGGAGAGGGCAACCCGCCATCCCTATGTTGTAGTCAGGGATGCATGCGCCGTTCGCAACACATGCTCCGGGACGAGTTCGGAATCTCCCACGGTACCGGGCTCGCACCTTCCCCCGGCTCTCTTTACCGGGAAGGGACTCCTACTGCTTCCCCTCATAGCGTGTATACGGATATATGATTATCTTCATGATTATCTTATATTACCGTCTATGATGCAATATATGATCACGGATGCGGATTGCCCGCATTATATGGTATGTCCTGCCTGACGTCAACGTAGTCGGCGGAAGATGCTTCCAAACTTGGTCAAGTAAGCTTGGTAAAGGATGCGCGTACCGGCCACTTCTATCTCACGACCAGGCTGAAATCCGTCACAGCCCGAACATCTCTATTCCAACTTGACCGTCTTGGTCACACACCCGGCTCGCTCACCTTTGACCCTAATGCCAATTTCGGTGCCTGGCTTGCCCTTTATAATCCAGCTCACCTTCTTAATCCTTTCATCCTTTGAAGAGCGCGGCGACCAGTAGGAGAAAGCTGACGTTGAGCCCGACCTGCCATCCAAATGGCCAATCTCCTGCTTTGCTTTACCGATTACTTCAACATCTACTGCTCCTTGAGCTTGGTTTTCATGGTTGTATGCATATAGCTCAGCGGTAACTGGCCTGGCTTTATTGAGTTCCAACGCCCTATGGCTTCCGTATGTAGGCAGGAAGCCCACATTCTTGACCAGAGCGCTCACTTCGTAGACATTATCGCCCAAAGCCCTGCAGTCAACATCATCGATAACCAGCCTGGGAAGGGTTGCCGCCGCCCTGATTATGAACATCGTGTTCTTGTGGCACTCAGCTTCAAGAAACCTGTGTGGCGCGTTCTGAATCACATACTTCACATGCCAACCGCCAATTTCAACTTCGCCCAGTTGGGGGTGATCAAACGGCCTCCAGTTCTCAAAGCCCCTTCCGGCCAGTTCCCGGTCGTTCCAGGCAAGCATCTTCAAGTAATCTTCCTCTTGTTCCTGAACCGATTTCTCCCTGGCCGGGAACTGGTGAATCCCGGAACGCTGGGCCAAATTCCAGGTCTCAACGGTATAAGCCAGGATGCCACGGTGGTCAAACAGCCAGTCGTCAAACGCACCCCTGCTGAAGCCGTCCCCACCGCCGTAGAATTCTTCATAACAAGGCACACACGGGTACCCCGTTTCCTCGGCGCCCATTTCGCCGATTGCTATCAGGGACTGGATATCCTGTCGCGGGCTTTGCTTTGAGGAATGGGCTCCCGGAACCCGCAGGATTACCCCGCCCGTTGTGTGATATGTAAGCGCAAGAGAAATATTGGGATGGTTCACGACGAATTCTGCAACTGCCCTGGTCTCGGGTTCAGACAGGGGGAATTCGCCTGCACCGGCTTGCTCTACCTCAGGTACCCATCCGTACGGGAAGTTGCGGTTGAAATCCAGGCCCCATTTTGACGGGGCATTCTTTATGGCACCCCCGTCATGTTCCCGCAAGAATCCTTCAACATATACCCGGTAAAACGTACCTTCTTCTTCGTCAGGAGCCCTCCGTACCATGGCTCTGGGATCCTTGGGAGATACCTTCCACTCGCCGGTGTCATCCTTGACCCGCATCATGAGGATATGCCCGTCGCCGTCCACATCGGCGGGATACAACCCCTCCAGTTCGTCGGGATTGGGGAAAGGATAAGGCCTTGGAGCGGACCTAAGAGTCTCCGGCGTTGTGAGGTATACCTCGGCACCGTCAGGCGACACTCTGGGAATCACATACAAGGCGTTGTGCTGGAGTAGTTTGGTAATGCGCTCTTCTTTGCCGTAGTTCTCGAGGATGTACTTTATTGCGTAAAGGTTTATCATTGAACCGGTCACTTCGCCGGCATGGAAGTTCCCGTCTATGTAAGTTCCAGGTTTCTCATCAGGATCGCCCGTCCGCCTGTCTGTAAGTGTAACCACCCAAATGTCACGGCCCTCGCCGCTTTTTCCGGCTGAGGACAACTGAGCAATGTCCGGGTACCGGCTTGCCATGAGCTTCAGAAACGATTCCATTTCATCAAAGGTAAAATAGTGGTCGAATTTTATCTCTGCAGGTTCCATGGTTCTCCCCCCTCGCGTTATTTAACCTCTCCGGATGTTCCGGATATTCGGGATTCGAGGCGCCCCAGGTGTGTAGCGTTTTAGCAGGCCTGTCGGTATTGCATACAAAGGCGCTCAAACCTCGACGTTTGAATGAGCTATTTCGTGACTTTAAATTCCTATTCTACTTGCCCTGTGCGATACCTTCTGGCCGGACTTAAGCTACAGACGCTTTTCGAGTGAAAAGGCGGTTACAGGAGATACTGCACCGAATGGGCGTCCGGGGGATTTCAACTACAGAAACTATGTAAGCCAAAAGATCGCTAATGCCAACTTGCACGGGATTGAGGCTGCTTCCGCTTACCGCCAAGTGGGGCTTCCCAAACTCAGATCGCGCGCCTTTTGTGCCAGCTTGTGGGACAAATCCCTGAGATCGGCACGACCCTGTGATGCAGGCAACCCGCCAAGGTCTTGCCTGGCTGAATCGAGGAGTATACAAGCAACCTCTCCGGCCTTTTTCACATGCCCGCCGGATATCAGTTTTCTACGGAGCCCTGGAATCGTGTGGTCAGGCACTGCCTTGTTTGACAAACATTCAAGGATGTCCCTTCCGACCTCTCCCTCCATGGCGTATATAAGCGGCAGGGTAAGGATGCCGCGCCTTAAGTCGCTGAACACCGGCTTGCCCAATGCCTTGCCGTCAGACACGATATCCAGAATATCATCTATTATCTGAAACGCAGTTCCAACTCTTATTCCAAACCGCCACAACCGTTCTTGAACCTCAATGGGCGCCCTTGCGGCCATCGCCCCGGCTTTGCACCCAGCAGCTATGAGCGCCGCTGTCTTCCTCGCTGTTTGGTAGAAATAATCGCTCACATTGACGCTTGGGTCATAGAACCGGCTGTCCTGGGCTACTTCTCCCCTGCACATCAGCCCTACAGCGTCAGTGAGGCACGACGCAATCCCCAACCCGGCATACTTGAGCACTGTATTGTTTGCCTCAGAGAACAGATAATCGCCTGCCAGGACGGCCGAATGGATTCCCCAGGTAAGATGGATTGTGGGTAGCCCCCGCCTGTGAGTCGAGCCGTCGATGATGTCGTCATGGACCAGCGATGCCAGGTGGACCATCTCAAACGCGGCGGCAATGTCTGTAACCATGTCAATCTTCTCATCATCAAAATCCGGACCTCCCAAGGTGCTTCCGGAAGCCTTCCCGGTACAATTCATAGAGTTCTGTTCAGCCCGGAGTTGCGCCGGAGGCGTTGAGCATCTCACGCACTTTGTTTTGTTTCCGGTATATGGGAGGCATGCATAGGCGCTTGAGATCACCATCTTTGGCCTGAAAAACTTACCCTTGGTGGACAAGAGGTGGGCCAAGATGGACTCCAGGGGCCCCGAATCTGCCAAGATCCTGCTGAGTTTTGCTTGAACAACATGATCCAGATCATGCAGGCGCAAGCTGCCAAGTGCATGGTCTTCCGGTCCGCCCTCTTCCGGTTCAGAAGACTGGGGTTCAGATTCAGGTTCACAAGGTTCTGATTCATACTCTTCCGACTCATAATCTTCCTGTTCACCGGCCGGTGCTTCCAGAGTCAGGGAACGGGAGAATTCCTGATCCGGCTGCCTGCCGTAAGACTGAGGGATTGCTTTTCCCTTAAGGGAGTCCCAGATAATCCTGTCGATTCTGTTTGTCCAGCTATCCAAGAAATGGGTCCTTCCTTTCGTGATGTTGCCACATCTAGTATCTGCTCCTACCTTGCCCGGTATCCTGTAAGGAATCTGCCAATCGAACACCGAAAGATGCTAAAGCCGTGGTGTGTGAGCGCCCTGTGCCCTGTACAACCGGCTAGATTGCGGCAAATGCCCTTGCCACGCCGCACATGAGGCGCAGCAGCCCGGCATTGCCCTGTGCAGTCAACAGGCGTGCATACGAAGACAAGCCGCAGGTTTTGACCTTGGGATCTGAGAGATACATGGCAAGAAGCCCCCTTATTACAGCCCTGTGGAACCATGAGTGCGGCAGATGCCGCGCCCTCTTGAGAGAAGCACGGGTAAACCGGTTCAAAGCCGCTATCGCATCACCGGGTGAATCATAGTAGCTTACGAAGTTCAAATCCCCGGTCTCCCGGTCTTCCTCCTGGTCGATGAAGTAGTCAAGCAAAATGTGGAGCCCGCAAACCCATGGGAAATATGCAGAAGATATGCACCCGACGTCGTAACCAGGGGCACCATGGGAAACCCCCAGACCATCCTTCAACGATGCATATGAAATGAGGCTGAAAATGCCTAGAGTGGAGCCTGCAGCAGCGCCGAATTCCCACCACTTGAGATGGTCTACCTTTGCTGCAAAGCCGGTGAAAACACAAGACGGACCGGCGTGTTTGAGATGTTTAAGGGCAATGCCACCCTGGCTCGAAACCAGCTTATGAATACCTGCACCATCAGGAACCTCCTTGCCGGAATACAGGGAAAACCATTGCTCCATCAGAGTATCCCTGAGTCCCGGCGACAGGTGTTTTATCGACTGCATTTCCGAGTACATGGCGGCGAAAAACGCAACCAACGGCTTCACGACGCTGTAGTTTTCCAGCCTATCCAGTACGTCGCGTGATGCAACCACAAGCTGCTCCAAATACCCGCCGTCATCTTCGGCCGGGTAATCGCTGTAGAAGTCACTCATGGGCATGTCAGGGTCGAGGGCACAAATCATGGCTTCATGAAGTTTCATGGAACACGAGAACGCTTGAGAAGCGGTATCCAAGTCATTTGGCTGTGTGACACCGGCAAGGCCCGAACCGGGAATCCCAAAGGCCGCACGATCGCACAAGTTGTCCAGGTAATCACTGATGGTTTGTATGGCTACGATTGCTGCAACTAAGTTGTTCATCTCAGGGCGGTTCATGAGTGCAAACACCGCGCCTCCTACGCTGTGGAAGCTCTTCTTGTGGATGGAGGCAAGAGCTTGCCTTCTTAATTCAGGGTTTGGGATTTCCCGCGCCCTTTGTTCCCACCGGCCCAGTTGTGCCTTCGCCAAGGGGAATATGCGCCTCACCATGGAAAGGTAAACCGACCATTCAGAGATAGCGGCGCCCAGCCCGTGAGACACAGACGCAAGTATGCCGGTTTCCCGCCCCATGTTCCCGCGCTTCTACCCCCATCTTTCAAATGTTTGCGCCGTCCCGGTTGCCCTAATCCTCAAACTTACATTGGTCTTTCTTGAAACGCTCAAGGTATTTCCGAATCATTGCCAGGCATCCCTTTGGTTGGGATTGGTCCTGGCCCCCGGGACAGCCCGGCCGGCCTGGAAAAGCGCCGCCCCACTGCGAGCGGTTGCCGTCCCGTGCGTATAACGCCCGGCCGACAGCTTCTAACTGAGCTTCACTAGCATGCTGCCAATCATAGTAGCTTATTCCCGGGAGACCGTTTACCTTTGCAAGCTCGGCAAACCGTATTATCTCCTCGGGAGTGGCCGGACCATGGCATTGCCCTACAGGGGCGACAGGCAACTTGTATTTCGCAAGCCCCCTGAGACACATTGCAAACGCTTCTTCCAACGGAAGGTTCATCGCACCCCAGTAGACCTGCGGAAGACACACAGAGCAAAAAGATGAGAATTCCTCATATGGGAAGTTTTCATGGTACTGAGGAAGGGCAAACGTAGTGTATCCCAATACCACTTCAGTGCCCAGGGTTCGGGTGACTTGGAGTCCCAACTGAAGCGCTTTGTGTTTACCTTCACGGCTTTCATATTCATCTTCTGCATCAATCACCAGCCAGTCAGCTCCAGCATCCAGGGCTTTCTGCATGGCTCTTACTTCACCTGGAATGTTGTTGCCGTAACTGTATCCCCATACGCCTATGGAAAGCCCTGCATCATGCGCCGGCCCGATGATCTGCTGCAGTTGTTCAAGAAAGAGCCCGGAAGTTCCCCCGTCCCAAGCTTTCATTAGAAGGCCTGAGAGCCCTAAGTCTCTAGCCCTGCGTATAAGGTAACTGACCGGGCCGGCTTGTGACAGTACCCATATCCAGACATGCTTGCCTTCCCAGGGTCGTGAAACCATGCGATATCCTCCCTATTTGAGCCACCTGGTTACTTGGACCGGCGCAGGTAGTTGGAAAATTCCGACATACCCGCTATCCTCGCTATATCTTCTATACATAGCGTTTGGGCCGGTCCGCGAAAACCCAGGCTTCTTGTGGCGATTAACGACTAGAACATTGTTCTATTACTCTATGCAGACATGGGTTGTTATGTTAACGTGTCAGCTTGAAACTGTGCGATAATCGGCCTTTCCGCCCCCTTCTCCGAAGTCTGCGATGATGACGCCTTGGCCGAAGGCCGCCGTTATTCATTGATGCATAAAAAAGAAGGGAAACAAGCTGCATAAGTCGAAATCATGGCACGCAAGGCAAGTATCGCCGGACGAAACGATACGAAACCTAACTTACCAGACTTTACGTAATTACCCGGCAATGCACCGGTCAAGCAAGACGTCCAACACAACCTATAATCAACACTGGATTGCCATAATACCGGTACGTACAACAGCGGATCTTCCGGCGTCATTGAATTTGAGTCGCTTTGCCTTGTTGTTGCAAAGGTCAAAGGCATCAGCGAATTACAAGAGCATGCAAAGGAGGCTGATGAATGTCTGTTTCAAGACAGGAAATCTACGATCTGATGCTGGAACTGGTGTCATTTCCAAGCGTTTCGCCGAGCCCGGCTGAAACCGAACTAGCCGAATTCATATACAACAAACTCGCTGAACAGCCGTATTTTAAGCAACATCAAGATGATCTCGCGTTCATCCCGATTCCCGATGATCCGTTCGGCCGCAAGGGAGTGTTCGCAATTGTAAGGGCACAGCCTGAGACCAAGCGCACACTCATCCTCACAGGCCATTTTGACGTGGTAGATACAAGCGAAGCAAGAACGTTAGCCGATGTGGCCTTCCGGCCTGAAGAGTACACAAGGAAGATTTCAGAACTCGAATTGCCTACAGAAGCACGTGAAGATCTCGAGTCAGGCAAGTTCCTCTTCGGCAGGGGCGTCATAGATATGAAAACCGGCATCGCAATTCAGATGGCGCTGCTTGCCAAATACTCACAGGAACCGGGAAACTTGCCTGTAAACATCGCATTCCTTGCAGTAGGCGACGAGGAAAACAACTCGGCAGGTATGCGTGCGGCCATCAGCTTCCTGGCAGATATGCAGGCTCAGGAATATGACTTTCTCGCGTGCATAAACAGCGAGGGCGTCATCCCCAAGTTCCCAGGCGACACGAACCGTTATGTCGACATTGGAAGCGCAGGCAAGATCATGCCCATGTTTTATTGCGTAGGACGGGAGTCCCATGTGGGCCAGTATTATGCAGGGCTCAATGCCAACCTGCTGGCTTCTGCGGTGACTATGGAACTCGAGGCAAACCCTGAGTGGGCTGAGGAGTGGCAAGACGAAGTATATCCGCCTCCTACATCTCTCAAGCTGAAAGATCTTAGAGACATTTACTCTGTCACCCTACCTGCAAGGGCTGTAGTGTACTTCAACCACCTGACCGTCACAAGCACTCCGGACGAGATACTCGAGCAGATGAAATCAACCGCACACAAAGCATTTGCAAGGGCAATCGAACATATGTCCCAGAGCGCCAAGAGGTTCGCTGAAAGAGCTGACACTCCTGTGCCGATTCCCTGGCAGCCAACGGTGGTAACCGTACAACAGCTCGAGAAGGAAGTGGCAGACAAGTTTGACGGCGACTTGAATGAGCATATCGAGGGTTTCATCAAGAATCTCCCTAAAGGTACGGACGAAAGGGACAAATCTTTGCTTGTGGTGGAAGAACTCCTGAGGTTCTACCCGGACAAGAGCCCGATGATCATCGTAGGATTCTTGCCGCCCTATTATCCCCACAGGACAAACAAGCGGGAATCAGCACGGGAAAAAGGCCTGCTTGACGTAGTCAGCCAGATTATCGCTGAGGCCAAGGCTGAGTTTAACGAAACCCTGGTGATTTCAGAGCACTTTGCATCCATCAGCGACCTGAGTTATGTAGGGTTCCAAGGCAACCGGAAAGAACTGGTTCCCCTTGCCCACAACACTCCGGGGTGGGGCCTCATATACGATATTGACCTTGATAATCTGCTCAAGTTGGATATCCCGGTGGTAAACCTGGGCCCATGGGGTAAAGACGCCCACAAGTTCATGGAAAGGGTAGATTTGCACTATTCCCTGGAAGTTGTTCCGAGACTCTTGGAGTCGCTTATTGAGAAGTTAGCTCAGTTGGAGTAACCCGGGGCAGCTGCCTCATGCAAGGCTGAGCAGGCTTCCGTGGGACACATTGCTTCAGTGTAAAACTCAGTGTGAAGATGTGTGACAGGCCTTCCTATGTAGAACAGTCTCCAGACTCAGGCATCGCATAGACACCGGGCGGGCTGCGAACCTGCAGCCCGCTTTGCTATTTCATCGGATGTCAGGTACGTCTGGCTTCCGGGCACGGCTGCTAAGATTAGAGTCGGACTACCCTTACCGCATGAAAAGAAGGAGTGTCACTGCTGAACGGTGCTCCGCCTGCGCCATTTTCCCCCTGACAAAACCAAACAACCGGCAGATGGTGCACCACATGCACCAATAAAGGACGACTTCCACCGGAACACCACCCGATTGGCTCACTACGTGCACCATTTTTTCGGGCGATGAAGCCAAGTCTTCTGAAAATGGTGCACCGCATGCACCGTTTTATCCAGAGACGGAGTCAAACTAGTCCAAAACGGTGCACTGGATGCACCAACAAAGCGCACTTACAGTCTAGAGGCCGGCAAATTGGGTCACCACATGCACCATTTCTGGCGGGAATGGAGGCAATTCAGCGCAAAATGGTGCACCATGTGCACCATTCTCTCTGGTTTTCCCGCTGCAGCCACTCAAAATGGTGCATCACGAACACCATTTTGACTGGTGTTCGCTTCATGAAT
>DUVI01000023.1 GCA_012841065.1 Bacillota bacterium
CATCCCTCATAGGTAGGCTAAGACCGCCAATTACCCAGTTGATGCCGTCGATGATGAGATGTTTCCATCCCTCATAGGTAGGCTAAGACACGGTTTCGTAGCCAGTATCACAACGCACGGCAAGTTGTTTCCATCCCTCATAGGTAGGCTAAGACCCGTTTGAACTGGTCTTTAGCAAACAGTCGCCCTCATTGTGCTAGTACGTCGGCTTGGACTCAACACCATTATACCACCTTCCATTGTCCTTTGACCTTCCGTTCTAGAGAGAACACGCCAAGTTGTTGGTGACCTGGCGGTGTCGTCGGGTCCCGGGGCTTTTTGCGCTACTGGAACCCGACGACATGACCATACCAGACTCTCTACGCCTTCTTTGGCCGGTAAACCTGACTCGGCACTAGACCTCCATCGATATTAGCCCTTTTTCACGACCAAGGACTTCCCGCGAACTATATTTCGTTGATTGAAACTTGTAAATGATAACCGAGTCCTGCTCTTCATCAATAATGGTCTTGAGCTCCCTTTTGAGTTGCCTCAGCTTCATTTCAGTTAATTCGCCTTCTAACACAGAGTTCTGAATCCAAAAGAGGTATTCGCGGCACTTCTTCAAGACTTTCGCCACCCGTTTTTGCTCTACATCGTATACGAGGATCACGAACATACTTCTGCCACCCTTATATCACCGTTCATGTGAAACTAAGATTGTCTTGGGTTGATGTCGCTCAACTATCTACCAAGATGCAACAAACGGTGTATACTCCTTCTCGCCAAGCAAATACTTTTCGAGTTTATATAGTTCCATTCTTATCAAACGCCTGTAGGAAACCGGCCTACCAAGTCCACGATACTTCACAGTTGTCTGCAATTTCTGCATGATTTCAGCAACAAAGGTCTTTCGGCCTGTGTCTTTCAAGAACACTCCACCTGATTCCTTAACAAAGTCATTGGCCTTGACTCTGCCGTCATTTACCACGGTAAGTATCGCCCGGTCAACTATAATCGGCTTAAACACTTCTGCAATATCAAGATTGAGAGTGAATCTCCTCCAATTGGTGGTATGAAGATATCCTATGCGAGGATCAAGATGGGTTCTGTAAATCTCACTCAGCACCGTTGTATAAAGGATGGAATTGCCCAAACTGATAAGGGTATTTATATAGTTCTGAGGAGGGCGCCGGGTGCGCTTCTCAAACACAAACTCCGGATTCTTGATTATCTCATCAAAACTCTTGTAATACGTTGCCCGCGCGTTACCCTCGATCGCCATTAAAGTCTCGATGCTACCTGCATCTTGCACGTCCTTTCCCAATGATTCGATACGTTCTATAGTATCGCCTAGATCCCTTCCCCGGTTTTGGTAATACTTCAACACTTGTCTAATATTGCGAATGGCACCTTCAACGAACCCTTTAGCCAGGTGCAACCGTTTCTCAAAGTCAATGTAGTTGGCAACCTGCTTGAGCAGCATGTGACCAGAGTTATAGTGTTCCCTCGGATAGAAGCTTCCGGTGTAATACTCGTAGTGATTAAAAAAGTGCAGGATAATCCCGTGTGAATTACAAAACTCCAAGAAGCGCTTGTTCAAATCTACTTCGCCAAAAATCAAGATTTCATCAATCTTTTGGATTGGGAGGTATCGTTTCCGATCACCATAGTCAAACACGATGGTATTGTCTTTCCGCCCAAGCCGTCCGTCCGAGTACAGCAAGATGCTCCTCATGTTCATGCTAATTTCCTCCCTAAAACCAGTCAGCAAACGTCATACTGGCCACGCGGTATCGGTCCAGCCTACGGTCCTAAGAATCAGGACCAACAGAATTCCGAATAGCCGCAACTGCGACACAATCCAATCCTCACAGGCTCTGGGGGTAAAGACTGAGTTATGAGGTCAATGATAGAATCTTCAACTGATCTAAGCTCTTGCAGGGTCGCTTCAGTTAGTCGGATAGTCTTCCTTCTTCTCTCTTCAGGAAATCTAAGTTCTCCTGACGCATCGACACCCCGTTCACATAACTCCTTCAGGTAAAACAGGAGCTGCATTGTAGCGCTTTTTTCATGACGGCTGGTTTTCTTGACTTCAGACACAATGAGGGTTCCGTCCATTCTCTGCACTATGTCAAGTCTAGAAGAGCCAACCGAGAACTCCTTCTTTTCTCTACCGTACGCTATCTCCTGCAAGAAACGGCCATATTCAATGTTTGGATCGTCTTCGTCGGGATTAATCTGATGCGCCATGAGCCAGACCTGCCGTTTGCAGACATAGTAGTACCATACAAGCGTCCCCGTAACGCGTAAATCGCCGGCTACAGTGTGAACACGGATGTGAGGTGATGTAGGTTCTAGGAATTCATTCTCCCTCATACTCTGGTCACCCCCCTTTCTTCGGCCATCCATCCCCTCATCTCAACGCAACCTATCAATACATGTAATTTCCTATGCTGTCTTCCTGAAGACCAGGATGAATGTATCCCGCTTCCGTATGGTAAATCGCACCAATATGTTTGTCCGCCCAGTCTTGTTCCGGGTCCGACCCAATGGCGTCCCTTGAGAGCAGCCAATATCGTCCATTCAACACAGGTCGCAGCGGTGGGGCGTCACTTGTTGTTTCTATCTGCCCTATCATGTTCAAGCTTTGGTAGAGGGATTTGAGGGGTATTTCGATCATGTATTGAGATGCCATGTTGCGCAAATAGCGAATACGTTCTTGGGTTTCATAGGACCACTCTATTTGCTCTAATTCTTCAAGCAAGGGAAGCAGACCCTCATCAAGTTCAACAAATACCGGCACCTCGTAGAAGTCCTGTTCTTCTATCAATTTTGGCAGACTGCCCCAATGCCCCTTACGTATGTCATGAGCGAAGAAATCCTCCGTATGGATCCGTTCAAGGATACGTTTGTAGTACTCATCAACCATCTCAGGAACCTCATGTTCTGAGAATGCCCGGCATTGAAACAATATTTCCCGGGTAGCAAGAGTAAGAATCTTGCTGTACACATAGGAGTGGAACGAACGATCATTGGGAGCACGCAGCTCCGCCACAAGCACGCGTCCATGGACACCCGGGTTGAAATGGCGGTTACACCGCCCTGCTACCTGGATCACTGAATCAAGAGGGCCCAGATCCCTATACACCCAGTCAAAATCCAGGTCTACACCCGCTTCAACCACCTGGGTTGCAACCAAATGATGCTTACATTTTCTCTCGCGCAACTCCTTCAAACGTCTTAGCGTCGCCCGCCGGTGAAGGGGAGCCATAGACTTAGAGAGAAACAACACCGGGCCATCAAGCCGGTCGCGGAGCTTACGCCAAGCCTGGAAGGCAGACTTCTTGGTGTTGAGGACAACTAGACCACAACCATCGTCTATCGGCAAATGACTTTCGAGCAAGTACGGGAGGTCTTCAATTGGGATCTTTTCATCCAAGCATTCATATGTGTGCCGCGACTTGGAAAAAGGCTGGATGCCAGCAGCTAATTCAGTGCCCTTGCCGATATGAGGTTGGGTGGCTGTCATAAGCAAGAACACAGTACCGCACTGTTCCGCCAAAAGCTCCATGGTTTTTTCAAAGCCCTTCCATAATTCCGGGCGGATGCTCTGGGGCTCGTCAAGAACTACCACGGCGTTATGGAGACGATGAAAATTCAGAGAAGCATTGGCCCGGGGATCGAAACACGCATTCCAAAGAGCAGCTAAGGTGGTTACTACTACTGGCTCAGTCCAATACCTGAACAAGCTGGACATTCGCTGCAAGGCCCCTTGACTGGACTCAGTGCTTTCCGCTCGTAGGGAGAACACACCACTATGATCTTCTTGCACATTCCTGCCGAACACATCACGCGCCACTTTTGCGTTTTGTTCCACAATGGCAATGAAAGGCAAAGCGTAGATAATAGAGTTAGCTCCAATCTTGGATGCAAACTCGCGTGCGATCTGAAGACCTGTCACAGTCTTACCTGAACCGGTCGGTAGGGTAAGTGTGTATATACCTGGCCTTAGTTTGTCCGGAATCTGTCCAAAGCATTTTTTCCGAACAGACGTCCGCCATTCGCTCATCTCAGTGTCTGTCTTGAAATCAGGCAAATTGAAGCTGGGTATTTCGTTGAAAGCAATATCAGAAATGCCTATAGCATCCATCCGGTCGCCGGTAATGAAAAGAGAGTATAACGTGCGCCACTTGAGCCAATCTTTCTCGTTTACTTTCAGATCAAGATTCAGCCAGTCAACGAAACCGTACCAATCATCTTCCGTCAATAAGTGAGGCCAATCAGGTAACAGACTGAGCATTTCCTGATTAATAACCGCATGGTCCAGACGATCCCCGGCCCAAAAGCTCTTGACCTCCTCTATGTCCTGAAGACTGGTATGGTGCCTTCTAACCACCTCAGCAGCCATGAGGCTCTTGGTGAGACTTAGAGCAAAATACGAGGAAGGACGTGAATGCTCAATTCGTTGGGAGGCCCCTTCAAGATAGGCTTGAAATGTTGGGTGGACCTTGCCCAGGTCATGGGTCCACCCAACGATTTGCAGGAGGTCAATATCCACTTCAATGCTATGTACCTCTGCCAGGCGTTTCGAAATAGATGCCACGTTTTGGAGATGTTGCTTCAGCAGTTTGTCATCATGGCTTTTCAGGTTACCAGGGAGGGAACCAGGCGACCACATCTTCTCCGCATTGCGTGACATCCAGTCCACCCCTTTGGCGCAAGTATATCTTGTTCTTAGGTGACGGCTGATACAGAACTGTCTTGCTTTCAATCAAGGTTCGTTCTTGGTCAAACTTGAAAGGTACAATTTCCCGGAATATTCCTTCTGACCGCAATACATCAACATCCAAATCCTCGTCCCATGGAACGACGCTATCCACTCCGATTAAGTCATCTACAACCGGTTGCCAGGGAAAAGACCCTATGTAGTGCAGGTCTGCGATGGCGTACGCGGTTCCAAGACACGGGGTGTATATGAAACAAGCTGATTCCAGCAGGTCTCGTAGTCGTTTCTCCATCTCTCCTGCAACGTAAATCCGATATCGCGGCGAGCCCACAAACTGGTGCTTAACCTGGATCCTAGGATTCTTCTGCGGGTCCTTTGTGTTTGTAAAATTCAACGAATGCTTTTGCCACTTGAGCTCATCCATAATCCTCACTGCAACTCTGGTCCCGTTCATATACTGCCAGTAGTGGGCATTGGAAGCATCCTTACCGCTCCCGTTTTCTATGCCGGTTATAGCCGCAATCATCCCCGCAATGGCTGTCGGTGGCGGAAAGGCAAATGAAACCGACGAGGTGGTGGTATACGGCTTGCGAAACATAGCTATGGAGCCTGAAGCTTCAAATACCGTGACTGTAGAGTTCATCTTGCTTCAACCACCAGCCGGCTGCCCAGAGTTTCCAGTAGCTCTAAACCCGAAATCTCCAGATCTTGTGAGTGTATCACACGGACTTTCTCTATGCTGTCGCTATGATGAAGAATCGCTTCACATGCATCTTCTATGTCTAGTTTCACCTCTGAAACTCCACGCAACGCCAACTGCTCTTCATCGGACAGTTGGTCGCCTCCCAGGCTTCGAAGTACTACCCGTTCGTCCAGCGAACGGGCGATCCCATTGAACCCTTCTTTATACGTGACTTCCATAAGCAGGTGCGACTGGTGTCCGACCTTGCTTCTTGTAATAAGGTTGAGGGTACCGGTCCACAACGCATTTACCATCGAAGCGATATCTTCATCGGTCGCACCGGTTTGCTGCGAAGCATACTGATTTGCGATTCCATAAACCGCTATCAAAGCAAAAGGCACGATGTATTCATTTCTAAAGGAACGCTGGTCAGCAGTTTCAGTGGTTGCAAATGCAGCAGTCCCCTGAACCAGGTCAACTCTTGTCCGGTTTAACGATCTACCCCACTTGAACTGAACCGGGCCCGTCCAAGAGAATTGGTCTCCTTTCAATGAATGCGTAGCACCGAATAACCTTGCATCAATACATCCAATGAGAGCGTCTTGACCTGACTTTGCATCAAACAACTTCTTAAGCTCGTCGGATCTGCTTTTCAAAGTCTTGAGTTCGCCATCGACAAAAACAGTCAGTCCATCCCTAATCCACTGGTCCCTGATAGTCCGCTTGATTCTGACATCGGAAACCAACACTTTACCCGTGTCTTCATCGTAGCGGGGGTGGTTCGCATTTAGCGGATCACCGTTGGGATTCGCATCTTTCACAGAATAAACAAACAGAAATTCTCTACGGTTTGCAAAAGCCATTTCATGACCCCTTTCTGACTAAACTCCCGTTTCCACGGGTACTTCTGATTCATCGGCGCTCTCTTTGGAAACACCGATATCGAAAATAGTCGCATAATACTGCCGCGCGTTTAGAAATGCTGTGGTGAACGTGAAATTACCGTCTACCCCGAGGGTCGTTGCCCCACTCTTCAGGAGGAGAGCCCCTGCTTCTGCGGCAAGCCGCTCAAGCCTTCTAGGGGCAGATATCCTGTATGCCCTCGTCAATTCCGGCACTCGCGCGAGATGCCTTCTTAGGTCTCGCATCTGCATCTTGCCAAAACTGAGCTGTTTGAAAAGAGGTGCATTATCAAGCCTTTGGTCCGGCTGAATCTGCGCGCGGGCTAACATTCCCAAAGCAACACCGGCCAAGAGAACCCCTTTTCCTTCGTCCTTTTTCAGGTAGTCGTCAGAAAACCGCTCCAGAAAATCCAAGTTCAACACTATCGCCTCCCTGCACATCTGTTTAGGAAATCAACTACGGCGGCAAGTCTGCGGGCATTGGCAGGACCAAATTTCAGCCAGTTTTCATCGTGGATCAGTCCCGGAAACCGTGAAACGGCTATTGTCTTGATGGTTCTGACATCTACACGCTCGTTGTTTAGTAGTTTTCCAATTACAGATATTGCGCACATTTGCATTGTCTTCTTGTCCTGTTCACTTTCACCCGCAAGGGACGTTATGACCCTAATAACTTCACCCAAAGCATAATCCAATGTTTTCCTTTCATTTCCGAATTGGAGTATTTCAGCGGTTTCAATCCACACAGACTCCAACTGTTTTAGGTGAGACGGTGGCACATCTTCGACCATAAGGTGGATGCGCTCTTGAGCCTGTTGAGACTCCCAGAACACAAAATGGTAGACTAAGGCTTCATCTCTTCGAGCCAAACTTCGAAATAAGCTTTCTTCTGTCCGTACCCCGACACGAATGAAGTCCTCAAATCGATCGTTCAGTGACATGGGTGACCGTGAATCAAAGATCAATTCCGGTGCAATATAGATATTGATACCCCAGATGGTTTTGCGATCACAGAAATGCGTGTCCAAGTGCCCCCGGCCCAAGTGCAACTCGGAGAAACATGTAAGACATATTGGGAACACCTTGCTCCGAGCCATGTTAGTACTACGCATTCCCGGTAGGAAACCAGGTTTATCGAAAGTCGCAAATGCGAACACCTGATCAAGGTTCACACATTGATCTGACTGTGTATGACAGACAACGCAGGTGCCAGGAAATGAAGAATTATGTATTTGTGTCTTGATTTTGTTCTTGTAATACCCTACAAATGCAGGTACGTCACCCGGATACAACAAGCGGTCTTGATGGAATACCCCAAGAACCAAGATGTAATCCCGCTTGCTGTCAGACCAGAGTTCAGCCAATTCTTTGGCTCTCTGCGTTATCTGCTCCATTATCAAGTCCACTGAACCAGCAGAAAAAACGCCTGACCTCTCATATTCATCCAAGACAGTCCTACGGAGCTTGGCCAGGCGCCCATCAGAACCGAGCAGATCATTCAGACTATTCTTCTTTGGCCTCCTAAGCCGATATACAGGCGAATATCCCCAGGTCACATTCGTCCCGGCCGGCTCTTTGTAACAATAGCGTCGCTTTTGTTCGTCAAGCCCCAACCCTTGCGCCCAGTAAGCCCTCAGTTCAAGCTTTTCTACACCCTGTATGTGGAGCACCGGACTCATAGGGTCCTCGACTCTGAGACCGACCAGAATTGCATCCTGACCCCTTTCTGAATCGGATGAAGGCGTCAAAGGTAGCTGTAACAGCCTCAGATCTGTGTCCTGATAAAAGGGTGTTCCTTCTATGCGTGCGCGCCCAATATCCCTAACTGCACTTATGAAACCCAATACCCATCACCCGCTTTCTGGAATATTCCTGGCGGTTTTTCACACGAAGGATTCTTTTCAGACCTCCTTCCTTTTTTCGGCTTCCCTTTTACAAGTACACTTCCCGTGCAGGCACAGGCCTGTTGGGCACCACACATCCGAAACCCTGGCTGTTCTTAGAGCCCAAGCCTGCATCAATGGCAACCTGCAGCAAGGGCTCAGGACCCAGCAGTCTGAGAAAACAGGTGTAACCCTTTATGACAGTGCCCTTGTACTTGAGAACACTTAGTTTCGGATTACCTTTTACTTCGACAGAAAAAGCAGGCGCTCCGGGCGGATCGGACTGTGTCAGTACCTGATACTTTCTAACAAGGTTCTGCCACGTTAAGTCCTCGAATTCAGGCTCCCCAGGAGCAAAATAGCAGGTGTATTTCCTTCCATCGTATCTAGTCATGGTGCTGTACACGACCGTAGGAGATAACATTCTAACATCAATGCTGTTTCCTTCGACTTTGGGCTCAGATATCTGTACTCTGGTGACTCTAAATGAAGCAGAGCCAATCACCACGGTACCTAGCTTAAGCAGCCCTGTCGCCACGGATGAACAGAACTGAGGGATGGGCGACGATACAACCAGGGTGACAGGGCCTTCAAATCGCAGTACCTCCCTATCCCTAATGCTCTTGCCCATAAGCCGCGAAAACGTGAATAGCTTAAGCCTGCGCCCCTTGTGTTCAAAGCCAACATCATGGAAGAAACCACCTACATCCTTAGCGAGCGCCTGGTAGATGGCCGCCTGTACAAGGTAGTTGTATTGAACCGGAATTTCGAATGAGGGTGACATTGACTCCAGCTGGATGCTAAGATGCAACTTTCTCACTCCTAACCCTGCTAACTGGACTTCCTGCCCCTGGCATGATAATCACTGGCTCGTCGTCTTCGCATACCGATACCTGTTACACTGCCCCCCGCGACCTAATGCTACCACTGCCAATCCGACACAGAGTGTCGGTCTAAGCCAATCTCCGATTTTTCTTGTCCCATCTTTTATAAGAAGAGGCGGAGCAAGGAGTTCAAAACTGTATCTAATGTCGGAAACCCCGGATTTCTTTGGAGAATGAAACGCAACATAAATATTGCAGCAACCAATGCTCGTATTAACTTACACTTGCTCAGACAGGCAACGCTATGCGTATCATTCGACTCGTTTCCTCATATTTCCTCTGAGAACTGGCGAAAAGTGACAATCTATGTGATCGGTCTCAGACCGTTCCTCAACCAGTTCTTTTCCTTGCCTTCCCTGCTGCTACTTACTCAACAGGCATTCGGACTAGATGCCAATCACCATAAAAAGCGCGGCCCGCCTCTTGTGCAAGCCGCGTTTTTTCTTGACTACGGTAATCCGTCTCCGTTTGGCTTCCGACACTGGCCAACGCAGATGTTACTTCGTTTACCTTGTTACCTCGTCGGATCCTCACCCA
>DUVI01000024.1 GCA_012841065.1 Bacillota bacterium
ACAGGCGCGTGTGCAGGCGCAACCGGCGTGATTTTCTGCGGGCAGAGCGCTGATCCCTTCTCGCCAAAAACAATCAGGGCGTCTGCAGGTGCAATTTTCAGCACCGGTGTAGTCTATGAAGAAGACTGTATCGCCTTGCTCAGGCAGATTCATGATTCAGGAAGACTCATATACAAGGCAACGCCTAAGGACGGGATGATGCCTTGGGAAGCGGATTTCCGTTCACCTTGCGCAGTGATATTGGGAAACGAAGCACGTGGGTTAAGCCAGGAAATCCTTGAAGGGCCCGGGGAATGCGTGACTATCCCCATGCCCGGCGGGATTGAGTCTTTGAACGTTGCCATGGCTTCCACTGCTTTGCTCTATGAAGCTGTGCGGCAGAGGACAGGGAGTGATGTTTGAGGTCCTCGGCACTCGTGGTATAATACACGAAAGCGTCGAGGAAGCGGGGGATGAGCCATGGATATTGCGGAAATGTATTGGTCAGTGTTTGAAATGACCGGTTCAGTATTGGCTTACCTGCTTTACCGGCATTACACCAATGTTAATGACATAACACAGGTCCCGGAACAACTAGATACAAACACAGGGCAGTGAAAGAGAACGTGGATCAGCGATGGTGTATACAGAGAAGGAAAGCCGTGGCTGAGAGCTTTCCATACACGGTAGCTGGTTGAATTCGCTCCGGAGCCCTCGGGCTGAAAATACCAAGTAGGTCCGGCGCGTCTTTGCGTTATGAAGAACAAGAGCGGGCCATATGGGCCAACCACGGTGGTACCGCGGAGGCTTAAGCTTTCGTCCGAGGAGACGAAGGCTTTTTTATTTGTGCATGGAAGGGAGGCACAAGACGCCGTGAAGCATAACTTGGCTGAAATTGAAGCGCGGATCCTTCACGAAATCAGTGAAGCTTCCACAAATGACGAACTTGAACGTGTGCGTATTAAGTATCTGGGTAAGAAGGGGGAAATATCCGCCCTCCTCAAGCACATCGGAAACCTGTCCCCTGAACAAAGGCCGGAGTTGGGAGCAGCCGTGAATACCTTGCGCAACAAGGTTACTCACAGGATTGCCCAAAG
This sequence comes from Bacillota bacterium, assembly GCA_012841065.1. GTDB lineage: Bacteria > Bacillota > Sulfobacillia > Fermentithermobacillales > Fermentithermobacillaceae > DTU015. The sequence goes on from DUVI01000024.1 coordinate 1,077, forward strand.
AAAGGATGAACTTGACACACAGGCGCTGGAAGAGAGCCTTCGCAGAGATACCATCGATGTGAGTTTGCCAGGGGAAGTTTTCGAAGTAGGCGGGCTGCATCCACTCACGAAGTCCCTTCGAGAAATCATCTCTATACTGTCAAGCATGGGCTTTACAGTCTATGAAAGCCGTGAAGCTGAGACTGATGAGATGAATTTCGTAAAACTCAATGTCCCCCACGGACACCCTGCAAGGGATATGCAAGAAACGTTCTACCTTACTGACAACGCCCTCATGAGGACACATACTTCGCCGGGGCAGATACGCGGTATGTTGGCCATGGACGGCAGATTACCGGTACGGTTCATAGTCCCAGGGCGTGTGTACAGGCGGGATCAGACCGATGCGTCCCATCACCCTGTATTTCACCAGGTGGAAGGCCTGGCTATTCATGTTGATGTTACTGTCAAACAATTGAGGGGAGTCATTTCGGCCCTGATGAACAGGTTCTTCGGCCAGGAAGTGACAGTGCGCCTCAGGCCAAGCTATTTCCCGTTTACCGAACCTTCATGCGAAGTGGATATCTCGTGCGTGTTCTGCAAGGGCGATGGTTGCTCTGTATGCGGAGGGTCAGGGTACTTGGAGGTTGCAGGCGCAGGAATGGTCCATCCCCAGGTGCTCCGGAACGGAGGGTATGACCCGGACGAAGTGAGCGGGTTTGCTTTCGGTTTTGGATTGGATAGGCTGGCCATGCTCAAGCACGGAATTGACGATATACGCCTGCTTTACGGTAACGACAAGAGGTTCTTGTCCCAGTTCCGTGGGATTTAGCGATGAGAAAGTCGGGAGGCATGAACTAAGATGAAAGTACCGTGGACATGGCTTAACGAATACGTTGATTTGCCGTGGGAAACCCAGGAGGCAGCGGATCGCCTGACCATGGCAGGCTTATGTGTCGAGGAGATCAGATATGAAAAGCTTGATATATCCTCGGTGGTTTCGGCCAAGATTCTTGACGTAAAACCCCATCCCACAAAACCCGGCCAAAAGATTGGCCTTGTGGACACAGGTACTGGGGAGTTTCAAATAGTGAGCGGGGCTCCTGGCTTTGCGAAAGGCAACATCATCCTGGTAGCCCTGCCTGGCGCCACTCTTCCCGGCGGGCTTAAGATTGAGCCCAGGGGATTGGACGGTGTAGTATCACAAGGAATGGCGGTTTGCTCCAATGAATTGTTGAACGGGCAGCCTCCAAGACCGTTTGAAGACATTATTCTTCTGCCACCGGGTACCGCCTTGGGCGTTTCCGCGGGACAGCTGTTTGAAATTGACGACTGGGTGATGGAGCTTGATCTCACTATCAACTATTCCCATTGCCTAGGGATTCTCGGAGTGGCGATGGAAGCGGCTGCACTGGCGAAAAGGCCCCTTAAACTGCCCAAAGTGCTTGAAGCGTGGAGTTGGGCGGGAACCTATGGGAGTATTAAACCAGAATCATATGACGAGGGAGCGCCAGATTTCAAAATTGACCTGCCTGAGCCTGAACTCTGCCCAAGATACGTGGGCAAGATCGTGGAAAACGTAAGGTTTGCGTATTCACCCGTAAACATCGAAAGGCGCCTTCAGCTGGCAGGGCAAAGACCCCTTAACCTGGTTGTGGACGTAACCAACTACGTCATGCTGGAGACAGGCCAACCGCTACATGCGTTTGATGCAGACCGGATAGCAGGAAACACTATTATCGTGAGATCATCAAAGCCCGGGGAAACAATTCTGACCCTTGATGATGCTGAAAGGGAGTTACCTGAAAACACCATACTGATTACCGATGCATCAGGTCCCATAGGCGTTGCAGGGGTAATGGGCGGCAACACCACTGAAGTAACTGAAGATACCAAGCGTGTGCTCATCGAATCTGCATATTTTGACCCTCTCACGGTAAGGCTTGCATCTCAGAAACTCAAGCTCAGGACCGAAGCTGCCCTCAGGTTTGAAAAAGGCGTAGACCCCACTGCCCAGGCAGCGGTGGCAGAAAGGGCCGCAGATCTTATAGCCCGATTCTCAGGAGGGACGCCGGTTTCCGGGTATGCTGAAACCAATCATCTGAATGTGGAGCCGAAACGGATCGTCCTTCATATGCGGACTGTGGAAAGACTGCTTGGAGAAACATTTTCGCCTGCAACATGCCGTGAGATCCTCGAAAGGATCAACTTCCAGGTTGAAGAAAGCAATGCTGATACCCAAGAAGCCATCGCTGTGACAGTGCCTCCCAGGCGTGTGGATATCCACGAGGAAGTGGACCTTGTAGAGGAAGTAGCAAGGCATTACGGATATGACAGTTTTGGGACCGGAGATCTCTCCAAGGCCGTTCCCGGGGGCCTAACCGACCCGGACCTCCTTTGCGTGGACAGAATCCGGGATTTCCTCGTGTCCCACGGCGGGCTGGAATGTATCACCAACTCCCTTGTGAATCCTGAGCACCTGGCCTGCCTGGGGTGGGAGTCAGACGATCCAAGGGGAAACCCTGTACGTCTCAAGCACCCGTTGTCATCTGAAGAATCAGTGCTGCGCACCAGCCTCTTGCCAGGGCTTATTGGGGTGGCTGCTTCAAACATAAGGTTCGGCATACAGGGGCTTTTCATATGGGAAACAGGGAGGGTTTTCTTCCCGGCGGCAGACCGGCTGCCCATTGAAACAAGGCAGATTGGTTTGGTTTCGTACGGCCGCCTTAAGCCCAAGACGTGGCTGGGCGGGCCGGAAGAGTCCGGTTTCTACCGTATGAAGGGAGTCGTAGACAGCCTTATGGATCTGCTCGGGATATCTGATGTGAGCTACTTGCCCAAGGCAGGTATGCCGTTCCATCCTGGAAGATCAGCCAAAATCGTGGCTAACATGTCGACTGTAGGCGAAATCGGGGACTTGCACCCTGTGTGCCTAAAACATCTGGATATTCCCGTGCCTGTTACTGCATGCTGGCTTTCCCTGGAAGCTTTGTTAGCGGTGGTGAAACCGAAAGAGTATGCGAGTCTTTCCAAGTTCATGCCCGTGGAACGGGATTTGGCGGTGATTGTACCCGAGGAAGTCTCCGGCGGCGACGTAATTGATTCCATCCGCAAGGTAGGCAGGCATTTGGCCTCGGTAATCTTGTTTGACATATGGCGGAAACCACCGGTTCCGGAAGGGCATAAGAGCCTTGCATTCAGGCTCCTATACCAGCCGCAAGACAAGACTCTGACAGAGGAAGAACTGGCAGAGGACAGGGAAAGGATCTTGGAGGAATTGCGGCAAAGATACAACGCCGTGCTGAGGTCCTGAGAAATGCACAAATCTGAAATTGCTCACGTGCTCAGGATGATCGCGGGTTTATTGACACTCAAAGGAGAACCGGTGTTCAGGGTGCGGGCTTACGAAAGGGCAGCCCGCACCGTTGAGCACGGTGATTTCGACTTGGAGGCCTTGGCCAGGGAAGGAAAGCTGATCGAAATCCCGGGAATCGGCAAGAACCTTGCGTCTAAGATACATGAACTCGTTACAACGGGAACTTCCGCTTACCTTCAAGAACTGTCTAAAGAGGTGCCTATAGGCCTTCTGGATGTGGTCAACGTACCCGGAATAGGGCTGAGCACTGCGAGACTGCTTTACGAAACCTTGGGAGTAAGTGATCTTAAGACCCTGGAACACGCCGTTGAGGCAAGGCTGATACAGACAGTGCCCGGCCTGGGCCCTAAGAGAGAAGCGATTATCAGGCGAGGTCTTAGCGAGGTAATGAAACATTGGGACAGGGTGCTGCTTGCACAGGCACTTCCGGTCGCTGAACACATCCTTGGCCTGTTTGCAAAGGCGGGTGTGCCCGGAGCCATCGTAGGCGAAACCAGGCGGGCCTTGGAAACTGTAGCTTCACTGGATATCTTGCTGGAAGCTGAGAGCAATGCCGGGCTCCTGGAGAAGTTCAAGACAATCGGTCTAGGTTACTTCAACTCCCAGGACCTGTGGGACAGCGCCTGGAACGGTGAAACACAAGCGTTTGTGCTCCCGTCGAACTTGGGAGTCCCCATGAAGGTTTGGGTTGTCCCACAGGACCGGTTCGGATGGAAACAGCTGCACCTCACCGGGCCGTCAAGCTTCTTGGGCTGGATACAGCAGTTGGCGGAATCCCAAGGGTATGATGTAGGTAAAGACGGCCTGACAAAAGAAGGAACACCGGTGCCGGCAGCTGGGGAAACACATATTTTCGAGATGCTAGGCATCAGCTTCATACCTCCGGAGCTCCGCCACATGAGCGAATGTTGGCAGATGGCTCGGGATAACCGGACGGTTGAACCTGTCAAGCTTTCTGACATAAAGGGGGATCTCCACGTTCACTCTAACTGGTCTGACGGGCTTAACAGCATAGAACAGATGGTTCAGAAAGCCCTGGACCTGGGGTATTCCTATATTGCTATCACCGATCATGCTACCAGGATAAAAGTGATAAACGGGCTGGACCCGGATAAGATCCAAGCTCAGATCCAGGAAATACAGATGGTGTCGCAGAAATACCCGCAGATACGTATCCTTTCAGGCGTTGAAGTGGATATCCTGAAAGACGGCAGTCTTGCCCTACCCGATGATATCCTTGCCAAGCTTGACATTGTCGTGGCTTCAATCCATCAGGGGCTGGACGGAGCAGGCAGGAGCATTGTTGACCGCCTGGTAAAGGCCGCTGCAAATCCTCATGTTGACATAATCGGCCATCCCACAGGCAGGCTCATAGGGCGCAGGCCCGGGAACCAGACGGATCTTGATGAACTGTTCAAAGTGGCGGCAGCCAACAACACGCTCCTGGAAATCAACGCATCTCCCGAACGGCTTGACCTTTCAGGAGAACTGGCAGCTGCAGCGCGGGGTTTTGGCGTAAGGTTTGCGGTGAGCACAGATGCCCACAGCACAAACGGAATGCATGACATGGCTCTCGGGATTGCCGCCTCGGCCAGGAGAGGAGGGCTTACGTCTGAATCCGTGGTCAACGCCCAGGACCTTGAAGATTGGTTCCCGCTAAAAGGACGTTCCGGTGACTAAAGCAGCCGGGAGCAGTATCCTCGAACCTTCTTTCCATACACCCCTACAGGTAAGACAGCTTGTGTTCATAAATTCTTGAGCCCGTTCATAGTCTACCTTGAGAATTTATGTGAAGGAGTGTCTCAGTTGCCAGGCAAAGCACGATTAAGACGCTCCCAGTCTGGCTTGTTGCTGGCCGTATTGGTTATTGCCCTGGCCGTGGGGCCTTCGGTGAAACATCAGGTCCCGGCAGCGCTCAAGTTCCATGAAACAGATGACCCGCTTCTCCCAGCAACTCCGCCCGTCACCCGGCATGACGTATACGACCTGAAGGTACGCCTTGAGCAACTTGGTTTTTACAGCGGACCTCTGGACGAAGTGTATGATGCTGAAACCGTGAATGTAGTAAAGGCATTTCAAAAAAGCTACTGGTTAGAACCTACCGGGATAGTGGACCAAACTACGTGGAAAGCGCTGGCTGTAGGGGTATCAAGACCAAGCCATGCTTCATCAAAACCTCTGCCGGAAGGGGAAATCTACCTCGAAGTGGATACCGAAGTAGCTGAGCTGAGGGTATGGGTAGGGGACACCTTGTGGAAAACCTACCCAGTGGCCGTCGGCAAATGGGCGACTCTAACCCCGGTCGGGGAATGGAAGATCGTGGATAAGGGATACGAATCAGGCGGGGCTTTCGGAACCAGGTGGATGGCCCTTGACGTTCCCTGGGGAGGATATGGGATTCACGGGACCAACAGGCCCTGGTCAATCGGTACTTATGCAAGCCTGGGGTGTGTAAGGATGTTTAATGAGGATATCGAAGAACTGTACGAACTTGTACCCATAGGAACCAGGGTAGTCATTGTCGGGTACAGGCCTCCCCTTGATTTTGGCAAACCGTTTGGTCCTGGCACTATCGGGCCTGAAGTAGTCAGGCTTCAAGAAGCGCTGCGTGAGTTCGGGTTTGATGCAGGCCCGAGCGACGGAAGGTACGGCCACCTCACAGAACGGGCTGTCCAAGAGGTCAGGGAAGTGTTCGGCCTGGGAAGAGAGGGATGGGCCTCGAGAGACATTTTTGTGTTGCTGCAAGTTGAGGGACAGTAGGAGGAAGAAGCATGAAAACATGGGTTGCCGTGGCTCTCGTCTTGCTTGCTACAGTACTGTTGTGCGGGTGCAAACCACAGACTCCCTTACCACATGAAATACCTTCAGGCGATATAAGGATTGTTGTGTGGGATGCAAAGGAACCTCATCTTCCCGGCGCGTCTCCCTATTCAGAACTTGCCTCCCTGGTCGTAGAAACCTATGGTCAAGATTTGGGGATCACAGTAGAACTTGAGTTCAAATCAAGGCAAGAAATCGAAAATCTGCTCCTAGGCGGTTACCAGGGTGAGGTGCCGTCGGTGGTATACTCTACAGAGTGGCCTTTTGTAGGGATGGGTATACAAGATCTCTCTGAAATGGTCCAGGTTGATGATTACCTGGAAGCTGCCGCGTCCTTCTGGACCCATGACGGTAGACTCATGGGCATCCCGTCGTATATCCACTGGCTGTGCCTGGCCAAGAAGGCAGGCCCGGATGACTCGCCTGAGAGAGCCGGCTATTTTTACGGCTCCCCAGGGTTCTTGCATTCAGCCTTGGACTACGGAAACCTGGGTTGGACAGAAGAAGACATATCCACTTATGTAGAATGGGTAAATAATACCTATGGGCTTTGCCCGGATCCGGTGCTTGATCTGTGGGAACAACACCGGATCAACAGTATGTACCCTGTAACCCCCCATCTTTTCAAGTGGATAAGATTATCTGAAAACGGCCTGGCCACCCAAATGCTGCCTATAGACAACCCTGAAGGCGTACCCAGGTTTTACTTCTCGGTGCCCGGCTACGTAGTCATGGACGCAAACAAGGACAGGGTAGAATACGCAGTAGGCCTGGCCAAACTGCTTGCTGCCAACAGGGGAAGGTGGGCCGCCCGGGCAATCGGGTGTATACCTGCTTATATGCCCGATATTCCCTTGTTTGACCTGGAAAGCGGGTTTGACCGGGAGGAACGGGTGCGGCTCATGGCTGGTTTTCTGGATTCGCAAGCACGCATAACTGACTGGATCACATACAGCAAGAAAAACCAAATACGGATAGCAGTTACCCGGGCAATCGAGGAATACTTGTCAGGTTCCATCGGCCGCGAGCAATTTGAACAAAGCATTCACGCTGCCCTGAAAAGCCATACTACTGAATAGACCACATGACACAACACTGGAGGTAGATAAGTTGCCCGATCTTGCCAGTTTGAAGGTTGTCGTGTTACGAACTCTGGCAATGTTTTGGATTACCCTGATTGCAGTGCGGGCCATGGGCAAGCGTTCCATCGCTCAGCTTGCTCCTTTCGACCTTACTGTGATCATCATTATTGGATCGGCAGCAGCTTTGCCCTTGGAAGACGAGAGCATAAGTCTGTGGAATGGGATAATACCCATTCTTATCCTTTCATTTCTTCAATACTTGCTGAGTGTGATCAACCTACACTGGAGGGGCGCTGAAAAAGTGACCCAGGGAACATCAACTCCTTTGGTAGTAAATGGGCAGGTACTGCATGACAACCGCAAAATGGAAAGGGTATCCCTGTCAGACCTTCACATAGTGCTCCGCCAAAAGGGAGTTGAAAAGGTGGAGGACGTGGCTTTGGCAGTGCTGGAGCCTACCGGGGAAGTATCGGTAATATTCAAGGAAGACACCCGGCCTTTGACCGTTAAGGACATTGATGCTGTCAACCTTTCACGGATTGACGATATAATGGCTCTGTCTTCTGAACGCCTTAGAAAAAGGTATAATGAAATCAGTAAACCGCTAAGAAGGAGAGAGTTTCCCGGTTGGTCCAAACTTGACTGAACGCAACCTGTGGAGGTGCCTCATGATGGGCTTTGACAGTGATTGGTTGAAAAGAGCAGGTTCTTTTGATGAATATCTGGAAAAGGCCGATATGAACGTGCCTACCATGAGACAAAACCTCGCTGAAGTCATTGTAAGCGATGAAGATCACACCTACTTTTCATGGCTGTGTTCCCAAAAGGTGCCTGGTTCGATAAAGGTCCTGGCCATTTCCGAGTCATGGTGCGGGGACTGCGTAGAGAATTTGCCCGTTGTGGCCAAACTAGCTTCGCTTTATCCTTGCTTCCACCTGATGGTGTTTTCAAGGGATGACAATCTGGATATCATGGACAAGTACCTGACAGACGGTAAGAGGACCATCCCGGTGTTTGTGTTCTTCGATGAAGCAGGAGAGGAGATCGGGCGCTTCATAGAAAGGCCGGAAGCTGCTACGGCATTTCTGAATCAGGAAATGTCCAAGTTCAATTACCTTCCTGAACAGGAAAGAAAGAAGGCATCTTACGGGGTGCGTACAAAGCTTAGAAAACTGTATAAGTCAAGATTCAGAAATGAAACCATAAGAGCGATTCGGAGGATTCTGGAAAACAGATATGGACCAAAAGACCCTTGAACTCTTGGAATACCAAAAAATCCAGGAAATGCTTGCAGCCCAGGCTTCTACACCTATGGGGAGGAAACTTGCGAAAAAAGCATTTCCTGTTGATGTGTACATTGCAAGAGACCGGCAAAGAACGGGGCGGGAGATCGCCGAAGCTCTGCTTCGAACATCTTTGCCCGCCATATCTCCGGTCAGGGACGTAACGAACAAGATATCAGGAGCGATGCAAGGAGCTCAACTTGCACCACAGGATCTGCGTGATGTGCTTGATCTCCTGGTGGCCTGCGATACCATCTCTGCATGGATCGGGCGCCTTAGTGAGGACTTTAGGAAACTCCATGAGTTAAGGCACAAGTTCCCAAACCAACCGTTGCTCAGGGACAAGCTTGCCAATACAGTTGATGAACAAGGCGAAATCAAAGATACGGCCAGCCCCAAGCTTCAGTCTATCAGGAAGTCATACAGGGATGCTCAAGAAAGGCTCAGGAAACGGGCTGAAGAAATGACCCGTCAGCCCAGCATCGCTCAATACCTTCAGGAGCCAATAGTTACCTTTCGCAACGGAAGGTATGTGCTTCCGGTTAAACAAGAACACGCATCGAGAATACAAGGAATCGTGCATGATCAATCGGCGTCGGGGCATACGGTCTTCCTCGAACCTTCTGAACTGCTTGAAATGGCAAACCAGGTAAGGCGGCTGGAACTTCTGGAACGGGACGAGATTGAAAGGATCCTTACTGAAGTATCTGCGTGGATTGGTGAAGTCGGGTCAGACCTGCTTGACGCCATTGAAACATTGGGAGAGTTTGATCTGGGTGTAGCCAAAGCCAGGCTTGCCCGTAAATGGAATGGATGCTTCCCCACGCTTACAGACAGGTTCACCTTGTCCCTGGTTAAGGCATGGCATCCGCTTCTCAAGGAAAATCCTGTTCCCCTTGATATACATCTGGACGAAGCAGGGGTAAGAACGATAGTCGTGACCGGGCCCAACATGGGCGGAAAGACCGTCTCTCTCAAAACTTGTGGCCTACTTGTCGCGATGGCACTAGCAGGAATGCCGTGCCCATGCGACCCGGAAACTCAAATCGGCGGCATTAGGGCAATCTTGTGCGATATAGGGGACGAGCAATCCATTGAGGCAAATCTGAGTACCTTTTCGGCGCACATAACTAACATAAAGAGAATTGTGTCGCTGTCAGGCAGGGGTAAGCTGGTGCTTATCGATGAACTTGGCGCCGGCACTGACCCAAAGGAAGGGTCGGCCCTGGCTCAAGCCATCCTAGAGAAAATCCACAATTCAGGTGCGTTATGCGTTGTCACCAGCCATTACGGCGAGCTCAAGATAATAGCTCAGAAAACCCAGGGAATGGCCAACGCAAGCATGGAGTGGGACAGTCTCAGAATGGTGCCCACGTTCAGGCTGGTGGTGGGAAGGCCGGGCAGATCCCACGCATTTCTGGTAGCTCGCAGGTTAGGTCTGGATGCGGATGTACTAGAGCGGGCCCGTGAATTGATCCCCGAAGATGTAGTGAGATTGGAAGATGTTATTGCCGACATGGAGGCGCAATCGCAGAAGGCCAGAGAAGAGGCGGAAAAGGCTGCCATGGAGAGGGCGCTTTACGAGGAGTTACGCAGCGAGTATGAACATAGGTTAAGCAGCTTGGAGGCTCAACAGAAAAAGGTCCTGAAAGAGGCCAGGCAGGAGGCACAGTCGATAATTGCCAGGGCGAGAGTTGAATTCGAAAAGGCCCTAAAGGAGATCAAAGAGAGCCGCCGCCAGACGTCAGGAGAGTTCCATGCCAGTGCATCTGAGATCCGCACCAGGCTTGCGGGCATCCAGGCAGATCTGTCTGACGCAGAAGACGAGCTCCCCACGGGTGAGCCTTTGAGAGTTGAGAACCTGACAACAGGCATGCAGGTTCAGGTATCCGGGTTCTCAGAGCCGGGGACAGTATTGGAGGTTTCAGGGTCCGACGATGTGGTTGTGCAAGTAGGCAGCTTCAAGCTCAGAACCGAGATCAACCGTCTGACCAAGGCCGCACTGGCATCCGGAAAGCATAAGGTCCCTTCCAAGACCGCCAGGAAGGAGCAAAACAAGGCGCTGAGCGTGTCCCACAAGGTAGATTTACGGGGGATGACCAGGGAAGAGGCGCTTATGACCTTGGATAAGTATATTGATGATGCTTTCCTCGCTTCTATACCTGAAATCACGATTATCCATGGTAAAGGCACAGGTGCTTTGCGTAAAGCCGTGGAAGAGTATCTCCAATCAACGGAGAAATATATCGCCGGCTACCGTCTTGGACAACCATCTGAAGGCGGTGCCGGCGTTACTATTGCAAAACTGAAGACTTAGACGTTGAGACTCAATGGCCTTCGTGTGTCCCCTCGGGGTCAACGCCTGGTTCATCTTGCAATGCATCATCAAGTGGAGATGCATTCCCGGGTTCAAGTGCACCGCCCGGTCCGGGCGCATCATCAGAAAAGGTGTCCGGCCAACCGCCGGGAGTCCCGTCAGCGTGATAGTCGCAGGTTGACATAGGTGTCTTACCCTTGACCCCGAGTTCAGTTACTACATCTTCCGCAGGACAGTAAGGGCTTGGCAACAGCCCTGACTTCTTGCACACTTCGATTTCCACGATAGTGTCAGGCCTGGTGAAGTGTTCAACGGGCATATCTGCCGTGATGGCGCTCATCATTCTGTTCCAGATTCTGGCCGGATAAGTTCCGCCGGTGACTCTCCACTGAGCCATTGTCTTTTCCTGATCATAGCCCATCCATACCGCACCTACAGTGCTTGGCGTATATCCTACAAACCATGCGTCTTTCCAGTCGCTTGTAGTGCCCGTCTTGCCTGCGGCCGGCCTGCCGAAATAGGCTGCTTGCCCGGTGCCTCCTGCCACTGTAAGCACGTCCTGGAGCATACTGGTCATGAGGTATGCCGATTCTTCGGAAATCACTATCTGCCTGTTTATAGTATGCTCTTCCAACACGTTGCCGTTCTTGTCTTCAACTTTGAGGATTGACAAAGGTTCAACCTGAATCCCGCGGTTAGCTACTGTGGCAAAAGCCACCGCCATATCAATAGGCTTTACCCCGTAGGTAAGCCCGCCAAGGGCAAGGGATCTGGTCAGGTCAGTACGGCCATCTGAGACAGGGGGCTTGACCAGTGTGGTTATTCCAAGTTTCTCGGACATTTCAAGGCTGGTGCTCAGGCCCACGATGTCCTGGACCTTGCACGCCACTACGTTCAAGGATTCCCTTACACCTGTTCTCATGGTGACCAATCCTTGGAACGTGCCGCTGTAGTTCCTGGGCGAGAATCGTTCTCCTGTAGTCTGATCCACCCAGGTTACAGGCGAGTCATCGATTACCGTATAAGGGCCCATACCTTGTTCCAGGGCAGGTATATATACGGATATGGGTTTGAAAGCAGAACCGGGCTGGCGTTTTGCATCAACGGCACGGTTCCATCCCAGCATGCTTTCGTGCCTTCGTCCTCCAACTATAGCGAGCAGGTGTCCGGTCTTTACATCCATGACCACTACGGCGGCCTCGATGTTCTCTTCGCCGGATTTGTACGGGAAAACCGGATCAAGCACTTCCTTTACCGCTGTCTCTGCGGTCCTCTGGGCGGCCGGGCTATATGTTGTATATACACGCAACCCCCCGCCATATACCAAGTCCGCAGGATAACGGGAAAGCAGCTGCTGGAGTACATAATCCAGGAAATACCCGCCTTCGGTAACCACCATAGGCTCATAATCGATGATATTGAGTGGTTTGCTCTTGTACATCTCTGCTTCATCATAGCTGATAAACTCGTATTCAGCCATTTGATTGAGCACCGTGTTCCGCCGGTTTATCGATTGCTCAAGGTTTGACTTGTCCCCGTAATATGAGGGCGCCCTTATGGTACCTGCGAGAAAAGCTGCTTCATCAACAGTGATTTCATGAACAGGCTTAGCGAAGTAAGCTCTCGCGGCTGCTTCAACCCCATGTGCACCACGGCCGAAGTGGATCTGGTTCATGTACATCTCCAGGATTTCCTTCTTGGTATACTTGCGCTCCATGAGGACTGAGACTATGACGTCCTGAACCTTCCTCTTCAGCGTCCGGTCTTGTTCCAGGAAAGCTATCTTGGCAAGCTGCTGGGTGATAGTGCTGCCCCCTTGCAGTGTCTGGTCATCTATTATGTTTTGATACAGAGCTCTCAGGATTGCCCTTAGGTCGAACCCAGGATGACTGTAGAATCTGTGGTCTTCAGCAGCGAGAATTGCATCAATAAGGTGTTGAGGCATATCGTTGATGGAAACCGGAATCCGGTATTCACTTGAGCGGAGCTCAGTCCATACGTCCCCGTTGCGATCGTATAATATTGATATTTCACTGGCCTCAGGCTCAAGATTTGCAAGGGCCGGAAGGTCCCGTACTGCCGATACGACAACTGCAGCTGCAAAACCGGCTCCAATGAGAACCAGTCCCAGGAAAACATATATTAGAATATCCAGGGCACGAACGCCCTTCCTGGTCCTTCGTCTTCTTTTTCCCATAAATTACTACCTCCAGCGGTTCCTCTATGTCCACTTGCTCGGTTGTCGCCCTCAGTATTGATTTGCCTTCTTTAGATGCGTTCCTCCTATGTTAACAGACGATAGAAGGAGCAATAAGGTGTCACCATTATACCATCTTCGCCGATTGGCTTCTTGAGGTTGGTCAGGAATGATATAATCAAACGAAAAACTCAAGGAGGGTCAGCGCTTTGGGAAAATTAGAGGATGCAGTTAACCGTCAGGCGGAATTGCTTAGCCAAAGAGCAGCAATGCTGGTTACTGAGGAAGAACTCAAGGCCAAAATAAGGCGTTCCTTGGAAGAAAAGCGGCCCTTGAAGGTAAAATTGGGAGTAGATCCCAGTGCCCCTGACATTCACCTTGGCCACATGGTAGTCATGAGGAAACTCAGGGAATTCCAGGAGCTGGGCCATGAGATATACTTTGTGATCGGTGACTTCACAGGGATGATTGGAGATCCCAGCGGCAGGTCAAAGACCAGGCGGCAGCTGTCGAGGGAAGAGGTCGAAGCTAACGCCCGTACATATCATGAACAGGCAACGCTGATCCTCGATCCTGACAAAACCCATGTTGTGTTCAATTCATCTTGGCTGTCACCCCTTACGTTTGCAGATCTTGTGAGGTTGGCTTCCAAGTTCACCGTGGCCCGTATGCTTGAAAGGGACGATTTTCATAACCGGTACTCACAGGGACAGGCCATTGGCATCCACGAGTTCTTGTACCCCTTGGCCCAAGCATATGATTCTATCGCCATTGATGCAGACGTGGAGCTCGGTGGCACCGACCAGACTTTCAACCTTTTGGTTGGCAGGGATCTGCAGCCCCATTACGGACAAGAGCCGCAGATAGCGCTCACCATGCCGCTTCTTGTAGGCACTGACGGAAAAGAAAAGATGTCCAAGAGCCTTGGCAATTACATCGGGGTGACAGATAACCCCAATGACATGTACGGAAAAGTGATGTCCATTCCCGATGAGATAATGGGCGACTACTTCGAGTTGGTCCTGGCTGAACCAGGGCATTCAGTAGAGGGCATGATGCGCGAACTAGAGTCGGGTAAACGCCATCCCATGGACCTTAAGATGGAATTGGCCAGGAGGATTGTAGCAGAGTTTCATGGCCTGAATGCGGCAAGCACTGCACAAGACAACTTCTTGCGCGTATTTAGCCAAGATGCCCTCCCGGATGAGATTGAAACCGTGGACCTTGAGGATATTGAGGCCGGAGAAAAAGTCGGACTCGCGAGGTTGCTTGCCATGTGCGGACTGGCGCCGTCTTCATCTGAAGCCAGGCGTCTCATTAAGAGCGGTGCAGTGCGGGTCAACCGTGAGAGACAGGTGGATCCGTCCGCGTTGATCAAGGTCACAGACGGGATGTTGCTCCAAGTAGGCAAACGGCGGATGTGCAAGATTGGTATCAAGTAGCGCAAGAGACAGGCGTTTGTGCGAACTTTAGTGCAGATACTTGCATAACAATGAGAGGCTACTTTTTGAGGAAGGAGCTTCTCATTATCTTTAACAGAAGGTTTTTGGGAAGGAAAAAGCGCTTTCACCGGCCCCTGGTGGTTGCCGCGGGGCTTGGTTTGGTCCTGCTGTTCCTGTTTGTTTCGATAGAAAGAAACGTGATTCCAACTTTGATAGCCATCTCAGAATCAAGGGTCACGGCCATAGCTAATGAGGCCATCCGCCAAGCGATTAACTCGCATGTTGATTCCCTGCTTCAGGACAAGAGACTGCTGGATTTCCACGTCGGCCCTGAAGGGGAACTCTTGTATGTGCAGACCAACACCTCTGACCTAAACAAAATACAAGCCGAGTCATTGGCTATACTTCAAGAAGCCATCGACGAACTTGAGGGGTTTGAAATTCGCATCCCCCTTGGGCAAGCTCTGAGTTCCAAACTGCTTGCTGCAAAAGGACCCAGAATCAAGGTAACGATGTATCCGTACGGATATGTGAGTGTGCAGGTGCTGGACACCTTCGAAGTCACCGGTATCAACCAGATTAAGTACAGCCTTTACCTGAAGGTGATATGTACCCTGCAGGTGGTCATCCCGCTTCTCTCGTCCAAGACCCACGTTTCCGTCGATGTACCTCTCGCCACTGTACTTATCCCGGGCAAAGTCCCCGATACTTACCTTATGTTTCCCTACGGTACTCGTTGATTTTACCGGCGGCCCTTCACAATCGGAATCATCTGGAGGATAATGTTTTCAAAGCACTGCTCTGAGGTGATGACGGTGAAAAATATCCGCCAGGTGGCTGCTTCAATTTCCGGCTGGATGCGAAAAATGAGCGAGGCGGCAGGCGCAGCAGGAGGGATTTTCGGTGTTTCAGGCGGGCTGGATTCAGCTTTACTGGTCGCCCTTGCCAAGGATGCCTGGCAGGCAAATTGCCTTGGACTGGTGCTCCCGTGCCATTCAGCAGAAAGCGATGTAAACGATGCCATTTACGTATTAGAACACTTTGGCTGCAAGTACAAGGTGCTGGACCTGACTCCTGTGTTTGACGGGTTTGTCTCGGTTCTGGGAGAGGGCGACGGTCAAGGTGCGTTCATGGCCCGGGCAAACCTGAAACCCCGCCTGCGGATGGCCGCACTTTATTACTACGCAAACATGATGAATTACATGGTAATCGGCACAACCAACAGAAGCGAATACTATGTCGGCTACTTCACCAAACATGGTGACGGTGGAGTAGACATGCTGCCCCTGGCAAACCTTACAAAAACTGAAGTGAGGCAGCTATCAGAGTTTCTCGGGGTTCCTGACAGGATCTTGACGAAAACGCCTTCAGGAGGGCTCTGGGCAGGGCAAACTGATGAGGCGGAAATGGGGATATCATACACACACTTGGATGCCTATCTTCGTGGCGAAGAAGTACCTCAACATGTCGAGGCAAGGATAATGGAGATGCATGACAGGAGCGAACACAAGCGAAGCCTTCCGCCGGTTCCTGCTTATGGCATTGACTTTTTCAAGGAGGAATGAGTCTTGGCAGGCCACTCAAAATGGTCGAATATCAAGCGCAAGAAATCGAAAATGGACGCCCAACGTGCAAACGTGATCTCCAAGGCGGTAAGGGAGGTAATGCTGGCCGCCAGGGAAGGAGGAGGTAATCCGGACACTAATTTCAGGCTGCGGATAGCCATAGATAAGGCCAGGAGCTATAACGTGAGTTCCGACAATATTGAACGGGCCATCAAGCGTGGTACCGGGGAACTTGACGGCGGCCAAGTCGAGGAAATCACTTACGAAGGATATGGACCAGGGGGAACAGCCGTTCTGGTAGAAGCCGCCACTGATAACCGCAACCGGACTGCCGCGGATATCAGGCACCTGTTTTCAAAACACGGAGGCAAGCTCGCCGAACTCGGCGCCGTGGCATGGATGTTTGATCAGAGGGGTTTCATTGCCCTGGACAAACAAGGGCTTTCCGAAGAGCAAGCGCTGGAAATGTGCATTGAAGCCGGAGCCCTTGACATGCAAGCCGAAGATGACTGTTATGAAGTTTACACGGGGGCAAGCGAGCTTGAACAGGTAAGAAGCAAACTGGAAAGCGCCGGTGCGCGCATCCAGACCGCCGAATTGACCATGGTACCGAAGACATATGTCAACCTTGACAAGCACGATGCCGAAAAGATGCTAGAACTCATAGATGTGCTGGAATCCCACGATGATGTCTCCAGGGTCTACGCAAACTTCGATGTGCCTGATGATATCCTGAGCGCCAACGCATAAGGCCCCGGAAGCGTCAATGAATACTGCCCTCTTTCCTGGGAAACCTAAGTTTGCCTGGAGGGAGGGAATATGAAACCTGATCGCTTTGGCGCCAAGAATTACTTACTTGCACTGGCATTGGCAGCGGTGCTGCTTCTGGGAGGGTACTGGCTCTCAAGCAGGAGACTGCCAGGCACATACCCAGGTGCACAGGCATCTGTGGTCCAACTGGTATACATAACGAAGTACAGCAAATGCGGCGATACAAGTACGGTCACCGAAGACATAGGCCGTGACCGGCTCGATGCGTTGTTTGCGTCCCTTTCCGATGGTTGGAGCACCATGGAAGAGCGGGACGGAAAGATAGAACTGATGAAAACGGTAGACGATTGGTGCCCCAACCACAACCATTACAGACTGCTTAAGTTGCACCGGGGCCACGTGGTAGTATTCCGGGGGCAGGACCCTGACGATCGGTTTGTGATCCGCGGCTATAAAGAGTTGGAAGAATCGCTGATTGTGCACCCCCAGACCCTTGAACAGCTGAGACAGGGAATACTGCTGTTCAATGACGACCCGGAGCACCTTGATGTGCTTGTAAGGTCATATTTGGAAGGAATCACAGACTAGCCTGTCGAACCCCCTTATGCGGGGGTATTGACATGCGAATTCTCGGAATTGACCCTGGTATAGCACGGGTAGGCTGGGGCATAGTGGATGCAAGGAGACAAGATTTTACCGCAGTTGATTACGGATGCATAACCACTCCTAAGGAACAAGGCCTCCCTGAGAGACTGCTCTTCATTTTTGACAGCCTGAACTCCTTGGTAGAGAAGTACTCCCCGGATCTGATGGCAGTCGAAGAGTTGTTTTTCGCCAAGAATGCCAAGACGGCCATAGCAGTGGGCCATGGCCGGGGGGTATGCCTGCTTGTAGCAGGGAAGTGCGGCCTTCCACTGGAAGAAGTGACTCCGTTGCAGGTAAAATCATCTATAGTAGGGTATGGAAATGCAACCAAAGAACAAGTGGGAGCAATGATCAAGAGCATTTTAGGCCTGTCCAGGATGCCAAGGCCCGATGATGTATGCGACGCTCTGGCCATTGCAGTTGCAGCTGGAATTAAGAGATCTTTCCGCGCCAGAGTAGTGCGTAGCCAAAAGAACGGAGATGGGGCAGGCGGGAATGATATCGCAACTTAGCGGGAAGCTGATTTCCAAGAGTAAAGACACTGTCACCGTCATGGTAGGCGGGGTAGGCCTTGAAGTAAACGTGCCATCAGGGCTGTTATCTGTTCTGGAAGTAGGCCAGGATGTCCAGTTGTACACCAGACTTCTTGTGAGGGATGACAGCCTGCAAATATATGGATTCAAGAACCTTGAGGAGCGAACGTTGTTTGACATGCTCATGACGGTTCAAGGCATAGGGCCCAGGCTTGCGGTTGGAGTATTGTCATCCCTTCCCGTAATGGAGTTTTACAAGGCAGTCTTGTCCAAGGACGAGAAAACCCTCACAAGGCTGCCCGGAATCGGGAAGAAAACCGCAGCTCGCATAATCGTTGAACTAAGGGACAGAATTGGGCTTCCAAAACACAAACTCGGTACCATACATACACGACCTGATATGATAGGTGAAGCAGCTGAAGCGCTCATGGCCTTAGGGTATTCAAGGCAGGAAGCGGAGGATGCTTTGTCGCGTGCAACCAGGAGTTTTGACGGGTGTGATTTGGAAGCATTGCTTCGGGAGGCTTTGAAATATCTTGCCAGATTCTGATTCCAGAGCACTGATTGCAAACAAGGCGTTGCCGGGAGACGAAACGACTGAAGTATCTTTGAGGCCCCTTGCCCTTTCTGACTATATCGGGCAGGAAAGGATCAAGCGTAACCTGAAGATATACATTGAAGCTGCAAGACAACGGCAGGAAGCGATTGATCACATATTGCTGTCGGGCCCCCCTGGATTGGGGAAGACCACCCTGGCCCACATAATTGCCAATGAATTAAGTGTGGGAATCCGGGTTACGTCGGGACCTGCCATTGAACGCTCCGGGGACCTTGTAGCTATCCTTACTAACCTCGAAGACAGGGACGTGCTGTTTATTGACGAGATCCACAGGTTGAACCATCAAGCTGAAGAAGCTCTGTATCCTGCCATGGAAGATTTCACTTTCGACTGGATTGCAGGAAAGGGGCCTGCCGCCAGGACATACCGCCTCAAGCTGCCCATGTTTACCTTGGTAGCCGCTACCACCAGAAGCGGGCTCTTGACATCGCCTTTGCGCGACCGGTTCGGCATATCCTTCCGCCTGGACTATTACTCAGTTGACGAGCTTTTCCAAGTAGTAATGAGGTCTGCGAGTATTTTGGGGATTTCAATCGACGATTCTGGAGCCATGGAGATCGCCCAGAGGGCCCGGGGTACGCCCAGGATAGCTAACCGGCTGCTGAGAAGGGTCAGGGACTATGCCCAAGTAAAAGGAGACGGGATCATAACCCGGGCTATAGCTTGTGAATCCCTGGCAGCTATGGGCATAGACTCTCAGGGTTTGGATGGATTGGATAGAATGATTCTTTCAGCTATAATAAATAACTATGATGGGGGCCCTGTAGGGTTGTCGACTTTAGCCGCGAGCATAAGTGAAGACCCGGGTACCATCGAAGATGTTTACGAGCCGTATCTGATGCAGATGGGTTTTTTGGAGAGGACACCCAGGGGGCGGGTGGCTACGCAAAAAGCCTTAGAGTACATACTGGGCAGTCCTTACAAGAGAAAGGGGCTCTTTGATAATCCTTGAGATTGCTTCTCCATTCATGTTGCGGGCCATGTACCACTTTCCCTCTTCACTTTTTCAGGGCACAAGGGTTCTTGGTGGACGGGTTGTTCTTTAACCCCAATATTTACCCTGCAGAAGAAGAGGAAAAGCGGTGGCAAACATATGCTGAGTGGGCAAGTCAAACCGGCCTTGACACCAGGCGGATAACAATGCCCTACGATGGGTGGGCTCAGGCGATTTCGAAGCCTGGGCAATGCAGGGAGTGCTATTACGTGAGGCTGGAACGCACAGCCAAGCTTGCGAAGGAGGAAGGATATGACGGTTTCTCCACCACGTTGCTAGTGAGCCCCTACCAGGATCATGAGGGAATCGTGCTTGCCATGGAAAGAGCTTCCACGGAGCACAAGATACCCTATGTCTACCGGGATCTCAGGCGTGGATATCTGCGTTCAAGGCAGATGGCCAGGGGGAACCATATGTACATGCAGAAGTATTGTGGTTGCGAGTTTAGCATGGGAGGTGAGGGAAAAGGTGCCAGGCTCCGTTGATTTCGGCCGCATGCTGATAATAATAGGGGCTGTACTGGTAGTGCTTGGAGTGTTGTTTGCTGTGGATGGAAGGTTGTTTGGGCTTGGCCGCTTACCCGGAGACATTATTATCAGGCGCGGGAACTTCACTTTCTATTTTCCCTTGACGACATCAATTATCCTGAGCTTGGGCCTTACCGTCTTGCTATGGCTATTGCGAAAACGATAAGAAAGATAGCCGTAATAGGAATTGCAGTTGGACTTGCGTTATTTTTGAGCTCTGAAATCTGCTCACCTACAGCCACCGCCCAGCCCGGCGGCAGTGAGACTCAGGTACTGGTTGGATTGGCCAGGACAGACTCAGTTCGCCTGGCCTGTTCCCAGAAATACGAGCTGGCCTCGGCTCAAGGCAATCAGGAAATACCGGCCCACGGCACGGTGTCGTTGGAATGCCGGCGCGGGAACCTTAGACTTACTGTCTCGTCCGCCGGAACAGTGTTGTATGACGGTGAAGTAACTTCACCGGTCTTTATTACGCCTGCTCACGCATCAGAGGCTGCGTCTTTTGCTGTGCGGGACCAGGGTAACTCCAACCCAGGTTTCCCAGGACAAGAATTCAGGGGGAGTGCGGTTATCATTGAAGACCAGGGCTCCTTGGTAGTCGCCAACCTGGTCGATCTGGAGCAATACCTATGGTCAGTGGTATCAAGTGAGATGCCATGCAATTGGCCCAAAGAAGCCCTGAAAGCCCAGGCTGTGATTTCGCGCACTTACGCGGCCTACAAAGGTGCAATAAGCGATACGGGCAACGTAACTTCTGCAGATGCCGTAAAGATTTGGGCCAGCGAGTCAAACCAGGTTTACCGCGGAAAAACCCACGAAGATCCTCGGGCTGTAGAGGCTTGCATCGAGACCAAAGGGCAGATCCTGACGTATCAGGGCATGCCTGCTGCAACGTACTACCACGCTGACTCAGCCGGTATGACTGAAAGCCCGCGGTTTGTTTGGGGAGGAGATATCCCGTATCTCACCGCCGTGGAAGAAGTGCCCCATGAATCGCCCCACAGCCGATGGGAAGCTTACTTTGACGTGGAAACCCTGAACCAAAGACTCAAAGGCCTCTTGCAGGGCTCGAGCATACAATTGATCACCGGGTCCCAACCGGGGGTTTCAGGCAGGTGGCTTTTTCTAGATGTTGCTACAGGCAACAAGAATGTTAACGTCAGGGCAAGCGAGTTCCGTTCGCTCCTGGAACTCAAGAGCACCTGGTTTTCGGTATTCAGAAAAGGAGGCAACCTTGACACCACCGGGCACCTTAATCCCGGCCATGAGATATATGTCGAAAACGGTACAAGTGTACAAGCTGTACCACTCCCACAGTGTATAATGTTGAACCCAGGAAGTACCCAAAGTGGAGCCGGAGGAGCTGCAGTAATCGCTCCCGCTGAGTCAGGCGCAATCAGATTTGTGTTTCAAGGACGGGGATATGGTCATGGAGTAGGGCTCTCTCAATGGGGAGCTAAGGCGATGGCAGAACGTGGCGACAATTACAAGCAGATCCTTAAGCACTACTACCCTTTAACAGACATTGAAACTTGGTGGTAACATGAAAACGGAAGACTTTGACTATTACCTGCCTGAGGAACTGATAGCCCAGACTCCGGCGGAAACGCGGGGCAGCTCGAGGTTGCTCATACTGGATAGAAAACACAAGAGCATCACTCACGGCAGGTTTTCTGATATTGTGAAATACATCCATCCAGGTGACGCCCTGGTAATCAACAATACCAGGGTTATCAAAGCGAGGCTTTTCGGACGAAGAAATACCGGCGGGCGGGTTGAGGTGTTGTTACTCAATCCTGCCGGGCCTGATACATGGGAATGCCTGGTGCGTCCGGGGCACAAACTGCCTCCCGGTGAGCAAGTATTCATCGGAGACCTGGTAGGACAAGTGGAAGGTAAGACCGCTTATGGGGGCCGGCTGATCAAGTGGCAATACCAGGGCAACTGGGAAGACGTATTGGAGCGCCTTGGGCATATACCCTTGCCGCCGTACATCAAGACGCCTCTGAGAGACCCTGAAAGGTATCAGACGGTCTATGCCGAAGTACCGGGATCTGCAGCCGCACCTACTGCAGGCCTGCATTTTACCCCTCATCTGCTCGACAGACTTTCAGCCAATGGGGTAAGAATCGTTCCTGTGACCCTCAATGTAGGCTTGGGGACTTTCAGGCCCGTGACAGTAGAGGAAATCGAAAACCACAAAATGCACAGTGAGTCTTATGAGGTAACCGAAGAGGCGGTGCAGGCGATAAACAGCTGCCGGAATTCAGGACACAGGATATTTGCAGTAGGGACGACGGTTGTGAGAGTACTTGAAAGCACATGCCAGGAGGGCAAGGTGTTACCAGGCAAGGGAAACACCGATCTGTTTATATACCCAGGCTATCAGTTTAAGGCGGTAGACTGTATGATAACCAACTTCCACCTGCCAAAATCCACGTTGCTCATGCTGGTATCTGCTTTTGCGGGCAAAGAGTTTGTGATGGCAGCTTACCAGGAAGCGATTAAGGAACGATACAGGTTTTTCTCGTTCGGAGATGCAATGCTTATCTTATAGCACGTAGAAAGAGGGTCTGGGGTGTCGCAACTAGATTTTAGGATAATGTTCCAGTCGGGAGGTTCAAGAATCGGCAAACTCAGGACTGCTCACGGTGAGTTCAGTACACCTGTGTTTATGCCTGTGGGAACCCAGGCAACAGTTAAGTCTCTGTTGCCGCAGGATGTGTGGGATACAGGTTCACAGATAATCCTATGCAACGCTTATCACCTATTCTTGCGGCCCGGGCCTGACATAGTAAGAGCAGCCGGCGGGCTTCACAAGTTCATGGACTGGCCGGGATCGATTCTGACCGACAGCGGAGGTTTTCAAATAATGAGCCTAGGCCACTTCGTGTCGATTTCCGACCAAGAAGCCGTGTTCAGATCCCACATAGACGGAAGCCTGGTCCGGTTCAGCCCTGAAGACTCTGTGCAGGTTCAGGCTGCCCTGGGCGCTGACATAATCATGTGCCTGGACCACCTTACCCAGTGGCCTGTGTCTTATGACCTTGCCGCAGAAGCTATGAACCGGACATTGCTTTGGGCCCGACGGGCTAAACAGGTTGAGATAGCGCCCCACCGGTCCCTGTTCGGGATTGTCCAGGGTTCGGTTTACCCGGAGCTCAGAAAACAATGTGCCCTGGAACTTGCGGCATTGGATTTCCCTGGATACGCTGTGGGAGGGCTGTCTGTGGGAGAAAGTAAGCAGAAGTTTTACGACATCCTTCACTACACCTGTGAATTTCTCCCCGTTGACAAACCCAGGTATCTCATGGGTGTAGGGCATCCCGTGGATCTTGTTGAGGGAGTAATGGCCGGCATTGATATGTTCGATTGTGTACTGCCTACGCGGAATGCCAGGCATGGAAGGGCCTTCACTTTTGCCGGCCCGTTAAACCTCAAAAACGCCAGGCATGCTACAGAGTTTTCCCCTATTGAAGAAGGATGCGATTGCAGGGCATGCAAGAGTTTTTCCAGGGCATATATAAGGCACTTGTTCTCTGCCAAGGAAAGTCTGGCGTGGACTTTGGTATCAATTCACAATATCCGGTTTTTTCAAAGGCTAATGGATAGGATAAGGCAGTCTGTGTTTGATGGCACGCTCAAACAGCTGCGCAGGCAAATGGAGATGCTTTATCCTATCTGAGCTTATTGTCTAAGGTAAACAAGGTGTTCACGGTTGTTCGTCGAACAAAGAATAGAGCCGGCCTCAAACGGGTTGAAAGGAGGGGTTTAGCTTGATGTTGGTTCTTGCAGCAGAGGGAGGAACTAATCCGCTGATTGGCAATCTCATATGGCTAGCTGTGATGTTTGCGATGCTGTACTTCCTTATGATACGCCCTCAGCAGAAGGAACAGAGAGAACGGGCAGAAATGATACGCGCCCTCAAACCAGGAGACAAGATTCTTACCAACGGCGGCCTGATAGGCGTCATAACCAAAGTTGATGACTTATCGATCAAGATCAGGGTCGCTGAAAGAGTTGAAGTTGAAGTAATCAGGACCGGTGTAGCGAGAAAGCTCAAGGACTAGACCGGTCATACATACTTGTCTAATATTGGACCTGGTAATTGATCCAATCCGGGCTTCCAGCCCGGATTGCTCTTTTTTCAGACTGTGAAGGATTTCACAGTTGCATTGGCGAATAGATATGATTGGTATATAATCAAAAAGGAACGAGAAAGAGATCCAATGAGGCAAATTGGCAATACCAAGCCACAACACTGCTGGAGGGGAGACCATGGCTGATATTCCGTTTGAGATAGACCGGACAAGCGGGCTCCCTGTTTACCTCCAGATAAAGCAAAATTTAGCGCACCTCATAGCATGCAACTACTGGAAACCAGGCCAGAAACTCCCCACTGAAAGACAAATGGCCGCCAAGCTTGGAGTAAGCCGCAACACTGTAAGCCTCGCTTACCGTCAGTTGGAAAACGAAGGGCTTATAACATCCAGGCAGGGGAGGGGAACTTTCGTTGCAGACACTGCCGGTGCTCTGGGAGAATCTAAACGGGAGAGGGCCGGAAAGATCATTGACGCCGCTCTTGACAAGGCCTTGTCTCTGGGGGTCAGCCCCGACGAGTTCCTTGCACTCACCCAACAGTGCGTTGAGCAAAGGTATCAAGCTCTCAAGGAAGTAACAATTGCGTTTCTCGAATGCAACAGGGAACAGCTTGATTACTTCGCCCGGGAGATTGAGCTGGGTACAGGGGTACGGGTGATGCCTGTGCTCCTGGATGATCTGGAAAAAGACCCGGAAGTATCTTCAGTTGTGAGCAAGGCAGACCTGATAGTCACCACGTTTTTCCACCTCGATGAAGTGTGCAACAAGTTCCCTGACAGGCAAGATGAGATCCTTGGGATCGCCCTCGACCCGGTTATTGAATCCGTAGTCAAGATAGCCAGGTTGCCCCATGGTGCCAAAGTGCTCTTGGTCTGTATTTCCGAAGCTTTTGCAGAACGGGTGACCAAGTCCATGGCCCTTGCCGGTATACGGGAACTTGAAATGGAAGTGTACACCGGGAGGGATCCGCAGTACCTTAAGGAGCTGCTGGAGGATAAGCAAGCCGTGATTGTGTCTCCTGGAAGGCTCAAAGAAGTAGGTTCAATGGTAGGCGAAGGAATCCAGCTCATAGAGTTCATCTACAAACCTGATGCTGGTTCGGTGAACTTGCTGAGATCCTCTGTTCTGGAGCACAAAAAAAGCAATTCAAAGCAGGAGGCGATTGACTGTGGGCCAGACACTGCAATGGGAGATATCGGTTAACTCCAAGTGGTGTAAGAAGTGCGGGTTGTGCGTAGACTACTGCCCCCGCGATGTACTTGAGATAAGCGATATTCCCACCGTTAAGGACGCTGCCCTCTGTATCGGATGTCTTCAGTGCGAAAGGCACTGCCCCGACTTCGCAATCACTGTGAAAAGGAGGGAGAACAATGATTAAGAATCAGGCCAGGCTTCTTCAAGGGAACGAAGCAGTTGTAGAAGGAGCAATAGCAGCAGGACTCAAGTTTTTCGCAGGCTACCCGATTACTCCGTCTACAGAGATTGCTGAGCAATGCGCAGCCAAGCTCCCCGCAGCAGGTGGTACATTCATACAGATGGAAGATGAAATTGCCAGTATGGCAGCAGTCTGTGGAGCTTCGTTGGCCGGTGCCAAGTCCATGACTGCAACCAGTGGCCCAGGGTTTTCACTCAAACAGGAGAACCTGGGGTTTGCAGTCAAGGGTGAGATTCCATGTGTAGTCGTTAACGTTCAAAGAGTAGGACCATCAACAGGCATGCCGACGTCACCTGCCCAAGGCGATGTCATGCAGGCCCGGTGGGGAGCACATGGGGACCACGAAATTGTGGCGCTTTGTCCGTCATCGGTAGAAGAAGCTTTCAGCCTCACCGTAGAAGCTTTCAACATTGCCGAAGAATACCGTACACCCGTGATCCTGCTCATGGACGAAGTGATAGGCCACTTGAGGGAAAAAGTGGTTTTGCCCTCTAAGGAAGAATTGGTAGTTAAGGAGAGGGAAAAACCAAGCGTCCCTCAGGGAGAGTACAAACCGTTTGCGATGAAGCAGGGCAATATACCAGGGGTGCCTCCCCTTGCTGCTTACGGCGAAGGGTACAGGTTCCACGTTACCGGACTCACCCACGGGGAAGACGGCTTTCCAACCAACAATCCGGCCATTGCAGAGAAGCAGCTCAAGAGGCTAAACGAAAAGATAAGTTCCAACAAGGAAGCTCTCGTCAAGGTGGAAGAATTCCATCTCGACGATGCTGAAATAGTAGTGTTTGCTTACGGTGCAACTGCACGTTCTGCAAGGAAGGCTGTCAATGATGCAAGAGCCCAGGGCATCAAAGCAGGAATGCTCAGGCCTGTTACCATCTGGCCCTTTGCAGAAGATGCACTACTCAAGGTAAAAGCTAAGTCACCCAAAGCGGTAATTGTAGCTGAGATGAACCTGGGGCAAATGGTGCTGCCCGTAAAGAGAGTTATGGGAGACAGTGTCCCTGTAGTCCAAGTCAATAAACTCGCAGGACAACTCATCGAACCTGAAGAGATTCTGTCTGCAGTAAAGGAGGCGATCTAAGGTGGCACTTCCTGTTGAAAAGTACCTCAGGGTGGCTAAAATGCCCCACATTTGGTGTCCGGGATGCGGCCACGGCATTGTACTCCAAAGCATTGTCAGGGCCATTCATGAACTGGAACTTGACACCGAAAAAACTGTGATCGTGTCCGGGATCGGATGCTCGGCAAGGGCTCCCGGTTACCTCAACTTCGACACCTTACACACTACCCACGGCAGGGCGATTGCCTTTGCCACGGGCATTAAACTTGCCAAACCGGAACTAAACGTAATCGTGATTACCGGCGACGGCGACGCAGCTGCAATCGGTGGCAACCACCTTATCCATGCAGCAAGAAGAAACCTGGATCTTACGGTGATCTGCTTTAACAACAACATCTACGGGATGACTTCAGGACAGTATTCGCCCCTCACACCACAGGGAAGCTATGCTACCACTTCGCCCTACGGGATGCTTGAGAATCCCTTCGATCTATGCAACCTGGTCATGGGTGCCGGCGGTACATTTGCAGCCCGCAGCACAACCCACCACGCACGGCAGCTTACCAATATCATTAAGGAGGCAATTTCCCACAAGGGGTTCGCTTTCGTAGATGCGCTGTCTCAGTGCCCGACCTATTTTGGCAGACGTAACAAATTGAGAACTCCTCGGGAGATGATGAAGTGGTTCGAAGATAGGGCAGTCCCGGCCAGAAACTGGGACAAAATGAGTCCTGAAGAGAGAGAAGGTAAGTTCCCGGTCGGAGTGCTGACCAAAACTCAGGCTCCTGAACTCACTGAAGTATACGGGCAGCTCATCGAACAGTTACAGCAAAGAGGTGGAGAATAATGCGGTTAGAGCTTCGCCTGGCAGGAGAAGGCGGTCAAGGGCTGATCACTGCAGGCATAATTCTAGCAGAGGCTTGTGCCGAATACACTGACCTGAATGTTGTGCAAACCCAATCATACGGCCCTGAATCCAGGGGAGGGGCTTCGCGGGCTGACGTGATTATTTCGTCTCATGAAATCGACTACCCGCAGGTAAAGAAGCCTGACGTGTTGATAGTATTGGCTCAAGAAGCTTGCGACAAGTACCTGCCGACGGTGAAAGACGGGGGAACGGTGATTATAGATACCACCTATGTCAAGCCGGTTCCGGAAGCACAATCTCAACGCGTCAAAGTAATAGAGTTCCCTGTCAGCGCCAAAGCTAGGGAACTGGGGCGTGAAATCGTGGCCAACATCGTGGCCCTTGGGCTGTTGGTTGAGACCACCGGCATAGTGCCCAAAGATGCGGTCATTGCAGCAATACTGGACAGGGTTCCCAAAGGGACTGAAGAACTCAACAAGCAGGCGTTTGCTGCGGGAGTTGAAGCTGCCAAGGCGTTGTAAGCCCGGGTTTACATCAATCGTAACAACCACGTGACAAGGGGGTTTGTGAAGATGATCAAGGATGCCAGGGAAAAATGGGAACAAGGTACTCTGGCAAAAACGCTCAACAGATTCCCTGAAAGGCAAGAAGAGTTTTCCACCGATTCGGGAATTCCTGTAAAGCGGCTTTACACGCCTGAGGACCTTGAAGGACGGGACTACCTGACTGAATTAGGGTTTCCCGGCGACTATCCTTATACCCGGGGAGTCCAGCCAACCATGTACAGGGGACGCCTGTGGACCATGCGTCAATATGCCGGTTTCGGCACCGCTCAGGAAACTAACGAGCGATTCCGTTTTCTCCTGGAACAGGGTCAAACAGGCCTGAGCGTTGCGTTTGACTTGCCCACCCAGATCGGATACGACTCTGACCACCAGTTGGCCGAGGGTGAGGTAGGCCGCGTAGGGGTGGCGATAGACTCGCTGGAAGATATTGAAGTTGTATTTGACGGGATTCCGCTGGATAAGGTCTCCACGTCTATGACCATCAACGCACCGGCTGCCATTCTTTTGGCCATGTACCAGGCAGTTGGAGAGAAGCAAGGGGTTGAACCGGGCAAACTCAAGGGTACGGTTCAGAATGACATCCTCAAAGAGTACGTAGCGAGAGGCACGTACATATTCCCACCGGAACCGTCCATGCGCCTGGTCACTGATATCTTTGAATACTGCTCTAAGACTATACCGTCGTGGAACACGATTTCCATAAGCGGCTACCACATCAGGGAAGCCGGAAGCACGGCTGTTCAGGAAGTCGCCTTCACCCTTGCCAACGGTATTGCCTATGTTCAGGCAGCCATTGATAAGGGATTGGATGTGGATGAGTTTGCAGGAAGGTTGTCGTTCTTCTTCAACAGCCATGTGAACTTCTTCGAGGAAGTCGCCAAGTTCAGAGCCGCAAGAAGACTCTGGGCGCGGATCATGAAGGAACGGTTCAAAGCCAAGAATCCCAGATCCCACCGGCTGCGTTTCCATACCCAGACTGCAGGTTCCTCCCTTACTGCACAGCAGCCTGATAACAACATAATCCGTACTGCATTGCAAGCGCTGGCTGCCGTACTGGGAGGCACTCAATCCTTGCACACCAACTCCAGGGATGAAGCGCTGGCTCTGCCCACAGAAGATTCAGTGCGGATAGCGTTGAGGACGCAGCAAATCATCGCCTATGAGTCCGGTGTAGCAGAAACTATCGATCCTCTGGCCGGAAGCTACTTCATAGAAAAACTCACGGATGAAATTGAAGCCAGGGCATTGGAGTACATCGAGAAGATTGACGATATGGGTGGCGCTGTGAAGGCTATTGAAAACGGCTTTATGCAGCGCGAGATTCAGGATAGCGCCTATAAGTACCAAAGGGCGGTGGAGTCGAAGCAGAAGAGGGTGGTGGGTGTCAATTGCTTCGAAATTGAAGAAGAACAGCCCAAGAATCTGCTTCGCGTGAATCCGGCTATAGGCGAAGCCCAGAAAGAACGGATTCGCAAGCTGAGAGCCCGGCGGGATGAAAGAGATGTCGCTTCAGCTCTGAAGCAGATCGAGACGACTGCAAAGGGACAGGGCAACCTGATACCTCCGATTGTTGACGCGGTCAAAGCATACGCAACAATAGGAGAGATCTGCGACGTGCTGAGAGACGTGTTCGGTGTATACCGCCCTGCCCAGGAAATATAGATGGCTCGTGGAGACTCCAAAGGGGGTAGATAGCATGTTGAAAAAAATCCACCATCTGGGGATTGCAGTCAACGATTTGGAAAGAGCAGCTAATGCGCTGAAAGAAGCTTTCGACCTTGAAATAGCGGGTATCGAAGAGGTTCCTTCACAGCAGGTAAAGGTTGCATTCCTTCCTGTAGGCGAGAGCCGGCTGGAACTGTTGGAGCCCACATCCGAGGAAAGCGCCATAGGCAAATTCCTCGCCAAGAGGGGAGAAGGCTTCCACCATGTGGCGTTTGAGACTGATTCCATCGAAGAAGCCCTGAAGCTTGCTGAAAGCAAAGGGTTGAGGCTTATTGACAAGGAACCCAGGCCCGGAGCCCACGGAACCCGGGTAGCTTTCATTCACCCGAAGAGCACTTTCGGAGTGCTCATAGAACTTGTGCAGGAAGGCGATCAAACAGAGTAACCGGCGAGCAGCAAATAGCCTTATGCCAGTGTTTTGAAGCAGGGGAGCTTGGCACCTGGAGCCAAGCTCCTCCTTGTCTACGAGGGATAGGCATCCCGATTATACTTCCTCCAAATGGACAAGATACTCAAGAGGGTTTCATCTTGGGACTGAATTCCGACTATATATATGGAACGGCGGGTAGCCGTGAATCAATCCCGGCTTGCGGGTCAGGCAGGAGCTCGGCTGTCAGAGAAGAATATACTTAATTGGAAAAATGTCTGCCGGTTGCCCAAAACACCGAAATAAGGGGGCTTGAAACAGAGTGGAAAGGCCACCCAGGATGGTAGAGTACATCTGTCTCGCTTGTGGGGCCCAAGGATTAGTTGAGATGCAATGTCCCGAATCTGAAAACCCAGACCTGAGGAGCGGCTGTACCTTGAGATGTCCGAAATGCGAATCAGACGCATTTCTGCTCGAAAGAGAGGCCGCTTCTGATATTTTAGTCCGCGCCCATGCAGAAATAACCTGAACCCGAAGCAACCAAGGATCGGTTTCTCTGATGCCGCCACTCACAGTGGCGGTTTTCTGTTTATTATTCCGCCTCTATTTCAACCAACTTTCTAACAAACATGAAGGATATTTCGATAGATATGGCGAAGAGAGTATTCAAGTGGGGAAAAGTGGGGAGAAGTGGCCCAAAAAATGAGTGGTGCAAACTTCGTAGGAGAATATCTTCATACGCTCGATACCAAGGGCAGGGTAGCCCTGCCTGCCAAGTTCAGAGAGGCTCTGGGCCCCAAGTTTATAATAGCCCGGGGCCTGGACAAGTGTCTGTTTGTATATCCAAATGAAGAATGGAACCAAGTAATGGAGAAACTAAAGACCATTCCAATAAGCAAAAAAGATGCGCGTCACTTCACCAGGTATTTTCTCTCCGGGGCCACTGAAGCTGAACCTGACAAACAAGGACGGGTTGTGATTCCCCAGAATCTCCGCGACTACGCCCGCCTTAACAAAGACGTGTTCATCCTGGGCGTAGGAAGCAGAATTGAAATTTGGGATAAAGATGCGTGGGAAGAGACCAAGATAGGCCTTGAGGCCGAATTCTCTGTTTTGGCTGAGAGCGTAGCGGGGATATGATGGACAGATTGGATGAACGCATATATCACAAACCGGTCATGGTCGAGGAAGTGCTGTCTTTTGTCAACCAACGCAAGAGAAGCGTGGTTGTAGACTGTACTTTAGGCGACGGCGGACACTCTCAGGCAATCTTGGATAACACGCAGGACACCTTCGTCATCGGTATTGACGTTGATGATGGGGCAGTAGCAGTTGCAGGCAAACGTCTGGGTTCCATGTTCAGGGGCAGGTTTCATGTAAGTAAGGGGGATTACAGGGAACTCAACTGGCATCTGGCGCAGTCCGGAGTTCCCAGAGTCAGCGGGATACTTATCGATCTGGGAGTCTCATCGAGACAACTGGACCAGGCACACAGGGGGTTTTCGTATTGGGTGGAAGCACCCCTGGATATGAGGATGAACCCTCAAAGCCCTAGGACAGCCCGGGACATTGTGGTCCAATCAAGTGAGGCAGAACTCGAGAGAATCCTCAGGGAATACGGGGAAGAGCGGTTTTCCAGGCAGATTGCACGGGCGATTGTGGAGCAGAGGGACAAGCGCCAGATTGAAACTACCACCGAACTTGTTGAGGTGATAAAGAGCGCTTTACCTGCCAGAGCAAGATATAAGCAGCAGCATCCTGCCAGGAAGACTTTTCAGGCACTGAGGATTGCGGTCAACGATGAACTGTCGCGGTTGGACGGTGCCCTCCGCCGGTGTTTCAGTTTGTTAGAACCCGAAGGCGTGCTTATGGTGATTACCTATCATTCCCTTGAGGACCGTATCGCCAAGAGGGTGTTCAAACAAGCCGAAACCGGAGGGACCGGACTTGTCAGAACCAAGAAAGTGATCCGGCCTAGCGAAGCTGAAGTTGCCGGTAACCCGCGTGCGCGCAGCGCGAAACTACGGGTCATACAAAGCCAGGGAAGTTGGGGGAAGGGAAGAAAACGATGATTAGAAACGCTGAGTGGGGTTCTAGGAAAACCTTTTCAATAGAGATAGTTGGGCTGGTGTATTTTCTGACTGTTGTTATCGCCGGCGTTATACTGGTATACCAGCCTGCCCAGGCAGCTCTCCTTAACCAAGAAGTGCGGCGCTTGGAAAGGCACCTCCACGATTTGAAGTTGCGCAATGAGGACCTCAAAAAGATGGTTGCCTCAATGGAATCGCTTACCTTCATAGAAGCTCAAGCGCGCAACACACTTGGAATGGTTGAGCCTGAGCAGGTTAAGTCTGTAGTCGTGAATGCCGGCCCCCAGGAGCACCAACCCGCCAGCGCAGACAATTATGCCGCTGATGAACCGGCCCGAGGTATATTCGCGTGGCTTAGCCGCATAGCTGAGTTTATGAAGGACAGCGTAGCTGTTGCCAAGGGCAGGCAATAACCTGCAACATCAGAGGAGAAAAGCTATGGGGGTCTTGGCCCGCAAACGTGTAGGAATGGTATTGGGCCTGGTTGGTGCGTGTTTCTTGCTTCTGCTGGCGCGCTTGGTTTACATCCAGTTCATATGGGCAGAAGAACTTGGGCAGCAAGCTCTGGATATGAGGATGCAAGACATCCCTATCCAGCCCAGGCGTGGGATTATCTATGACCGGAATGGGCACGAGCTTGCTTTTAGCATTGATGTGGAGTCGTTGTATGCAATCCCCGCCCAAATTAAAGACCCTTCAGAGACAGCCAGAGCATTGTCTGACATTTTGGGCATGAGTTACGACAAACTCATGTCAATTCTGACCAGACATACTGCTTTTGAATGGATCAAGCGGAAAGTGCCCGATGATATGGCGCGGCAGATCAAACAACTCAAACTTCCCGGTATTGGTTTTACCCAGGAGGCAATGCGGGTGTGGCCCAAAGTCAGCATGCTTGCCCAGGTGCTGGGTATTGTGGGAATAGACAATGACGGCCTGGAAGGGCTGGAATACGAGCATGACAGGATCCTGCGCGGGGTTGAAGGTAAGTTCACCGTAGAAGTCGACGCTATAGGAGAGGAGCTGCCCCATTCTCAAAAAGGCTATGTACCTCCCGTTCAGGGAAAGAACTTAGTGCTTACGATCGATGAAGTGATTCAATTTATCGCTGAACGGGAGCTTGAGGCTAAAGTAAAAGAAACCAATGCTGAAGGCGGCCTGATTATCGCCATGGATCCTTCAAACGGCGAAATACTGGCCCTTGCAATGCAACCGGGATACGATCCCAACAAGTACGATGAGTACCCCACTGAAAATCGCAGAATTAAGGCAATCACCGATTCGTTCCCGCCAGGTTCTACCTTCAAACCAATCACTGCCGCTGCAGCCCTTGAAAGCGGCGCTGTGAGCCCTTCTGATACCTTCTACTGCGGCGGCTCCATCCGGGTGGGGCCGGACACGTTGCACTGTCACAGAACCGAAGGCCATGGCAGCCAGACATTTTACGAGGTGATACAGAACTCATGTAACGTAGGGTTTGTGCAGATAGCACAAAGGATGGGAATTGAAGACTTCTACAAGTACATAGAGTTGTTTGGGATGACATCTCCTACAGGCATTGATCTGCCCGGCGAATCAAGGGGGATAATAGTGCCTCAGGAGAGTGCAAAGCCCATTGACCTTGCAGTAATGTCCTATGGGCAAACACTGCAAGTGACGCCCATGCAAACTGTCACGTCCTTGGCTGCGATAGCAAACGGGGGCCACATGGTAGTACCCCATCTGGTAAAAGAGGTGACGGACAACGACGGCAACGTAGTTGAGGTTACGGATTATGAGTCTGTCAGGCAGGTCATTTCGGCCAGAACTGCAGAAGAACTAAGAATCGCCCTTGAAAAAGTCATTTCAGAGGGTACCGGCAAAGCTGCATACATTCCAGGCTACCGGCTCGCCGGCAAGACCGGTACTTCCAACAAAGTGATAGACGGAAGGATAGCTGAAGGCAAATACATAGCTTCCTTTGCCGGATTTGCTCCCGCCAACGATCCTAAATTGGTGCTACTTGTGATGATCGACGAACCAAAGGGAGAATACTACGGAGGCGTTGTCGCAGCGCCGGTATTCTCCGCGGTGATGAGGGATGTCTTGCGTTATCTTGAGATTCCCCCTCAAGAAGAACCGGTAGACGAAACTGCGCAAGAAACGGTAATCGTGCCTGACCTGGTGGGCAAAGATATCGTAGCCGCCCAAACCGATCTCCGCGAGCTTGGATTGTCGGGCAAGATCGATGGGGCAGGGACAACTGTAGTGTCCCAGTTCCCTGTTGCAGGAGCAAGAGTATTGCAACACACAAATGTGATATTATACACGGAAGATGAGGAAGAGCCGGCCGAGGGAATGGTCAGAGTTCCAACTATTATTGGTTTGGGACTAACCCAAGCCCGGGCAAAACTTGTAGAGGCCGGATTATCCCTGAGCGCCCAGGGAAAGGGTTTTTGTGTATCTCAAGAGCCTCAAGGCGGAAGCCTTGTTCCGAAGGGTTCTATGGTCAAAGCTACTTTCAGAATGGATGTAGGGGAGGAGTTTACAGGCCAATGAGCTTAGGCGACCCTTGTCACGTTGAGCAGAGGTGCATCATATGCAGTTGTCAGACTTGTTAACAGGATTAGAAGGCGCCTGCTTGCAGCATGATTGCCATGTGCAAGGAATCACTTATGATTCGCGTAGTGTAAAGCAAGGCTACCTATTTGTGGCAATCAAGGGCTTCAAATCGGACGGGCATGCGTTCGTGGACGAAGCTTTTGCCAGGGGCGCAGGCGGCGTCGTTGTGCAGGAGCATGTTCCCGTTCCGCCAGGCAAAGGCCTGGCGGTTGTGAAGGATTCGCGATTTGCATTGTCTCATCTTGCCTGCAGATTCTACAAGGACCCAAGCAGCAACCTTCTGGTAGCCGGCATAACAGGTACCAAAGGCAAAACTACAGTTTGCCACATGGTCAAGCAAATACTTGAAGCCATTGGGCACAAAACAGGGCTTGTAGGTACCCTGCACAACATAGTTGGGGACGACATCAGACCGGTAGAGCGCACCACTCCCGAAGCTTCAGATCTCCTCAGTCTTCAACGGGAGATGGTGGATAAGGGCTGTACTGCGGTAGCCATGGAAGTATCGTCCCATGCTTTGGCGCTTCATCGGGTCGCCCATGTCAAATTCGGAATCGCTGTGTTCACAAACATCGGCATGGATCATCTTGACTTCCACAAAACCATGGAAGAGTACGTTGAAGCCAAAGCTAAGCTGTTCGAGATGCTTTCGCGGAACATCGGCCAACACGTTCCACTTGCCGTGGTAAACAGGGATGACCCTTACTGGGAGCGTTTCATGCCTGATGGCAAGGCCAAGGTGATTACATACGGTTTCTCAGAAGACGCAGATCTGAGGGCATGTAACCCTGAAACCGGCCCCAGGGGAAGTGCGTTCGCCCTGTGCTATCAAGGCAAGAGGCAAGATATACAAATAAGGCTTCCAGGCAGATTCAACATCGAAAACAGTTTGGCAGCAAGCGCAGTGGGCCTTGGCATGGGCATGTCACTGGATTCGGTGGCAGAAGCATTGTCTGACATGGAAGTAGTGCGGGGCCGTGCAGAACCGGTTCCGGGTGCTGACGATTTTACGGTTTGGGTGGATTACGCCCATACTCCTGAAAGCCTCAGGAACATCCTTTTGACCGCAAGAGATGTATCTGACAATCGCGTGATCGTGGTTTTCGGGTGCGGAGGGGATCGTGACAAGCATAAACGTCCGGTGATGGGGCAAATAGCCGGTGAGATTGCAGATGTAGTTGTGATAGCCAACGATAATCCACGCAGCGAGAACCAAGACGATATCTTGGACCAAGTGGAATCAGGAGTTCTCAAAGCCCAGGCGAAAAAACCCGGCATATCCTATATACGCATAAAGGATCGCAGGGAAGCGATACACAAGGCGATATCTTTGGCACAAGCAGGAGACGTTGTGATAATAGCAGGCAAGGGCCACGAAACTTACCAGGTTTTCGCAGACAAGACTGTACATTTTGACGACTTCGAGGAAGCCGCCAATGCAATCGCAAACAGAAGCAGACAGCCTTGAAATAAGGGAGAGTTTGGCATTGAACTATACGTTTGATGAAATTGCCCGCATAACAGGCGGACAGCTCTTACAGGGTAATCCTTGTGCTCGCGTATCGGGTGTTGCCGTTGATTCCCGGAAAGATGTCTCAGGATCCTTGTTTTGCGCCATACCCGGACAGAGAGCAGATGGCCATGATTTCGTGCCGGCAGTGGCTTCAAAAGGGGCAGTAGGAGCACTAATCCATCGTCCGGTAGAGATAGCTGACCCTGCTTTCGGCCTTGTGTTGGTTGATTCCACAATAAAGGCCCTGGGTGCCCTCGCATCTTTTCACCGGAGCAAGCTTCCCGCGACTGTAATCGGCATCACAGGAAGCGTGGGCAAGACAAGTACCAAAGACTTGATAGGCGCTGTGCTCAGTCAGAGATTTACGACTTACAGGAACCCCGGCAACCTCAATTCCCATATCGGCCTTCCTCTTGCAGTACTGGGCATGGAAGCTGGGTATGAATACTCAGTGCTGGAAATGGCCATGAGAGCCAGGGGCGAAATCAGGGAGCTTTGCGGCATTGCGAAGCCAAAGATCGGGGTGCTTACTGATATTTCTGCCTCCCACATCGGAGTATTAGGCACTCTGGAGGAAATAGCCCTGGCTAAATCGGAGCTCATTGAAAGTTTGCCTGCCGATGGCCTGGCGGTGCTTTGCCATGACAATGAAATGGTACGTGAGGCGGGGAAGCATGCCAAATGCAGGAAGACCACTTACGGGTTCAGCGAACACGCTGACTGTGTAGGGTATGATATTAAGGCCTCTGACAGTGGTTCTACTGACTTTAGAGTAAGTTACAAAGGCAGGCAGTTCAGTTTTACGCTGAGACTGCCTGGCATCCACCAGGTCCAAAATGCCCTGGCGGCAATAGCTATAGGCTTTGAGTTGGGCCTCTCCGAAGAAGAAATAGCTCAGGGCCTGCTCAATGTTTCATTGAGTCCTATGAGGCTGGAAGTCATAAGGAAGCAGCGACTCACGGTGATAAACGACGCCTATAACGCCAGCGTCAAGTCCATGGAAGCAGCCCTGGATCTGCTGGAATCGGTGGGGAAGGGCAGAAAAGTAGCTATCCTGGGTGATATGCTGGAGATGGGCGAACACGGACCTGAGGCTCACGTTCAAGTGGGCAGGTACGCGCGGAGAAAAGCAGATGTGCTTGTGGCGATTGGACCACTGAGCAACTATACCAAACAAGGCTGGGATCAAGCTGCAGCCACGTCGGACATTTCATCGTCATGGTTTCCAGACAAGGAGAGTGCCGTTGATTTTCTTAGACGATTTATTGAGCCCGGAGACATATGCCTGGTCAAAGCTTCCAGGGGATTTGAATTCGAATGGCTGGTTGATCTGCTCTTGAATCTGAATTTTACTCTGACAGGAGATGACCCATGTTAAAGCTCTTGGTGCTGCCTTTGCTCTCAGGGTTTGTTCTCTCGGTGCTGTTGGGATACGTGATTATCCCCAAACTACGAGAGCTAAGAATCGGACAATACATCAGAGAAGAAGTGGCAGCCCATAAGAAAAAGGCGGGAACACCCACAATGGGAGGGATCTTCTTCATTCTTGCCATTATCCTTTCCCGCGTGGCGCTTTTCGTCATTGAAAAACAGTGGCCGGCCCGCGAGGAACTGCTGATCCTAGGGCTTACACTGTCCTATGGGTTCATCGGATTTCTAGACGATTACAAGCAGATCCGCCTGGGCCGTTCCCTTGGTTTGAGGGCCAGGGAGAAGATGGCGCTCCAAGTGCTGTTTGCAGCATCATTCATGTATTTCTTTGTAGACAGGGGCTCTGAAGTGATATTGCCTTTTTCAGGCAGGGTTCTCCATATGGGCATATTGTATCCCATCTTGGG
This sequence comes from Bacillota bacterium, assembly GCA_012841065.1. Lineage (GTDB taxonomy): Bacteria > Bacillota > Sulfobacillia > Fermentithermobacillales > Fermentithermobacillaceae > DTU015. The sequence continues at coordinate 39,394 of DUVI01000024.1, forward strand.
AATATTGCTCATTGTCGGTATAGGCAATGGTATGAACTTCACAGACGGGCTTGACGGTTTGGCTGCGGGAGTAGCCACATTTGGCCTGGGGGCCTATGCCTTCATAGCAAATGAGTACGCCGGCGCCGTAGACAGGCCGGAGCTTGCACACCTGACCGGGCTCGCCCTGGCCTCAGCCGGCGCGCTCCTCGGGTTTCTTGTGTACAATTACAACCCTGCCAAAGTGTTTATGGGGGACACAGGTTCACTGGCATTGGGAGGACTATTGGCAGGATACGCTGTTGTGACCAGAACTGAATTGGTACTTCCTCTTATAGCAATAGTGCAACTCGTGGAGGTGGTTTCAGTAATATTGCAGGTCTTCTCTTTCCAGGTGTTCGGAAAACGGATCTTCAGGATGACCCCCATACACCATCACTTTGAATTGCTTGGATGGAGCGAAAAGAAGATCGTGTATGTTTTCTGGCTTGTCGCTTTGGCCGGCGCAATTTTGGGGATTGCTTCAATGGGATATGTATAGTTCAGGGGTGGTTCCTAGTGAGAAGGAAAAAGGCGCAGGGTATGGTACGGAGGGGAGACCCTGACTACATCCTGTTCTTCACCGTGCTTACGCTGGTTGCCCTAGGAATTATCATGGTGTTTTCAGCCAGTATGGTTAAGTCCCTTAGGTTTTACGGAAACCCGTACCACTACTTGCTCAGGCAAAGCATGTGGGCCGCGTTGGGACTTAGCGGCATGTTTTTCTTGATGAATTATGACTGTTGGAGGTACAGGAATCTCATCCCTTACGTCTATGCCTTGTCATTGGTGCTCTTGGTCCTGGTTCTCATTCCGGGTGTCGGACAGATGAGAGATGGGGCGAGGCGTTGGCTGGGCTTTGGAAGCCTCGGGTTTCAGCCTGCAGAAGTCGCGAAATTCACCACCATATTATTCTTAGCCGACATGCTCGCTCGAACTAAAGACAAGATCAGGCAGTTTTTCAAAGGGCTCGGCCCTTATCTTCTGGCGCTTGGCATCACCTTCGGCCTGATCTTGAGTGAACCCGACCTTGGCACCGCAGTCACCCTTGCCGGAGCAGCGGTGGTGGTGCTTTACATTTCAGGTGCAAACTTCTTTCATCTTGCGTTCCTAGGCCTGGCTTCGCTTCCAGTGCTCTATCAAGTTATCATATCTGAAGACTACCGGAGGAAGCGGTTCCTGGCTTTCCTTGATCCATGGAAAGATCCTACCGGATCTGGCTGGCAGATAATACAAGCGCTTTACGCTTTGGGAACCGGAGGGCCGTTTGGGACCGGGGTGGGCTATTCACGTCAAAAATGGTCTTACCTGCCCCAACCCGACACAGACTTCATTTTTCCCGTGATTGGCGAAGAACTTGGATTTTTCGGCACTGCTCTGGTGTTGTTGTTGTTCTTTACCTTTGCCTGGAGGGGATACAGGACTGCCATGGCTGCGCCTGACAGGTACTCATGTCTGTTGGCGGCCGGGTTCACGACCATTATTTCACTTCAGGCAGTAGTCAATATCGGCGTAGCCACAGGTTCACTTCCCATCACGGGGATAACACTGCCATTTGTGAGTTACGGAGGCTCATCCCTTCTGATGAGTCTCTTGTCTGCGGGCATATTGCTGAATATTTCCCGGTATGCGAACCGGTAGGAGGCGTCGGAGATGAGGTGTTTGCTGACTGGAGGTGGGACAGGCGGTCACATATACCCTGCTATAGCTGTGGCCGAAGCTCTGGTTCAACTTCTGCCAAGGTCAAAAGTGCTCTATGTAGGAACGGCCCAAGGTATGGAGAGCGTACTGGTACCCAAGGAAGGGTTCGATTTTGAGGCCATAAGATCATCAGGCATCAGGGGGAAATCCCTATCTTCAGCTCTTAAGGGGGTCCGGGCAGCTTCTTTGGGGATTGGAGACGCCTATCGTATAATAAAGCGGTTCAAGCCTGATGTGGTGTTTGGCACAGGCGGGTACGTTTCAGGGCCGGTAATGCTGGCGGCAAGGCTCATGGGAATCCCCTGCGCCATTCAAGAGCAAAACGCAGTACCCGGAAAAACCAATTTGGTGCTCGCCAGACTTGCTCATAAGACTTTCACCGCATGGGAAGAATCAGCAACATTGTTTCCGCGAAAAGCTAATGTCCAAGTTACAGGCAACCCAATAAGGGCGGGCCTCTTCAAACCTACCGGAAGGGATGAAGCCAGAGCCGCCTTTGGGCTTCGCGACGCATTTACCCTGCTGGTCTTAGGAGGGTCCCGGGGTGCCCGGTTCCTGGTGGACCTTGCACTGGACATTGCGCGGTCGGACACCATTGATCTTCAAATGCTGCTGATAACGGGAAGAGATTACTATGACAATGCCGCAGCTTCCTTAGGCGCTCAGCAACAAACGGGCATAACCGGAGCAAAATCTGGAAATATTACCATACAACCTTATGTTTACAACATGGAAAAGGCATACGGAGCATGTGATCTGGTGCTAGCCAGGGCGGGCGGCATGACTCTTGCAGAAATAACAGCGCTGGGGCTGCTTTCCATAATCGTGCCTTCTCCGAACGTGGTGGGCAACCATCAAGAGTACAATGCCAGGATATTGGAAAATGCAGGAGCTGCAGTTGTGGTCAGGGAAGGCCCAGATACACGCGAACAAGTTGAACAGAGTATAAGACAAATAATGAATGATCCGGCGCAACATAGAAAGATGGCTCAAGCGGCCACCGAGATTGGCCGGCCCGACGCAGCGGAACGGATAGCCAGGGAACTCATCGCCCTTGCAAGGCACGCCTGACGATATCGCCAAGGCGTACACCAGGAACATAGTGTTACACAAGAGATTTAAAGCAGAAGAAGGTGCACAATGAAGAGAGTCCATTTCGTCGCAATAGGCGGCCAGGGTATGTCTGGTATCGCCACCATACTGCTTAATAAGGGAATTGAAGTCTCAGGTTCAGACATCAAGCCAAGTGATGTGACCAGACGCCTTAATGACATGGGAGCCCGTGTTTTCATTGGCCACGACAGCGCCAACATTATAAACCCTGACGTCGTGGTAGTGTCATCAGCCATATCCGAAGATAATCCAGAGGTGGTTGAGGCCCGGAAACGGGGGATACCTGTGATCCACCGTATGGACATGCTACTCAAGGCGATTGACGGTAAGCAAATCATAGGGATCGCAGGGGCACACGGCAAGACCACAACTTCCGCCATGATTGCTTGGATCCTGGAACAAGCCGGCAAAGACCCTACTTACCTGATTGGCGGGGATCTGGGACACAACGGAAACGCCCGTGCAGGCAACGGCCCTCTTGCAGTGGTGGAAACCGATGAAAGCGATGGCTCTTTTCTCAAGTGCCATCCCGAGGTAAGCGTTGTGACCAACATAGACAACGACCACCTTGATTACTGGGGCAGCCTGGAATCTTTACAAGGTGCATTCTACTCATATCTTGCAGCGACAAAGCGAGGCGGCACAAAGATTGTGTGCAATGACGATCCTTTATTGAGAGAATGGGCAGTGGCTAACCCGGATGCAATATCCTACGGGGTACACAGTGACGCAATCTGGCAGGCCATGGATATAAGAAGAGAAGGATGGACAACCAAGTGCCGGGTATTCAAGCAGGGGCGGTATGTGGGCTCCTTGGACTTGAAGATGCCAGGGATGTACAATTTGCAGAACGCCCTGGGCGCCATAGCGGCGTCGGTGTGTGTTGGGGTAGACCCGGAAAACGCGTGCCAAAACCTTTCCACGTTTCCCGGAGTCAAACGCAGGTTGCAGCGCATCGGGCAATTTGGAAAAGTGCTCCTGTTAGATGATTTTGCACATCATCCCAAGGAGATCGCAGCCGTGCTTGATACCATAAGGGGATCAATGCCAAGCGCAAGAGTGATTGCCGTGTTCCAACCCCACAGGTATTCCCGCACTAAACTGCTCCACGCTGAATTCGGCAGGGCATTCTCCAAGGCAGATGTAGTTGTTGTGACGGGCATTTACAGTGGCCCGGGGGAGAAACTGGATCCGGAAGTAAACCCCGGTTTCATCAGTGAATCTATAGAAAAGGCAGGTCACCGGAGTGTATTCAAGGTTGATGACATTGAAAGTGCAGCAACTTTGGCAGCCGGCCTTTGCGAGGGAGACACGGTACTGATAACTCTGGGAGCAGGCGACATATGGAAAGCCCACGACGTGCTTACTAAGCTGCTAGCCACTTGAGTAACCAGTTTTCTGCACGCTTCGTACAATGGATCAGAAAATATGGAGGCATGGCCAGGTTGCTGTTGCCGGGGGTGTGATGGAGATAATGTCAGAGTTCTTTATTACCGGTGGGAACAGACTCGAGGGAGATATTGCAGTTAGCGGCGGAAAAAACGCAGTGCTTCCTATCATGGCCGCTTCGGTAATGGCACGCACACCATGTGTGTTGCATAATGCTCCGGACCTTGTCGACGTGAGGGTAATGTCGGACATCTTGCGTAGCCTCGGGACTGTGGTGGAAAGGGTAAACTCAGGTCGGTCCTTGTACATCGATCCGTCCAACATCAACAGTTGGGTGGTTGATGAAACTCTCATGAGGCAAGTCAGGTCGTCAATATTCCTCATAGGCCCTCTGGTGGCCCGGACGGGGAAAGCTATTGTATCATATCCCGGAGGATGTGACATCGGCCAACGACCCATCGACCAACACTTAAAGGGGCTATCAGCCCTGGGTGTGGTTTTTGATGAAGCCCACGGCAACATTGCGGCAGAAGCACCTAAACTCCAAGGTGCTGACATTCACCTCGATATACCGTCTGTCGGCGCCACTGAGAACATAATGATGTGTGCAACCTCAGCTGATGGAGTTACCGTGATCCGTAATGCCGCCAAGGAACCGGAAATTGTTGATCTACAGGGCTTCCTAAATTCGATGGGCGCAAGGATACGGGGAGCGGGCACGGACGTAATACGAATAGAAGGTGTGGAGGCATTGAGAGGTTGTGAGCACATGGTGATGCCTGACAGGATAGAGGTTGGCACGCTGATGGTAGCGTCAGCCATAACTGCAGGGGATATATACATCAGCAACGCCGTAGCTGAACATGTTCAGGCTGTTACGTCTAAACTAAGGGAAGTAGGGATGACAGTATCTATCCTGAACAAGGGTATCCGTGTGACAGGCTCACATAGGCGCAGGCCAACCGATGTCAAGACCCTGCCCTATCCAGGATTTCCTACTGACATGCAGCCACAAATGATGGCTTTGCTGTCCATTGCAGAAGGCACATCGGTTATCAGCGAAACAGTTTTTGAATCCCGGTTCAAGCAGGCTGAGGAGTTAGGAAGGATGGGGGCCCGGATCCGCACAGAAGGCAGAACTGCTATAATAAAAGGCGTGCCACGTCTGTCAGGCGCTCGTGTGGTATCCACAGACCTGCGTTCAGGCGCCTCGTTGGTGCTTGCAGGATTGGCAGCCCAAGGCACAACCATTGTCTCAGGTATCGAGCATGTGGACCGGGGATATGAGCGCCTTGAGAGCAAACTGGCTGCATTGGGGGCTAAAATAACCAGGCAAGAATGAGGTTTTCGTAAGTACCTATGGGACACAAAAGGGCAAACACCCGGAGAAGAACAAGTGAGTCAGAAGAATGGGCTGAAGGGACAGGCGCGGGTTCGCCTTGGTCCTTGGTGATGGTTTTTTTCTTTCTGACAAGCGTGTTCCTGTTCCTGAGATCTCCGTATTTCTCGGTTAGGAATTACATTATCACCGGGGCGAACAGGGTGCCCCATGACGAGATCATTGCTAGATGCAGTCAGAAATCCTCTAATATTTTCGATTTTGATTTGGACAAGGCTGAAAAGACAATCCAATCGTCGCCGTGGATAAAACAGGTGCGTTGTGCCAGGAAACTCCCAAATACGATCATGATCGATATTGTCGAGCGTATACCGGTTGCCTTTGCGCCGGTGGACGGCAAAATATGGCTTGTCGATGCCGACGGGCGCGTGCTCCAGGAAGATGACGGGGTCTTCAGCGACCTGATCGCCCTTACAGGAATCCAGGGCGTGCTTGCCCCCGGTCAGTTTCTCGGGCCCGAATATGAGTGGGGCCTCAAGATCATAGCAGGTCTCGGCCCTGTGTCCCGGAGCAAAGTGATCGAACTCAATATCGAAGGCGAAGAGTGCACCCTTATACTCGATGACAGCTGCGTTGTTTTCATGGGTGAGTACGAATCCAACGCTGAGTTCAGAATAGGGCTGCTTGAATCAATCATCGCCGAACTGGAAGAACAAGGCCAGCTTGCCGAGTATATTGATTTGCGCTTCGATAAACACGCAGTTAAACTCAGATTATAGGAGGAAGGAGGGATGACCACTGTGAGTCGTCGTGGTTCCCAGGTAGCACTCACCATCATCTTCGTTTTATTTGGTTTCATGCTAGCCACTCAGCTTAGAGTGCGGCCATCTTCACCTGCAAACGTTCCTTACCAGCGGGCAGAAGAACTGTCCATGCTCCTGAGTGCTACAGAAGAAGAAAGGGACCGTTTAAGGGACGAAGTGAGGATGTTAAGGGATCAGATTGCCGAAGCAATGGTGGCCAGTGAGAGCCAGGTCAAAGTGTTACAGGAAGAACTGCTTAAAGCCAGGGTTATGGCAGGGCTGACCGAAGTCAAAGGCCCTGGAATCACCGTTGAAATGAATGATGCCAAGAAGGAAACCGGGGCAGGCCAAGATCCCAATCTTTTCATCATCCATGATGACGACATCCTGGCAGTGGTGAATGAACTTCTGGCTTCAGGAGCAGAAGCAATAGCCATCAACAACCAACGGGTTGTGGCAACCACAGAGATCCGTTGCGCCGGCGCAGTATTCATGATCAATGGCGTAAGGCTGGCCCCGCCACTCAAAATCCAAGCGATAGGCGATCCTGAAACGTTGTACAATGCCCTGAAGATGCGCGGGGGAGTCGTGGACAACCTCTCGTTTTGGGGGATTGATGTAAAGATCAAGACGGAGCAAGAGCTTGTCCTGCCGGCTTACACTGGGTCACTCAATTTTAAGTTTGCAAAACCACATCAAAGAGAGGGATCGTAATGTGGTATCTCTTGGCAGCCTTGTTTATCGGCATTATAGTGGGGCTTAATGTTCCATGGACGATTCCCGCAATAATTGCACGTTATCTGGCAGTGGCGCTCCTGGCCGGGGTAGACACATCCCTGGGAGGCCTGCGGGCAAGCCTTGAAGGGGACTTCGATATCGTAATCTTCGTCACGGGCTTCCTCGGCAACACTGTCCTGGCCGCGGCGTTTGTTTACATTGGCGATGTTTTGGGCATAGAATTATACCTTGCTGCAGTTGTGGCACTCGGAGTGAGGATATTTAACAACCTAGGCCTAATAAGACGACATTACTTGAAGGAATGGATGGGGGAAAAAAGCACAACCCCGGCCAATGGTGAAGGTTAATAGAGAGTAGATGTGGAAAGTATAGCTGACCGGGAGGGGAGTTGTGTGGCAATGGTAGAAGAGCAACCCAGATATGCAAATCTACAAGTAGTCGGTGTGGGGGGAGGCGGAACCAACGCAGTTAACCGCATGATTGAAGCAGGAGTCAAGGGAGTGGAGTTTATCTGCATCAACACCGATGCTCAATCCCTTAATTTGTCCAAGGCCCCGGAGAAAATTCAGATAGGACAAACTCTTACCAGAGGATTGGGAGCAGGTGCCAACCCGGAAGTGGGGCAAAAGGCCGCGGCAGAATCCAGGGATGACATTTTGGAGCACCTTAAAGGAGCAGATATGGTGTTCATAACCGCAGGCATGGGCGGGGGAACGGGTACAGGCGGAGCTCCCATTGTCGCTCAAGCTGCCAAGGAAGTGGGTGCATTAACCGTTGGTGTTGTGACAAAACCTTTCTCCTTTGAAGGACGCCGGAGAATGGCAGTTGCTCTGGAAGGTATTGAAAAACTGCGTGAGTGCGTAGATACACTGATAGTCATACCCAATGACAGGCTGCTGCAAGTGCTAGACCAAAGCGCTTCGATTTTGGATGCGTTCAAAGTTGCCGACGATGTGCTTCGCCACGGCGTCCAAGGCATCTCGGATCTGGTATGCGTTCCCGGACTTATTAACCTGGACTTTGCCGATGTCAGGACCATAATGATGGACACAGGTTCAGCGCTTATGGGCATAGGCATGGCACATGGTGAGAACAAAGCTAAAGAAGCCGCCATGCAAGCTATTGCCAGCCCACTGCTTGAAGCAACTATAGAAGGGGCAAAAGGTGTGCTGATGAACGTTACCGGCGGGCCTGATCTCGGCATTTTCGAAGTTAACGAGGCTGCCGAAATTGTAATGCAATCCGCAGATGAAGATGCCACCATTATTTTCGGCGCTGTCATAAATGAGGAGTTTGAAGATACCATACAGATAACGGTGATTGCCACCGGTTTTGACAACGCCCCGGGAAGGAGGCCACTCGGAAAGAAGGAGCCTCTCTTGAAAATGGAAACAAAAGATTTGCTCGAGGTTCCAACTTTCCTGAGAAGGGCAAGAACCCATGAAAAGCCTCGGTAAATAGCATTCTAAGTAAGAAACACATAGTTACATATTTCGCACTTCCACCCCTGTATGATCTGACTTGGGTAATAAACCCGGACAGACATGAATATCCATGTCCATACGGGGTGTTGGAGCATGAAGAGCTATATCTATGTGGACGTGCTATTTTTTGTTAATCTAGTAGTCAACTATGTGATGCTTCTGGCTGCGGGAAAAATGACAGATACACCGGTCAAAGGCAAGAGGATTGCCCTTGTGTCCTGCCTGGGTGCTTTGTACTCAGTGTCCGCTCTGGTCCTACCTTTCCAACCCCTTTTTGGTTTCCCCGCCCGGATAGCTGTGGGCCTCTTAATGGTTAACCTCTCATATCCTGAAGCCCGGGGAATTTCGTTCGTTTACCTTGCAGCTTCTTTCTACGCATGCTCCATCCTGGTTGCAGGTACAGCTATGGCGCTCCAAATGTGGGGGAAGCCCGCTTTAGCTTGGTTCAGCGCATACTACCCAAGTGCCCGCTGGTGGATCTTAGCACTGGCGTTAGGCCTGGTTGTTGCAGCTTGCTTTGTATGGAAGGCATTGAGTTTCTCAACCGCCCGGCAATTTCCGCTCATGCAAGTGGAAATAGCTTTGGATGGGCGAAGGATATCTGTAACGGGTATGGTTGACACCGGAAATCACTTGAGAGATCCGGTTTCGGGGCTACCTGTAGTTGTAGTCGACTGGGACTCGCTGAAACCCATCATGCCCCAAGAAGTGTCTCACTTCTTCCTGTCTACTTGGGATCTGGTTACAGCAAACCTGGCTGAATCAGCGGTAGGGAAGCGGCTCAGGCTGATTCCCTATACCAGTGTGTCAGGCGACAGAGGAGTTTTGCCCGGTTTCAAGCCAGATGCGCTGTATCTCACCGGCAGACAAGGCAGGTTCAAGAAAGCGGCCGTGATAGGCGTATCGGGAAAACCCTTAAGCCACCAGGGTCTGTATCAAGCGTTGTTGCATCCCGAACTCGTGAATGCTCAGGGAGGTGTTTTAATTTGAACCTGATGTCATGGAATGATTTCAAACTAACGCTTTCCTTGAAATGGGCACGCCTGATTGCCAGATTAGGCTTACAAGGCAGGATAGACTATATAGGAGGGACTGAAGCACTGCCTCCGCCCCTGTCACAGGAAGAAGAGAGCCATTTGCTGGCGCAACTCACTGACGGAAGCCCTGATGTAAGGTCTACCCTGATTGAAAGAAATCTAAGGCTTGTGGTGTATATAGCGAAGAAATTCGAAAGCACGGGAATCCCCTTAGACGATTTGGTGTCCATTGGTTCGATCGGGCTGATAAAAGCAGTGTCAACGTTTGATGTAAGCAAAAACATCAGGTTGGCTACATACGCTTCCAAGTGCATTGAAAATGAGATTTTGATGTATTTGCGACGTACCATGAAAACAAAATCTGAGATCTCTTTCGATGAGCCTTTGAATGTTGACGGCGAAGGCAATGAGCTTTGCCTGGCAGATGTCAAAGGCACCCCCCCGGATGTGATCTATTGCGATCTTGAAAAAGAAGACGACAGGGAAATCCTCAGGCTGGTGCTGAACCGGCTGCCCTGGCGTGAAAGAACCATTGTGGATCTGCGATACGGCCTAAAAGACGGCGTTGAGCGTACTCAAAAACAAGTGGCGGACATGTTGGGTATTTCCCAGTCGTATATCTCCCGCTTGGAGAAGAAAATCATGCAAAAACTGCACAAAGACATTGTCAATCTGCAATAGAAACGCAACATAAGCTTGGCCACATTGTATAACCCCTGGTAATCGAGGCAATACTTTTTATGAGTGAGTTCAACACAAACTGGCAATTCGGCAACCGGGGGGAGAAGTGGCTTGTACAAAGTTGAAATCTGCGGAGTAAACACCAGCAAGCTTCCCGTCCTGTCTTCAGCACAAATGCGGGACCTGTTCATTGCCAAGCAGAACGGTGACCCCACTGCACGCGAAAAACTTGTCAACGGCAACCTGAGGCTGGTTCTAAGTGTAATCCAGCGCTTTTCCAACCGGGGAGAATACGTAGACGACCTCTTCCAGGTAGGGTGTATCGGACTCATTAAGGCCATCGACAATTTTGACCTCAGCCAGAATGTAAAATTTTCCACTTATGCTGTGCCCATGATAATAGGTGAAATAAAGAGGTACCTGAGAGACAACAACCCCATCCGTGTATCCAGGTCTCTCCGGGATACTGCCTACAGGGCACTTCAGACCCGCGATTCCCTCGTCGCCAAGTTGGGCAGGGAACCTTCAATGAAGGAAATCTCTGAGCAGCTTAACACTCCTGAGGACGAAATCGTGTACGCCCTTGATGCAATTCAGGAACCAATCAGTCTATTTGAGCCTGTTTATCACGACGGCGGCGACCCAATATACGTAATGGACCAGGTAAAGGATGAAAAGGGTGAAGATTCTGCATGGGTGCAGGAAATATCCATCAATGAATCCATTCAGAAATTATCCCAGCGGGAACAGGCAATAATAAGAATGAGATTTTTTGAAGGAAAGACTCAAATGGAGGTTGCGGAGGAAATCGGGATTTCCCAGGCGCAGGTTTCGAGACTTGAAAAGGCAGCGTTGATACAGATGAGACAACATCTGTTCCTTTAGGATAGGGGGGTAGCACATGGCAAACAGGATCAGAAAGGGTCTTATTGACGCAGTAGTGCTTGCGGTGGTCGCAGGGGTTATCCTTGGTGCAGGTTGGGCTATGGCCCGGGCTTACGATACACGTAAAGCCTACACTCCTACCAATCTGATTAGATTGCACATAATAGGCAATTCAGATTCGGTAGAAGATCAAGAAGTCAAACTCAACGTGCGAGACTCAATTGTGGACGCCTTTGGGCCACACTTGATAGACGCAGAAAACGCACAACAGGCTGAAAAAATGCTGGAGGAGTTGTTACCGGAAGTCGAGCATACAGCGAACAAGTGCTTAGCAGAGTCTGGAATGCCGTATGATGCCAGGGCTAAACTGGGGACTGTATTCTTCCCTGACAAGTACTATGAAGAGTCGTCAGGAGAGCCGGTACTCTTGCCTGCGGGCCCTTACAAGTCGCTGCAGATAATTCTTGGATCGGGTAAGGGAAATAACTGGTGGTGCGTCATGTATCCTCCTATGTGTTTCATAGACATCGTAAGGCAAACTGATGGCGTTGAAGCAGCTACCGGCTCCTTACAGGGTGTTTTGGTCGATGATGACCGTTATGTGCTCATTGATGAACAATCCCTCAATGAAGTGGAAACCGAATTGAGGTTCCTCATCCTTGACCTGCTGGAAAAGGGCAGACGTGCCTTGTCCGTAGTATTCTCCTCGAGATTCGGCCCCCGCACCGGTTCCCAACCTTAAGAAAAGACAACCCTCATATACAACTCAGACGCCCCTGGGCAATATACTATTTAGGGGTGTTTCCCTTGATCCGGGCATCTGATCTGTCAATGCGCGAAGTGATCAATACAACCGATGGGCGCCGTTTGGGCAATATCGTCGACGTGGAACTGGACCTTTCCACAGGCAAGATAGTGGCTGTAATCGTGCCCGGCCAATCGAAAGCCTTCGGACTCTTTGGATACGGAGACGATTATGTTATTCCCTGGGACAGCATCAAAAAGATCGGGGAAGATGTGATCCTTGTAGAACTCTCAGATCGTTACCTCAGGCGTTCAAACAGGTAGAACGCTTATACCCTCCTTGACTTGAGACTTTGGGTGGAATACTCTCTTATTTAGTATGGCAAAGCGAAAGAAGAGAACCAGAAGAAAGAAACTCAGTAACTACATTAAAAACCTGGCCATTGCACTGATCTTGGTGTTGTTTGGCCTGGTCTTGCTTTGGCCTTATATCAGATCCGCTTTTCTTCGCACAGTAGTGCCCATTGGCAGGGGCGTCGCGGGCGTACTAGATGAACGCGTTTCGGGAGACGCTATGTTTTGCAGCGGGCAAACTGTGCTTGTGGCACCTGCGACAGGAACCATCAGGTTTACCGTAAAACACGGCGATTCAGTGCGTGTCGGCGACGTTATCGCCGAAATCGGCGACAAGGACGCACTTGCATCAGTCACTGAAAACCTGGCTTCCGCCCAAGCACAATTGCAGACCTACGAAGAGCAAACCGCTGACAGTTTCAGACAACTGGCGGGGAAAATACAGGAATGCTACGAAAAGGCAGTTAGCGCCTTCTTCGACATGCAAGTAGCTTTTGCCTCGGGGAATGCGTTGAACTACCTCGAAAAGCACGACACGTTCGACCGCGAGGTGGACGAGCTTTTCCAGAACAGAGCCAAACTTATGGATCTGGAGGACGAACGCTCCAGACTGGTGAGCCAGGTTGAAATCATGCAGCAAGTGGCATCCTCATCGTCCGTGAAAATCCTGGCTCCGGTCTCAGGCATATTCAGCGCTGATTTCATGGCCGTGGATTCCGAGTTGACTGCAGCCAATCTTGCTGGCATGGACGCCTCTCAGCTTTCAGTACTTGCCCGTGAGATAGAAGATGCCAGGGAATACCGGGTTGAAAACGGTCAGGAGGTAACTTATGGGGATGTGGTCGGACGCATAGTGTCGGGAGAAGATGTGAAATTCTGTTTAACTGTAAAGACCGAGCAGCGTCCTGACATTAAGCCCGGAAATAAGGTGTTGCTTGAGACGGCCGGCAACCAGCCGGTGTACTGCACCGTATCCGGTGTGACAGACGGAAAACCCCCAGGATACTCCATAATTTCAGGAGAAATCGATTATATTGCTCCCGACAAGTACGTGAGAACTTCCCACGCTTCGTTGATTACCCGCAGAGAGCAGGGTGTCATCGTCCCTGTCAAGAGTTTGTTAGATAAAGACGGCCAAACAGGTGTGCTCCTGGTTCAGAAAACCGTCGCGGTGTTCCACCCGGTTGATGTAAGGATGATACAAGGCGATAAAGCAGTAATACAAGGAATAAGTGAAACCAGTGAGATAGTGCTAAACGGGATCAAGTTCTTCGAAGGAAGGAGAGTCAGGTGATTAGACATAACCTTGAAACCATCAAACACACCATCAAGCAAGCATGCGACAAAGCCGGGCGGGATCCTGCGTCAGTCAGGATACTGGCCGTATCAAAAACCTTTGACGCGCAAGCAATAAACGAAGCTAAGTCACTTGAGATCTCCTACTTCGGCGAAAACCGCGTCCAAGAAGCACGCAGTAAAGTCCTGGAAGGCGCGTTTGAAGGTGCCACCCTATGTCTGATTGGACATCTTCAGTCCAACAAAGCGTCAATGGCCGCGAGAATCTTTGATGAGATCCATTCAGTCGACTCGCGCAAGATAGCTGAAGTTTTGTCGAAATTCAGCCTGAAGTACCGTGATTGTCCGCTTCCCGTGTATTTGCAGGCGAATATTGCTGGAGATGTAAATAAGCACGGGTGTAAGCCAAGGGAAGCGTATGACCTGGCCAAATACATCCTTAACCTGGAAGGCCTGAAGTTGGCCGGGCTGATGACCATTGTGCCTTTGTCTGAATCGTCAGAGGATGCGAGGCTCCATTTTCGTAACCTGAGGCTCCTCCGTGACGATATGTTAAGTACGGGAATCCCTGCACACAACCTGCGGGAGCTGTCAATGGGCATGTCGTCAGATTACCAGGTAGCTATTGAGGAAGGAGCTACGATGATCAGGCTGGGAACCGCATTATTTGGCTCCAGGCTAGGCAAACAGCAGGATCTCAAAGCCGGTTCGTGGAACTCCTAACACTAAGACAACACAAAACTGGAGGGCTATCTATGGGCGATGAGGAGACCAGGGTAACATCCACGAGAATTCCCAGATTGACACCTCTGGATATCCATAACAAAGAGTTCACAAGGTCTTTCCGTGGCTACAATGAAGATGAAGTAGACGAGTTTCTCGATCTTATAGTAGCGGAACTTGAATGGTTCATACGAGAAAACGAAGAACTTCACGCAAACATCGCAGGCTTGGAGTCCAGAATCAGCCACTACAAGGGCTTGGAGGAAACCCTTAAGAATGCCATTGTACTTGCTCAGAAAGCGGCGGATCAAATCAAAGAAGCTGCGAGGAGAGAAGCAGACGCCATTTTGGAAGAAGCACGTAGGCAGGCTGATATAATCAAAGAACAGGCAGAAGATATCCGCCGGAAAGCCTATGAGGAAGTAGAGGCTCAGCGCCAGAAAGCCATGAGGTTCAAGACTGAAATGCGCACCCTGCTTCAATCTACGCTGGATATGCTCGACAACAACATCGATACTATAACCCGGGTCTTTAATGGGGACAATAGTCTAAACGATAGGAGATAGCACCATGAAGCTCATCGGAATAGTAGGCGGCATGGGCCCGGAGGCGACATGCGATCTATACCTGAAGATCATACGGAACACACCTGCGAATAATGACCAGGACCACATCCGCACGATCATCGATTCAAACCCGAAAATCCCGGACAGAACAGCGTTTATCGTTGGACAGGGACCGGATCCAAGGCCCCTTCTTGTCGAGACTGCCAAGAACGTAGAGAAGGCAGGAGCGTGTTTCTTGGTGCTCCCGTGCAACACCGCCCATTACTTCCATAAGGATGTTCAGGAAGCAGTAGGTATACCTGTGCTCCATATGATGGAAGAAGTAGCCCGCTACCTCAAGGGCAAGGTAGATCAGGTCGGAATCTTGGCTACTTCGGGCACTCTGAGAACAGGCCTTTACGAAAAGGCGCTCTCTGCAGTTGGGATAAAATCAATCGTACCCGGTGAGGATGATCAGGAAAAAGTGATGGAATCTATTTATCTCGTCAAGGCCGGAAATCTCGAACGCGGCAGGGAAATAATCCTGGAACAGGGAAGACAGCTTGCCGCCCGTGGTGCGCAAGCGGTGATCGCAGGATGCACTGAGATTCCTCTTATCCTTAAGCAAGGCGACTTGGATGTACACGTGGTGGATGCCACTGAGATACTTGCCAAAGCGTGTGTACGTTTTGCGTGCGAAAGCTAGGGGGATGTTGATTTGAAAGCCAGAGTATTCACTAATGGCGATTTCTGGGTGACGGGCAGAAATCTGCGGCGTGGAATCAGTTTGGCTGCTCTGGACGGCAGGATCATACGCATTGGGGATTATGATGAATGCCTTGATGCCTTCCCCAGAGGGGTGAAACCTGAAGAAGTTGACCTTGAAGGGAAAACCGTGCTGCCGGGATTTATTGACAGCCACATACACCTCTTAAGCTTCGGGCTGACCCTGCGGGATATATCTCTGGCTGATGTTACTTCAATCGAGCAAATCAAAGCCAAGGTCCGGGCAAAAGCGGACACAGTTGCCGAAGGCCAATGGATCCTCGGCCGCGGCTGGGATCAGGAAGTGTTTGCAGAAAACAGGTATCCTACCCGCAAGGACCTTGATGAGGCATCGGGCGGCAGGCCCGTGTTCTTGACCAGGGCTTGTGGACATATTGCAGTGGCCTCCACAAAAGCCCTTGAGATCGCAGGGATTACCCGGGACACTCAAGATCCCCCCGGAGGCGCAATCGACCGGGATGCGTACGGCGATCCGACCGGCATTTTGCGTGAAAGCGCTCTGGAGCTTGTACAATCCCATGTACCGCCTGTAAGCCTTGAAGTTATGGAAGACTTGCTGAAACAAGCGATGGAACATGCCCTCTCCAAGGGCATTACCACCGTCCATACCAACGACGGGCAGGCCGGGTTTACCGGGACTATGGACCTGTACCGGAAGGTCCAATCACAGGGGGTTCCCGTGAGAGTGTATTGGGATATCCCCGTTGAATTCATACAAGACTTGTTTGAAACCCCTCTTCGCACAGGCGACGGCGACGACTTCTTCAGGATAGGCGCAATTAAGCTTTTTGCCGACGGTTCGCTTGGGGGGAGAACCGCCGCATTGGAAGCGCCATATTCTGACGACCCTGACAACCGGGGCATCTTGGTAGTGCATGAAGAGGAGCTGAAGGAGCAGGTTTACCTGGCTCATGCCCAAGGCATGCAGGTAGCGGTACATGCAATAGGAGACAGAGCCGCCAGGGTTAGTCTGGAGGCCATAAGTTCAGCTCAATCCAGGCTTCCCGCAAACCACATCCGGCACCGCATTGTCCATGCCCAAATACTGTCGCCCCATATCATAACTGAGATGAGGCGGGTAAAAGTGGTTGCAGACATCCAGCCAAAGTTCATCTCAACCGATATGAGGTGGGCTGTGGAAAGGGTGGGGGCTGCCAGGATGCGGTCGTCTTACTCCTGGCGCACTATGCGCCGGGCAGGCATACCCCTCGCAGGAGGTTCAGATTGTCCGGTGGAACCTCTGGATCCCCTCTTGGGAGTCTACTGTGCAGTGACCAGGAAAGACATAGATGGCAATCCGCCGTCGGGATTCTTCCCCAATGAAAAACTCACCCTGGATGAAGCTGTAAAGCTGTTTACCCTGGGTGGCGCTTACGGAGCTCACCAAGAGCACAAGAAGGGCAGCCTGACTCCTGGAAAGCTGTGCGATTTTGTGGTGCTATCCGAAGACATCACTGCTGTAAGCCCGGACGAAATCAAGGGCTTAGAAGTCTTGCTTACTGTGGTCGGAGGAGAGGTAGCCTACAGAAAACCTTAAGATAATGCCTAAGACGATGTAAGTTCCTGCAATTGCGATGGAATACATAGCTATGCGCTTCACGGCGGCGAAGAAAAACTCCTCCGGGAATATCCTTATCAGCCAGTCTGTGGCGGGATCGAGCCGCCATAGATCATTGTCAAAAGTTATCAGATGAAAACCTGTCCACCAGCGTGTGAAATCAAGCGCTGCAGGTAAGCCCAGGAGCACTGTAGCTGCCAGCAACAAAATCCCTCCAGCTTTGAGCGATTTGGATACAAGCAACCCAACTCTTAAAGCAGATTGGAAAAGGCGCTGGCGTTTGTCGTGGTACCCGTTCACCCCAGGTTGCCACGCTGCAAGCAAAATCCCCAATACAATCAACGCCTGACAAACCCGTTTCGCACCAAACCCCAGTTGAAACAGATCGCGCACATCGTAAAGATGCTCAATTTCATGCTCCCTGAAAACCGGCCTCAGAGTGCCATCTATGGCCGCCGTAACCTGGGGAGTAGATTCCGTGCCTGTGAAGTAGCCCAGCAGCTTGCTGCCAACCAGCCGGAGATCATCCAGGGACATAGCCGCAGACGTCGGTATGTCAAGTCCAGTCCACGTAGATATATAAGACTCCATATCAAGAGCGACCGCCTGGATTGAAATCAAAAGGTTCAATCCCGTGAAACCCAGCACGAGCACTATGAATGCAACGGTGCCTGTATTAGCATTACGGGGCAAATCACCCTTGTTGTTCAACCTAACCCTCCTCGTTGAAACCAACCACCGGCCACCACCACTTCCTGCGAGAACCTCAACCGGTATCCGGCACCAGGCCGGGCAATTTTACATAGTATGCCAAGGAGGCTTCACACTCAAATTTTAGATGCTTCGCCCTATAGTTTACAACATCAAAAAGCTCTTCGCAGCTATGAGGGGAGGACTGGGTCTTGCAGACCAAGGGCTCTATCAAGCGGGTGTTTCCGGGAAACAATACTCCTGATGGATTCTTCTCATATTACGATTACATCATCCCAAAGAATGCCAACAGGGTTTTTGTGATCAAAGGCGGCCCTGGAGTGGGTAAGTCCACTTTCATGAGAGCCATAGCAAAAGACATGGTTGAGAGAGGATATAACGTAGAAATGCATCACTGCTCATCAGATAACGGTTCGATAGACGGGGTTGTATTCCCGGAAATCGGGATTGGGATACTTGACGGCACCTGGCCGCACGTGGTCGACCCCAAAGTTCCGGGTGCAGTTGATGAGATTGTATGGTTGGGTGAGTTCTGGGACGAAAAATCAGTGCGCGCAAATAAGCAGGAAATCCTTCAGGCTCAAAAAGGAGCTGAGTCGGTATTCAGGCGGGCTTACCGGTTCTTGAAAGCCGCCCAGATTATCTACGAGGACTGGGAGTCTATCTACATGGAAGCCATGGATTTCGGTAAGGCCAATATCATAGCTCAGGAGATAATCGATGAGAACTTCGGACACATACAAGTGGCCCCAAAGCCAGGGTTTCAGCGAAAACTGTTTGCAAGCGCCATAACCCCTGACGGCATGGTAAACTACCTCAACACAATAGTAGTAGGGTGCAGGAAGCGTCATGTGATATGCGGCCATCCCGGCACAGGGAAGTCGGTACTGCTGCACAAAGTGGCTCAAGCTGCGCTTGAGCGGGGATTTTACGTAGAAACCTATTTTTGCCCATTGCACCCCCTTAAAGTTGAACATGTGGTAGTGCCTGCACTGGGGCTTGCCCTAACCAAATCAATCGAGCCACATACCTACATTCCGTGCCGGGAAGACCGAGTAGTAGATATGAACGGTTGCCTCGATGACGGCATAGTAGAGAAGCATTACCCGTACATCGTCCGCGCCCAAGATGAATTCCAGAAGCTTTTCGGTTCAAGCATCTACTATATCGGCCAGGCAAAGCAATACCACGACGCTCTTGAACGGTACTATGCTCCGAACATGGACTTCAAGGGTATTGAAAACCTCCGGAAGTCCATAATGGACAGAATCCTTGTTTATGCCCGGGAGGCAGAGTCTGAACCCGGAGAAGAACCGGGATTTGGGTACGGATACGGCCCTGGTATTTAGAACCAGGGCTGTTTTTGGATTCACCGTATGTCACCGTATGGCCCGTGGGAAGACTAACACACGCGTTCATCATGTGCATTATACGGATCAATTGGGGCATTGAGCGTGGAAGCAGAGCACGGGCATACCGGAGAAGGTCTCGAAGAGTGCAGATTGCGGAATCTGGAAGACACAGTGCGACGGATTTCAGATTCCCTGGAAAGATCCAAAATCGCAGAATACGTAGACTTTTTGAACCATCCATGGCGCCTGATACATGTCAACCTGATAGCAGGCCTGGCCAGAGGGGTAGGCCTGGCTATCGGGTTTACACTACTCGGCGCCACGCTTATATATATCATGACCAGGAGTTTTGTACTCGATCTTCCGCTCATAGGTAATTTCCTTGGGGAATTGGTCTGGATCATCCAGGAATACCTGAAGGCAAAGCCATAACACAATAACTGACTGACAGGGGGAGACAGTTGAGAAAGTATAACGGCGAGTCTTTGGATGAAGATGCAACGGATACGGGTACAACCTTCCAAGATCCCGGATTCGACATCAGGGAATTTGAAAACAAGCTCGTATCTGAGCTGGAGCGGCTTAAGCAAGGCCTCGAAAACATCAAACAAAAGACGTTCTCAATGAGCCAGAAACAGTCCTTGGCAGAAGATTCTGCTTACGATCAGCATCCTGGAGACCTTGGCACTGAGACCTTCGAGCGGGGCAAAGACCTGGGCCTAAAGGACGGGCTTGAGATCGGCATGGCAAGGGTCCGGGGCGCGTTGGAGCGGATAAGGCAGGGAAAATACGGGTTTTGCCTCAGTTGCAAACAACCAATCCCCGTTGAGAGGTTAAGGGCTGTGCCGGAAGCTGAATTATGTGTCCCGTGCAAAGAAGAGCAAGAAGTAGTACCACCTAGCAGGCGGCCCGTAGAAGAGCCGGCCTTGAGGCAGGACTTCCCCGGCGCAAGCCAGGACGAGGAACCTGGAAACGAACCTCCTCTCAGTTAGCCTGAGTAATTCTGGGCAGCCTGATAGATGCTGCCGCGACTTAAGAACATTCCTACCTGCCGGGTTTAGCCCGGGAAATAAGTAGACATCCCTTGCCTCCTTCGTTTTATCTTCTGTATGCTGTAATAGGTTAGTTGCATCATGCGGCTGTCAACTATGAGCTTCACGAAAGCAGGGCGATGAATTGGGGTTTTGGATTCCTTTCGTAGTAGTTGTACTGCTTGACCAGTTAAGCAAAGCGTATATAAGGTCGAATTTCGCAGTAGGCGATAGTGTGCAGATCCTTGGAGAGTGGCTGCAACTTGTCTATAGAGAAAACCCCGGGGCAGCATTTGGGATGCTTGTAGGGGCAAGGTGGTTGTTCATCGTAATAAGCGCCATGAGCATTGCACTTGCGATCTGTCTTTATCCACGGCTAAGCTCCTTCGGCACACATGGCCGGTTCATGGTACCGGCGCTCGGGCTTGTGGCCGGAGGCGCCCTGGGAAACCTTATTGACAGAGTAAGGCAGACGACGGTGACTGATTTTATCTATCTAAAGCATTTCCCGGCTGTGTTTAACATAGCTGATTCGGCAATAGTCACAGGCAGCATTGCCCTGGGGATTATGTTGATCATATATACTTACAGGTCAGGTCAGTCAGATGGATCATAGCAAGCAATCTGTGCCGCAAGTACATAGGACCAAGACCTTTGTTGTGGGAGATGAGGTTTCAGGCCAGCGGTTGGACGTCTGTGTCGGCCGGACACTCGAACCGGAAATGTCCCGATCAAAGGCCCAGTCCCTTATACGCCAAGGGATGGTCACGGTAAATGGAACGGAGGTAACCAAGCCCTCAGTCAAAGTGAAGTCCGGTGACCTTATCGAAGTGAGAATTCCTCCCCCTGAAACCTGGGATCTTGAACCCGAGGATATCCCGCTGGATATCATATTCGAAAACAAGCATGTGCTCATAATAAACAAGCCCCGGGACATGGTTGTCCACCCAGGGGCAGGGCACAGCCGCGGCACCCTTGCCAATGCACTCCTCAGCTACTTCCCTCCGATTTCCGGGGTGGGCGACGAAACACGCCCGGGCATCGTTCACAGGCTTGACAAGGATACCACCGGAATCCTGGCGGTTGCAAAGAACGAAATAGCCCTGAGAAAACTCCAGGCTCAGATGAAAACCAGAAAAGCCAAGAGGGAATACATCGTGCTGTGCAAAGGCCGCCTGGCAAATGATCAAGGCATAGTGGACGCACCTATCGGGCGGCATCCGGTGGATCGTAAACGTATGGCAGTAATAGAGGAGGCGG
>DUVI01000025.1 GCA_012841065.1 Bacillota bacterium
CAAAAACATGGCGCATTCTTTCTCAGGAAGGCCTTCAGCATGGATTACGGCAGAACAGGCAGCCGGGCCCGGGTTGCCCCTGCAAGCACCGTCGGTGAAAATAGTGGCCTTCATGGAAAAACCTCCTCCGCTCACTACTTTGACACAAACAGATGAGTTCCTTCAACACTTATCCTTCCGAAGCCGCCTACTAGCTTAATAGACTCTCGTACCTGGCTGCTCACCCGAACTTGCCGGAGACGGGCAATCCTGGAAAACCGGAGTGGCTTTACAGCTGAGCCACTCCGCGTACAATTCCGGGAAATCCGCAACGTCCACGTAGACTCACGACTTTTTCGTGACAACAGACAAGGCCATTCTCAGCAGCCCTTTCCTTTGGGAAAGGATATCCTCGAGAGCGTTAAGCACGTAGTCAATCTGTTCCTTGGTCACTACCAGAGGAGGTTCAAGCCTCATCACATTGGGGTTGTTCAGCGTATATGCGGTTATCACCTGGTGATCGCCCAGCAACTGCCCTGCAACCAGGGAAGCGTAGTATTCCTTGGCAAATTCGTTAATCGCACCCGCCGTTAGTTTATCAAGCAGCCCTTCCACAGGTTTGTCAAACTCAAGCCCGATGAGCAATCCCTTTCCCCTGACTTCCTTGATGGCTTTATAACTTTGCTTGAGGGTCCTCAGGCCTTCAAGGAAATATTCACCGAGTTCCAGTGCCTTAAGGGGTAGGTTCTCTTCAACCAGCTTGCTGATAGTCATGAGCCCCGCTGCGCAAGCCCTGGCGCCGCCTCCAAAAGTCGACGTGTGCAAGAGCGCCTTGGAGAGCCCGCCGTACGCCTTCTCCCACACTTGTCTGGTGGCCGCAGTGGCGCCCAGGGGCATCACACCGCCTCCAAGGGCCTTCGCAAGACAAATAATGTCGGGCACAACTTCTTCATGTTCACAGGCGAACATGGCGCCTGTCCTGCCCAGACCGGTCTGCACTTCGTCCAGAATTAGAAGGGTGTCGTATGCCCTGGTTAGTTCGCTTACCTGTTTGAGATAACCTTCAGGAGGAACTATCACCCCGGCTTCGCCTTGAACCGGCTCCATGATAACAGCTGCACAACGGTGCTGGTCCAATGCTTCCTCAAGCGCCTTTATGTCGCCGAAGGGAACCTCGACACACCCGGGGATTAGAGGTTGGAAAGGAGTCTTGTATTTCTCACGGCCGCCAACTGACAAAGCGCCAAGGGTTTTCCCATGAAACGCTCCTGTACAGTGCACGAACACCGATTTCCCCGTAGCGATCCTCGCCATCTTGAGTGCACCTTCAACGGATTCGGCCCCGCTGTTACAGAAAAACGACATGCTCAATTCACCGGGCAAGATAGCTGCCAGATCGTGAGCCAGAGCGGCTTGAAGCGCGCTGGCCTGAGCTTGGAGATAATTCGGACGATCGACCGCCTTGTCCAAACCTGCCTGGATATCCCGTGGGTTGTGACCGAAAGGCAAGCTTCCGTAACCTCCGAGGAAGTCAAGATAACGGGCACCGGTATCATCGTAAACGAAGATCCCCTCTGCACTCACGAAGTTCTTATCGAACCCGATAGCTGAAAGCATGGTCTTCAGCACTGGGTTCACATGCTTTGCGAACAGGCTACCCGAGTCTTTTCTACTTAGATTGAGGGCATTATCAAGCCCTATAAGGTCGTAGGTATTTGGATTGCTTGAGCTTTGATTGTCAGAAACCGGCCTTCTTTCAGCCATACTATCACCGCTTTCCCATTAATTCCGTGCTAAACATCCCCTTTGGAGGGGGCAGATGGCGGGATCAAGTTTTTCCCATTTTACCCCGAGTTTGTGCACATTTTCGTGCACGATAATCTTACCCCATTCAATTTGCAGACACAATGTCTATTTTCCAAGGTAACACGGTAGGGGCAATCGCTATACATCTCACAATCATGTAACCCCCGTGATTATGTCAACATATTGTATATCAGTGTGTGACGGCATGGCGCGGTTTCTCTCCTCCCCCGGAAATCGCGCCGCCCAACCCATTGCCCTCAAGCCGCGTCAATTTTTCGTATAACTTCTGTAACCACGCCCTTGTTGTCAACATAAGATAGCGTAGATTCTTTCCGACAGGAGGGGTACAAGTGGCCGGTCTATCACACGTTAATGAACAGCTGGCGTTCATTGTTTTCCTTATCCTGATTCTGCTCATTCTGGGCCTGGACTGAGCCCTACAGAGCGCAATAAGAAGCGACATTGTTCAAGTTCTCCCAAGCGGGAGGTGAAACAGAGTGGGAAGCTTCATGTTTGACGATCAGCTGGCGTTCATCATCTTCCTGATTCTCATCCTGCTCATCCTTGGGCTCGAATAATCGCCTCCGGGAGAAGATGGATGCCGGCGGCCACACACCCAGAGAGGCAGCTCCGGGTAATCGGAGCTACCTCTCTTTGCCGGAAATCAGAAACCTTCAGAAGGCCCGTACCGCTCAGGCAGCTAGCGCATCGCCCTGGAACACAGACTAATGGTCCGGCCCGGGCTTTCAGCCTCTGGCATATGAATCTGCATACCTGCTCCAGAACATCTTGAGCCCACGCCTCAACCTATCCAAATCGTCGATTCTTATGAACTCGTTTGGCCCGTGGACATTTGTATCCGGGCCTGACATGGCAAAGAAGAACAAGTAGGTGCCCAGAATGTCCAGGAACGCCGCTGCTATAGGCAGAGTTCCTCCTAGCCGTACTATGATGGGCTCACGGCCGAATAATTCCTCTAATACTTGCTCCATTACAGGTAACACAGGATGGCACTCAGGGATGACGTATGGCTTGGAGTTTCCGGGAAATACCCTCACGCTCACCCTTACTCCCGTGGGAACAAGCCTCTTTATGTGATCTTCCAACAGCTTGCATATGGTTTCAGGATCTTGGTCAGGCACCAGGCGGCACGTGACCTTGCAGCCTGCCCTGGAAGGAATGATTGTCTTGGTCCCTTCGCCCTGAAAACCACCCCAAATCCCGTTGGCATCGAAGGTTGGCCGCGTCCACATCCGCTCAGCCAAGCCGTACCCAGGTTCGCCAAACAAGGCAGGTACTCCCAACCTGTTCCTAATCTCTTCTTCATCAAGAGGCACTTGCTCAAATTGCTTGCGCTCGGCAGATGACGCTTCGCGGACATCATCGTAGAAGCCCTTTACAAGGATCCTTCCTTCGCTGTCTTTCAAGCCGGTGAGGATCTCAGCTAATGCGTGAATGGGGTTGTGTATCACTCCGCCGCATGACCCGGAATGGACATCTGTGTCCGGGCCTGTCACTTCTATCTCAATCGCTGCCAGGCCCCTGCTGCCGGTGGTTATCGACGGTATCTCCCTTGAAAACATGCCGCCGTCCACAGACAACACAAGATCGCAGGCAAACAGATCCCTGTGCTCATCCAGGATCTCTTTGAGCGAAGGACTGCCTATTTCTTCTTCGCCCTCAAACAAAAACTTGAGATTCACAGGCAGTGAGTTTTCTCTGATAACTTCTTCGGCTGCCACAATTGCCGGATAGATGCCGCCCTTGTCGTCTGAGGCGCCCCTGGCAAATATCTTGTCATCCCTGACTTGGGGCTCAAACGGCGGCGAATGCCACTCGTTCAGCGGATCGACAGGTTGGACGTCGTAGTGGCCGTAAATCAGCACAGTCGGCGCCTGGGAACTGTCCTGGGTCTGGGCAGACTTCCGGCCAAACACCACAGGATGGCCCTTGGTCCCGATAATCTGCACATCTTCAATGCCTGCGCGGACCATCCTGTCTCTCAACCATTCCGAAGCTTTGGCGACGTCAGGTTTGTGCTCTGGAAGCGCACTGATACTGGGAATCGACAGAAACTCAATGAACTCCTCTATGTAGCCCACAGCAGAACCCCCTTGCAATTTCAAGCTATTCAGCCTGATCCGGTCCTCTCCAAAATCATACACTGTATCTCCCACCCTCACCAACGATCTCACATGCATCAAAGGTTGTCAGGCATTCAGCCAGAAGGGTGTCTTCATCATAGAAGGGCCAGATGTGGGTAAGCAGCAATCGTTTCACCCCGGCCTTCCGGGCAACTTCACCTGCCTGGACAGCAGTCATATGTCCTGTGCCGGCAAACTCAGCATCTTCCTCTACGGCAGACGCTTCACATAGGAACAAGTCAGCGCCTTAGGCAGCGCTGCACAGCCCCTGGCACGGGCGGGTGTCCCCTGAATACGCAACCACCTTCCCCCTGGAGTCCTCAAATCGCACTGCACACGCAGGATATGGGTGTTCAACTTTGAAGAAGGATACCCTGATGCCGCCTATCACCGTCTCAAGCACCGGCACGGAAGCATCGGGTGTTTCATTGTGGCCAAGGCCAGGCACAGCGACCGCATCCAATCACTTGTAGGAAAGCATGCTGAAAGCCTGAGCAGGCTCAGGGGGCGCATACGCGGTGATGTGCGGGGGAAGTTGCCTGTAGCGGCCGTCGGGGGTAGCCGCATACCGTAAGGCAAGGCCGGGAAATCTGATATATGGTCAAAATGCAGATGAGACAAAATCACTGTGGAAAGCTTGGAGAGGGGCACATGTGCTTGCATGCTACTCCGGGCCCGCATTCAAGCAGAATCCCGGTATCCCCTGAAGTAATCCAGTATCCTGAACAAGCCCCTCCTGCAGGAGGGAACGGGGAATACTTGCCGAGAACCAGAATCTCCATAGGCACCACCTCAAATCGGCGTATTATTCATTGTACACTAAGCCCGGTGGCATATTATGGCGCCTTGTGCTATCTCTGCCTCGTGTTATCTCAGCCTTGTGCTATCTCAACATGCTGTTCTGGTACTCAAATATCATCCTCGAAATTTCGCCTATCCTTTCAAACCCGGCTTCCACATCCTCGTGGCCTTTTGACATGATGGACAAGATGTATGGACGCTCGGCGTAAATCACGCCCACGTCATTAGCTACACCCATTATGTCCCCCTCTTTATGAGCCACCGTTACCTCTGTGATGTACCTGTTCAGCCCGGTATTCCATATGGTGTTGGCAAGGTCAAACATGAGTTTTTCGCCTTCAGGGTCGGTCTTAGAGAAGTTCAGCGCGGCTTCCATGTACGTCGCATTGTCCCTGGGAGTAGAGATGTTCTGCCCGCCCGGATATACTGTTTGACCGCCGATTTCCTTCATGAAGTTTATGAGGTTGTCTTTCCCAAGCCTGCGTTCCAGCATTGTCCACGCCACGTTGTCGCTGTGGGTAATCGATTTTTCGGCCAGTTCCCTTATGGTAAATGTGTCCCCGTCTTTGGCGGTGTATTGGATCACACCTGCCCCGCCCCGCCAGTCACGGGCAGCGTTGTAGGTCATGGTTTCGTTCCATGAAAGCTCGCCCCGGGATACCAGCATGCTGGTGTAAAGCACCACCGGAACCTTTACCGTACTAGCTGCAGGCACTTGCAGGTCCGGATTTACACCGAAAGTCTTGCCCGACGTAAGGTCCTTGAAGAACACTCCCCATTCCTGCCCCTGGGCGGTAAGGCCACTTATGTATTCCTCAACTTGCGCCTGGATTTGAGTGTAATCAGGGTCCCATGAGGATGACAGGGATTGGGGGGCACTTCCCAGAAGACCGTCCGGCACGCCGGGCCCATCACCTTCTTGAGGCGCCCCCAGGCCGGCTATAGATTGAATCAAGGCCATGCACTTTTCCCGGAAAAGCTTGAGTTCTGACCGCTGAATCGATATTTTCCACACCGCTCCTGTACCCGGGACTCCACGGTAGACCTTACCGTCACTTTCGATAACCCCGAAGTCTACGACGTACATGGAACCATCAGGGCCGAATTTTACATCTACCGGGTGGTTGAAACCTGAAAGGCTCCGGCCGGCGGGGGCCATGGTCCTGTTGTACGCAAACACCTCATGTTGTCCGGTACCTAAATCCAGGGCATATACGCAGCTGCCGGGGGTTGATCCGGTATCTTTTGTGCCTGCAGCAATCCCATGCCGCAAACCTTTGGTCCCGACAGCCGCACACGCTATATCCCCCTCCCCAAAAGCAGCAACGTACATGCGCTGTGAATTATCGAAAATTGCAGGGGCGAATCCGAATTTCATGAGCCCTGTTCCCGGCTCAAACACAGCTATTGGTTTTTCAACTTCAGGATGCTCTTGGAGCAGGTTGGCAAGTGGAGCGTTCTTAGCCGGCGGCCGGAACTTGGGATCTGTAAGGGATTCTCCCGCGGCAAAATCGGGCCAACCATACCAGGCGCCTTGTTCTATGTGATAGACGGGATCAGGCGCGTTAGCTACAGGGCGGGAACCTCTGTCTTGGTAGCCCTGGTCAGTCGCAATCAGCCGGCCGTCTGGGGCAAAACCAATCCCAAACGGGTTCCTCAGCCCCCATGCGTATACTTTTGCGGTGTCTCCGTTTTCAGCAATCCTGTAAATCACGCCTCCGGCCTGAGATTTCCCAGAAATCTGCTGGCCCGGGGCCGACTGCGTTCCAAAAGGCAAGAACCCTCCGGTTACCGCGTTGTCAAAAGGATTTGTGGTCCTGGGATCCCGGGACGTAAAATCCATCCCGGAAAGCACAATGTCTGTTGCAGGCACGTCATGCATTTCAGGGAAAGACGCTGCCCAGCCTCTCTGGAAGTTGTCTTCCCCCACGACCCCTGAATTGGTAACTGTGCCATGTCCGACGTAGATACTCCCGTCAGCCCCGAAAGCGATTTCACCTGTGAAATGATCCCCGAAAGGCAAGCCTTGGAGCAAATCTGTGCGTCTGAACATGTCACTTTGTCCCGGCTGCTCCTGGGCATCACCTTGGGCTACCGGGGCATTTGCTGCTTCAATGGCCTCTATGGCGGAAACACAATCCCTGTGGGCGACATAAATCACGCCGTTTCGTATCTTCACATCTGTAACCGGGGGGTTGAGGCCGTCGATCACCACTTCATGTACATCAGGGCCTACCCACACAATTCTTCCGTGCACCGGCCCGCCGTCTCCCGCCAGAGCAGCTATGCCCTGTGGACCTTCTCGGGTGCTCACAGCTGCCTCACAGACATACATCACGCCGGATTCATCCCAGGTTATCCCGGTAGGGAACGTAAGGCCGCTTATGTACCGCTCGATCCTGTATCCTGGAGGCAGGATTACCTCGGTAATGCTCTCAGCTTCAGTCCGCGTGGCTGACAGGTATATAAGGCACACTGCGGCAAAGGCCAGTGCGGTCAGTAATCTCTTGCTGCTCATGTGACAAACCGTCCTTTCCCTTGAGTCCCGTAGGCGCCGGAAGCTTTGTCTGAGTTCCCGTCGCCTGGCACCTATGAAGTCGCAAATCCCGATCGGGAAGTTTTGTTCCTCCGCTTATTATTTGAGGCTCGGGCAGTTCCTAAACCAAAGGGAGGCGGGACGCAGGGCAATATGACATGACGGCTGCCGGGCACCCTGCACCGTTCTGCACCCTTGAAACATGCAAGATACATTCAAATGGTCTTGAGGAAAGCAAAAAACAAAAACATACACATCATACAAATCCACGTCTGAGGAAGAATGGAGGATTACATGGTGGGGACTACAGGGCTTGAACCTGTGGCCTTTCGGATGTGAACCGAACGCTCTACCGCTGAGCTAAGTCCCCACTCTTGACCGTCTTCGTACGAAACAGTATACCAAAATATCGGACGGTAGGCAATTGGATCTCCTCAATGTGTTATTGGCCAGTGATAGTGTCTCCCCGTAAGCGGCCTGAAAATCATGGGCAAGTTCCCTAGTCAGACTGGGCTACCTGGTCACAAACTGACCGGTTCTCACTCCGACCTGGCCAAAACCTGACCAGTTAGGCTTCCTGCCGGCCGACAATGGTCAACAATCTGCCAGTTGCAGGGAACATCTGGTTCCAAGCAGGCCAGCACGTAGCGAAACCTGGTTAGCAGCTGGCCACTTATCCCGTCAATGGAGGCTAATAGTGGTTCCGATTCGACCAATTTGAAGCGTGCGTTGGTCAGAAATTCACCAGTGCACTCCGGAACCTGGGTCGGGATTAATCAGTTCCCGTTCCTACAGGGCTCAGACTGGTCTCAACCGACCCTTGAACCGACCGGAACCGGTCTGGAATTATCCAGCTCGGCCCAAAGCCCGGTCCGAAATCAGCCGGTTCCGGCAGGAATCTGGTCAGGAACTGACCACTTCCGCTTCTGGTTTTACAGGCCAAAGGGTTCCAATGCTCTCTCCAATATTCCTTTGCTATATGCAATGGTCATCCCGTAGTTGGTAATCGAAACGCCTGCGGCTTTGGCAGCTTCTATCCTGGACAGCATGGCCCGCCTGTTGAGCATACACCCTCCGCAATGGATTATGACCTTGTATTGGCTGAGATCTCCGGGATAATCAGCACCCCTTTGCCACGAAAACTCCAGGGGGCCTCCGACCTTTTCCTCAAGCCATCTTGGGATTTTGACCGTGCCGATGTCATCGGCGATAGGATGATGGGTGCATGCTTCGGCGATGAGCACCTTATCGTAAGGCTTGAGACCAGCCAGCGCCCGTGCGCCTCTAGCGAGTTCATCCAGATCCCCCTTGTATCGGGCAAACAGAATCGAGAATGACGTAAGAGGAATGCTCTCGGGCAATATGGCATCTACTTCGCCGAACACCTGGGAATCAGTGATTACCAGGGCAGGCGGCTGTTTTGAGTTCTCCAAAGCATCTGCGAGATATCTGGTTTTTACCATGACGGCTGGGCAATCATGATCCAGGAGGTCTCTTATCACCTGAACCTGAGGCAGGATTAACCTGCCTTTGGGAGCCTGCAGGTCCAGAGGGACAACCAGAAACACAGTGTCACCTGCCCCAAGCAAGTCCCCTACAATGGCAGGTTCTGAATCGGCGAATGCATCCTTGATGAGCCGGCTTAACCTGAGGGTAAGTTCGCTGACTCCTTCCCCTGTGACAGCACTCACTCCCAAGACCACCGGTTCAGATGCCGCCTTACAGGAAGCGCTATCTGCTTTGGACCTGGCCTTTGAGGGTGCTTCCCGGGCTTCCGGCCGTACGGCTGGCTCTTCCGGCGTGGCTTCTTGAGCGGCTTCTTGCAGGCGGGCTTGGAGCCTTTGGCTGAAGAACGCTTTGACTTTGGCCCGCGCATCCTCCAGACAAGCTGCATCCGCCCAAGTGTCTTGCTTGGCAACCACCGTCACTACCGGTACCGACTTAGAAATCACCGCCTCAAGCAGTGCTTCCTCAGGCTCCTCAAAACCAGAGGCAGGGTCGACTACCAGCACGGCGACATCTGTGCTTCCCAGTATCTTCAGCGCCCTTTCAGCCCTGGCTTGCCCCAAGCCTCCCACATCATCTATGCCTGGTGTATCGATGAACACCACTGGCCCTGCCCCGGGAAGTTCCATGGACTTATACACCGGATCGGCAGTAGTACCGGGGGTATCAGAAACCAAAGCTATATCCTGACCGGTGATTGCATTTATGAGGCTTGATTTGCCCGCATTCCGCCGACCGAAGATGCCGATGTGTATCCGGTTGGCCCTGGGAGTCTTGCTCAAACTCATCCCTGTTCTCCTCCTCATTCGGTCATCACGTACCATCTCGCACACGCTGTACATGCCGTACGTCTCGTCGCTGCCCAGGTCAGAAATACAAATCCCGTTCGCCTGCCTTTATCCGTTCGAGCCTGTTTATACATTCCTTCCTGAATGCTTCATTCTCGATTTCCATGAGGGCCTTCTCAATGGCGGGAATTGCCCTTTGCCTTGTGTCAGGCGATGCATAATCGCACAGGTATTCCTGGAAGGTAAGCACGGCGTTGGGCTGGCACATCTCGTGGATATGGGCGCTCTTGGCAAGATCCATGAAGTTCTCTCCGGTCCTGCCTGTGCGGTAACACGCAGTGCAGAAGCTGGGAATGTATCCGTCAGGCAACAAGTGGTGAATAATCTGATCCAAGCTCCTGTGGTCGCCTACGTCAAACTGGGGTGTGTCCGCATGGTCCTCTCTTTCTTTCTTCTCGCTGTACTCGCCTACACCGACCATGGATCCGGCGCTTATCTGGGAAATACCCAGGGCAATCACTTCTTCCCTGAACACAGGCTCTTCTCTGGTTGACAGAATCATGCCAGTATAGGGAACGGCCAAGCGCAGAGAGGCTACGATACGCTTGAAGTCGACATCGCTTACAAGGTGTGGGAAGTTTATAAGTGATATGCCATACGCCGCGCGCAACCTGGGGAAAGAAATGGTGTGAGGCCCTACTCCGTACGTCTTATCCAAATATTGAGCGTGCATCAGCAAGCCCACTGTTTCAAACCGCCAGTCGTAAAGCCCAAACAGCACTCCAAGCCCTACATCGTCAATACCTGCAGCGAAGGCCCTGTCCATGGCAGTTGTGTGCCAGTCGTAATCCGCCTTAGGGCCCGAGTGCATATCCTTGTAGGTTTCCCGGTGGTAGGTTTCCTGGAAGAGCACATAGGTGCCAATGCCTGCATCTTTCAGCATCTTGTACTCATCAACTGTAGTGGCCGCTATGTTTACGTTAATCCGCCTTATGCCGGAATTGCCTGAAGTGGTTGCATAGATTTGATTCATTGCTTCAACGATGTATTCAATCGGGCAATTGGCCGGGTCCTCGCCGGCTTCGAGGGCAATGCGCTTATGGCCCATGTCTAGTATTACCCTGACCTCCTGGCTGATCTCCTCCATGGTCAGCCTGCGCCTGGGAAAACGGTTGCTGGCTCTGTACCCGCAATACTTGCAGTTGTTCACACAGAAATTGCAGACGTAAAGAGGTGCGAAGAACACCAGCCGCTTGCCGTATATGTGCTCTTTGATCTTCCGTGCCGCACTGTAGATCTCATTTTCCAGTTCCGGATCATCGACCCACAGCAATGCTGCCAACTGTTCAAGCTCCAGCCCCTTAAGTTCCAGGGACTTGGACACAACATCCCTTATGGCCGACGGGCTGTACCGTTTGCCCGCTTCCAGTACCTCTACTATCCTTTGCTCATCTATAAATGTTGCTTCTTGACGCTCAGTCCTCACAACGGACACTCCTCTCCATTCATCTAAACTTCCTTGCCTGCACCAAAGCCTTCACCGGTGATTCCGGACCGGGATTCTGCTGGACACCTCTTTGCAGTAAACTGTGGTTTCGGGCTGTCGCCCCTGCCGGAGGCAATTGACATGCCCAAGTTCTGAACCATTGTTCTAATGCTCTTGATTGTTCCTGAAAGCTCTTCACCATCTGAACCCGCTTTACCTGGATATATCTCATAGGAGTCCCTGAACACCTTGGGGGTTACGTCGGGCATAATCACGTTGGCTCCACATACAAGCGCAAGGGCCCTGGGATCACTCCAATCACCGGCTGAAGCCCGCCACCCGGATCCACCCTTGTCCCCAAGTACCTTGAGGATGTAATCGCCCGCCCACTCAACCCAATCCCTTGAACCTTTCCCAATCACGCCCAATGCAGTGGTTGCCGGAATATGGGCCAAGGGCACCATCAAGCGGGACAATGCAACAGCCCGCAAAGTCGCCCTGATTAATCTCGCTGGGTCACGTTTAGCCGTTGCACCGGCTTTTCCCAAAGGTGTTCCAGGATGAGGGATAAAGGGACCAACGCTGACCATCTCAGGGTCGAGTTCCTTGAGGAGCAATAAGTCGCAGATGATCATTTGCCGTGTCTGGCCCGGTAGCCCGAGGATAATCCCGGTTCCTATCTGGTATCCGAGTTTTCTTAAGTTCATGAGGCACTGGAGCCGCTCATCCAATGTGGTGCTGGGATTGAGTTCCTTAAACAGGTTGGGATCAGAAGTCTCGAATTTGAGCAAGAACCTGTCGGCGCCTGCTTTTCTCCAGAGTTCATAGTCCTCATAAGGCCTCTGCCCTACGCTCAGAGTTACTGCAGGCCCCAACTGCCTTATGGCCTTCACTACATACGCAATGGCATCTGCCGGATAGCCCGGGTCCTCACCTGACTGGAGCACAATCGTACCGAAGCCATGGAACTCAAGCGCAAATGCTGCCGCCTCTACGATTTGCTCAGGGGACATCCTGTACCGCCTCAGCTTGGCGTTGCTCCGCCTGAGGCCGCAGTAGAGGCAATCTTGCCTGCAGTAGTTGGAGAATTCGATGATGCCTCTTACATGGACCTGACGCCCCATATTGCCAAGCCGGGCATTGTGGGCGGCCTCAAGTAGGCCAAACTCGTCCCCGGCGGTTTCAGGTGACAAGACCAGGCCGATCTCATGGCGTTCAGCAGAAACCCCCTGGGCTATCCGTTCAAGCGCTTGCTGATAAGCCCCATTGGTATTCGCTTCTTGCCAAGTTGTGCCGGTTGTCATCAGCTCTCACCCCGGTGCTCCGACTGTCTATCCAATAAATGCCTGCAACTTCACTACACTGTGATGGCGGTCCTCACTTTAACCCCAGGAATGCTCCCAAGTTTTCCGGTCATTGCCCCAAGGTTGTCAGTGTCACCATCCACTATCAAAGCAATCACGGAAACACAGCGGTCCCTGTAGGGAATACCCATCCGCCCGATGATTATGTGGGCGTAGTCGCTGAGCACTTGGTTGACTTTGGGTGCGCTCTTGAGCCGCTCAGTAACTACAATCCCCACTACAGCAATCCTCCTGGCACCGGCGTCAGCTTGGGTGCTGCCTGCCTTTGAAGCGGTCTCACTGCTGCTGTTCATCTTCTACCCCCCTCATAAATGCGTAAAGCCCGTCGCGAGGACGGGCTTTGATCGGAGGTTAACTCTTAAGGTATCCGTTTCAGCAAACACCGCAAAATATCCCACAAACGGAGCTTGCAGAAGCTACATTTACTTTGCCGCATCAAAATCCCTAAAGTTCAGGGACTTAGCCCCTCCCCGCAGGAACATACACTGTTCGGTTTTCAATATGACTGTTCAGTTTTAACTTTGTGAGCACACTCACAATCACCTTGATTATAACGCAAACATACACGCTTGCCAACAACAAAAGGTCACTTTTGCCAAAAAACCTGTCATGCAGACACCGCTACTCAAAAAACTTCGCGAGGCGCCAACTCAACCGGCCGCCCCGCTCCATGCAATCAATTCTTTAGTCTCAGTGCCGGGGTTCACAGATCTAGACGGTTTCCTCAGATGCCCCAGGTTCGTCTTTAGCTTCCCCTTCAGGTGCTTCTCCGCCCTTGTCCTTATCCGCGTCCTTGGCTTTGGGCTTCTTAGGCATTGCCAGGCTGACCTTGGATATCACCTCAGGGAGCCTTTCAATGATCTTGTCAGCTATACCCCTGCCTTCGAAGGTGAACACCTGCACGTCTCCGTCGTCCCTGACTGCAACTATGGCCAAGGGCCTGAGTGCAGCTCCTCCGCCTGAACCTGCACCTGCGCCTGTGTCTTTTTCGTTCCCGCCCTTGCCGCTGCCTGAACCGAAGCCAAACGATACTGACTGAATCGGAATCAAGGTAACCCGGCCTGCAACCACAGGTTCTCCAAACACAGTTTTGGTTGAGATGAATTTCTCAAGTTGAGAGCCTAACGCTTCAATTGAACTTAAATGTTCCATGGTTCCACCTCCCCTCTGTAATCTGCTTCTTCTAACGGCACGGCCGCCATTACATGGAACCATGCCACTGCGGGTAATTTTCATACGATCCATACGTACCCAAGCTTGACAGGTCACGCTTCGGTGCTATTCCGCTTTTTCCACCAAAGTTCCCTGATTTCAGGAGCCAGCATGAATCGCGCCCCAATCAGGACCACATGTAGAGGCACCATCCACATAGATACACGCCCCTGGGCGGCAATCCCCTGGTCCTCGAAATTTGGGCGAAGCCTTACGCCACTTATGCCAAGGGAACCGGCAAAAGCCGAAAACAGGCCGAAAACCATCCCGGTATGTGAAGGATCGAAAAGCCCCAACTCAATATCCAAATCTGAGTCCAAGTGAAATGCCTTAAACAACGATTTGAGCAGACCTATTACTCTGGCCCTCACCCCAGGAGAAAGGTATTGCTTTATCTCACTGAGTCTAATCTTCTTGCCCTTCCTGTTATCCTGCCTGGGATTATCCGGATTGCCCTCGCTTGGTGTTTCAGAAGTCTTGGCGTCATCGGTCTTAGGTGATTCACCTGAGGAACCGGTACTCCGCGAAGAGTTATGGCTGTGCTGCCAATTGGGCGGTTCAGACTTGCGGGGTTTACCTGAGGTCCCGGCCTTCCAGGCCTTGTCCAACGGCACCCTGATTCCCAGTATCCGCAACTCAGAACCTGTTGAATCAGACATCCGCGCAGCAACCAGTCCAAGGAGTGCCCTGCACTTAAGCGTGAGTGTATAATCGTACACAAACAAGCCGATTTCACCCGGGTCCTCAGCGTCCAGCATGCGCAAAACTTGTTCCGTATTGTCCTCAACCGTAATACAACCCGAAGCGCTCATCGAAATAGGCAAAGCCAGCACTATCAAAATCGCGGTCACTGCAAACACAACCACCCAACAGATACACTTAAGTGCTACTACAAGGACTGCCATTATGATATTCCCGCCTCCTCCTGGCCCCGCCTGTCTGTCTCCTGGCCCAATACGTGACCTGCTTGTCAGTTCGGTACTAGTTCTGCTACTTACCTGGGTTTCCCTTTATCTGGGCCGATCCACCGGACAACTTGCCGGACCTGCCGGGAATTGCTCGGGACATCATAGTGTCAGCAAGCAGGATAAGCATCGCGGCCGGAGAATCTGAACATCAACGTATCGTACTATTAGATCATGAGGTGTTATCGTAGCAATGGCACAAGCCCGAACATCCATACATATATCTCAAACTGAAGCTAACCATGAGCCTAAGTCATCTTCAAAGAACCCATCAGTGAACACACCGCAAGGCGCATTCCACGTCGTATTGTTCGACCTGGACGGCACCTTGCTCAACACAACCCAGGCAATATACGAGTCACTTAGGTACACTATCAGGCACTTTACAGGAAGAACGCCCAAGCACGAAGAACTGCGCCCATATATGGGACTACCGGTTTACGATCAGTTCTCAAGCCTCCTTCCGGGCCAAGCAGCACAAGCTTGTGAAGTATACGAAACACATAACCTGGAAATCCACAAAGACTATGTAAAGCCGTATCCTGGAGCAGTGGACGTCTTGCACACTCTGAAAGCTACCGGGGTCAGGATTGCGCTGGTAACGTCAAAAAGACAGAAAACCGCAACGGTGGGGCTAGGAATAGCAGGTATCAGGCACTTGTTTGACGCCGCTGTTTTCTGTGAGGATACTTCCGAAAATAAGCCACACCCTGCCCCGGTTCTCAAAGCATTGGAACTGCTCGGATATACCCAAGACTTAGCATGTCTCAACCAAGCATCCCCGCTTAAGGCCCTCATGGTCGGTGACAGCCCCTGGGATATCGCCTCGGCCAAGAACGCCCTACGCTTCCTTGAGGATAAAGCGGAAGCGTCCGGTTGGTCATGCCCAAGGCCGGCCGTTCCGGTCATAAAAACTGCCGGCGTCACCTATGGGGCATTTCCAAAGGAAGCTGTTGAAGCCCAAAATCCCGACTACATTCTGGACAGCATATCCCAGGTCCTTACCTTGTGCGGGCTGGAAGCTTAGCGTCACAGCTGTTTGACCCCAAAGAGTCCGGGGATTTAAGTGTGACAGTCAAGCCTCTGACCGGAAGCCCGTCAGTCATCCAATAACATACAGGAAGGATTGATTTCAGTGGCACACACACGCCAGGTACAAATTCCTGATCCGCCAAGTGCCCCTCGGCGAATTGTGACTGACACAGTCCACGGTGTTGAGATTAAAGATCCTTACCGCTGGTTAGAAGACGGCACGTCTCCCGAGGTGCAGGAATGGACCCAAGCCCAAAATATGAGAACAAATGCTGTGTTCAAACAGCTTCCTGAACGCAGATCAATAGCACAACGCATATCTCAACTGATGTCCCAGGATACAGTAGGATCACCTGTGCTCAGGGGAAACAGGTTGTTTTTCACCAAGCGTATACATGGAAAAAACCAACCGGTGCTGATGGTCATGATGCCGGAGCAAGCAGGCGAAAGCGGAAACAGCCCGCGGGTCCTGGTCGATCCAAACCAAGAAGGCACCTCAGGAATAGTAGCGCTTGACTGGTGGTATCCCTCTCCCGACGGGTCAATGCTGGCTTATGGGCTCTCGCAAAGGGGAGACGAATGGAGCGTTCTCCATATCCTAAACGTGGAGACCGGAGAGCTGCTGCCTGAAAGGATCGAGAGAACCAGGTACGCAGGCGTCACATGGAAAAAAGACAACCAGGGGTTCTACTACGGAAGATATCCCAAACCCGGTGAAGTTCCACCTGATGAAGAGAACTACAACCGGCACATCTACTTTCACGAGTTGGGAACAAATCCTGACAGCGACCCCAAAATATTCGGAGAAGGCCGCCCCAAAGAGCTATCCTACGGCACATCCCTGTCAGACGACGGCAAATACCTGCTGCTTACCGTGAGCTACGGTTGGAATAGGACTGACCTCTACGTCCGCAATGAAGAGATTCAGGGCGCGCAGTTTACGCCCATAGTAGAGGGCGAAGATGCGATATTTTACGGCAGGATTATAGGTGAAACGCTCTACATGATAACCAACTTCCAAGCTCCCAGGTACAAGGTAGTTGCGGTAGACGTCACAAATCCTGTCATGGACAACTGGAAAACCCTGATACCTGAGTCTCCCGACTTGACAATCGACGGAGTGGAATTTGCTAAAGGCCATATAATTGTGTCCGGGTTGAAACACGCCGTATCACACCTGTACATCTACACCCTTGACGGACAGCTTGTAAGGGAAGTCCCCCTGCCCGCCCTTGGGACTGTCACCGGGATGACTGCAAGCTTGGACAGTAACGCCTTCTACTTCAGGTTTGAATCGTTCCTTGTACCGCCGTCAATTTACAGGTGCAACACCGGAAGTGGCGCAACACCTGAAGTTGTCCTGGAAAGCGCCAAAGCGGTAGACCCGGGCGTGGCGACTATAGAGCAGGTGTTCTACACTTCCAAAGACGGGACCAGGATCCCCATGTTCATCGTCAAACGGCGCGACTTGGACATATCTAATGCCCAACCTGTGCCCACAGTGCTTTCAGGCTACGGCGGCTTCAACCTCAGCAGAACGCCGGCATACTCGCCGGCAATAGTGCCGTGGATTGAGTCAGGCGGAATCTACGCCTCAGCCAACTTACGGGGAGGCAGCGAATACGGAGAAGACTGGCACAGGGCCGGTATGCGCGAGAACAAACAGAATGTTTTCGACGATTTCATCTACGCAGGCAAGTACCTGATAGAAAAAGGCTACACCGACACGAGACACCTGGGCATCTGGGGGCGGAGCAACGGCGGCTTGCTCGTGGGTGCCGCACTCACCCAACGCCCGGACCTGTTTAGAGCGGTTGTTTGCGGGGTTCCCCTGCTTGATATGGTGCGATACCCCAAGTTCCTCATAGCCTACTTGTGGTGTTCCGAGTATGGAGATCCTGACGACCCCGAGGCGTTTGAGTGGCTTTACGCATATTCGCCGTACCATAATGTCAAGGAAAACGTATCTTACCCTGCTATGTACACCTATACCGCCGAGTCCGACACCCGGGTTGATCCCATGCATGCACGGAAAATGACCGCATTACTCCAAGATGTATCCTCAAGGACTCCGTCCAAAGGCCCGATCCTTTTGACCGTAGAAGCTGATGCAGGCCACGGTGTGGGTAAGCCCCTGTATAAAGCAGTTGACGAGCAAGCAAACATCTGGGGATTCTTCGCGTGGCAACTGGGTCTGAAGATTGAAGAGCCGGCGGGCCAATAAAGCCTGAGGTGCAGCACTGTCAGCCAATATGATTGGATACTGATACAGATGCGAAAGAAGCTTCAGATTTGACTGAAGCTTCTTTCGTGACTTACACAGGTTGTGCCGGAAATTGCAACCCGGTCCCCGTCTAGGCAAGTGCCTGTTTGTGCCACTCACTCTTGGTTATCATCATCAATATGAGATGTCTTGACACACCGGGGCCTATATTTCTGTCAGGCGAAAACTTGAGCTGCCCCACAGGTCTAAACCCGGCCCTGGCATAGCATCTCCTTGCCCTGTGATTGTCCTTGTCCACCCTGAGATAAATAGTCTTGATTGAGTACGTGTCAAAAACCCACCTGGTAAACGTAGCTACAGCATCTGTGCCCAGGCCCTGGTTCCAGTGATCTTTCTCACCTATAACCACCCTCAATTCACCTGTATGTACCCTCCAACATATGTTAAGGATTTCAACTTCTCCGATGAGTTCGCCGTCAAGAGTTTCAATCATGAAGGTCCTCTTGTTGGCAGGGGGCTTGTCGAGGTACCAATCCCTGGCTTCTGACCTGCATGAGAACTTTTTTCCCGCCCACCTGGAAATCTCCTCATCCTCATCCCATTCCACAAGTTTTGGCAGGTCCTCCTCGGTAACCGCCCGGAGGCGGACCATGGTGCCGGTCAATACGATGTCTGAGTCTCTCGTTGTCCGCAAATCAACGCCCCAAAAAAATAAGGGGCCACCTCCCTTCGCCACTGCCGTGGGCAACAAACCTGCACCTAAGCCGGCATTTCCGTGACTCAGACAGATTCGACATACTATGCAGATTACCTGCTAAACCGGGGGGTGCAATTCCGGGAAGAGGTAACATTAGCTTCCTGAGTTGGGAGGTAACTGACTCGTCTGCCGGCCCCGGATAACACACAACCCTTGCAGGCAGACCAGACTGGACATACCTGCAAGGGCTACATTAACACTTACCCGCCGGCTTATTAACTTACATGGTTCGCCGCCACGTCTTGTCCCTGTTTCAAGCCGTCAAGACAGGCAAACGCCTCGAGTTCCGGGTTTTCGGCGCCTGAAAGGGCTATGGCAAGCACCTGGTCCATGTGAGCTACCGGTTCAATATCGATGTCGTTCCTCACGTTGTCAGGGATATCCTCCAGATCCTTCTTGTTGTCCAAAGGCAGGATCACCTTGGAAACACCCGCCCTGTGGGCGGCCAGCACCTTCTCTTTGACCCCGCCCACGGGAAGCACACGCCCTCTCAGGGTTATCTCCCCTGTCATGGCCAGGTCATGCTTAACAGGCTTGCCTGTGAGGGCAGACGCAATGGCGGAAGCCATGGTTATCCCTGCCGACGGCCCGTCTTTCGGTATGGCACCTTCGGGCACATGAACGTGGATATCCACCTTTTCATAGAAGTCTGGTTCCAGGCCAAGGTCTGCACTCCGGGATCTCAGGTAACTCAAAGCCGCCTGGGCAGATTCCTTCATGACGTCTCCTAGCTGCCCTGTGAGGGTGAGCTTGCCTTTACCCTTAACCACGCTCACTTCACAAGGCATTACATCGCCGCCAAACTCAGTTACTGCAAGGGCAAGAGCGACACCCACCTGGTCTTCCTTCTCGGCCTGCCCGTGCCTGAACTTTGGAATGCCCAGATACTTGTTTACGTTCTTGGCTGTAACGACAACCCGCTTCTTGTTGCCTGCGACCACATCTTTGGCGGTTTTCCTGCATATGGTCGCAATCTGCCTTTCAAGATTCCTTACTCCGGCTTCACGTGTATACGATCTGATGATCTCCTTGAGTGCATTCCTGCGTATAGTAAGGTTTGACGAAGTCAGCCCGTGTTCGTTGAGCATCTTGGGAACCAGGAACTTGCTTCCAATCTCAACCTTCTCTTCTTCAGTGTACCCGGGCAGGGTTATCACTTCCATCCGGTCCAGAAGCGGCCTCGGAATTGAATGGCTCGAGTTGGCTGTAGTGATGAACATCACCTTGGACAGGTCAAAGGGAACCTCAAGGTAGTGGTCAGAGAACTGATGGTTCTGCTCAGGATCGAGCACTTCAAGCAGAGCCGCTGCAGGATCGCCCCTGAAATCGGACGCCAGCTTATCGATCTCATCCATGAGAAATACTGGATTCTTGGAGCCCGCGTTTCTCAGCCCCTGGATAATCCGCCCTGGAAGCGCCCCGATGTAAGTGCGCCTGTGGCCTCTGATCTCAGCTTCATCCCTCACTCCGCCAAGGGAAATCCTCACGAACTTGCGTCCCAATGCCCTGGCTATAGACTGGCCCAATGAAGTCTTCCCAACTCCGGGAGGGCCGATGAAGCACAGGATGGGCCCCCTGGGCTTGCTGACCAGCTTGCGGATTGCCAGGTACTCAAGTATCCGCTCTTTAGGCTCATCGAGCCCGTAATGATCTTGATCCAGGATTCTCTTGGCGTTTTCAACGTCAATGGTATCTTCGGTAGCCTCGTTCCACGGCAGCGAAACCAGCCACTCCAGATATGTCCTTACAACCACGGCCTCAGCCGAAGCTTGCGGCATTTTCTCGAGACGGGCGATTTCTCGTAGCGCCCGTTCCTTCGCGTCATCAGGAAGGCCGGCTTCTTCCACCCTTTGCCTGAATTCTTCAGCTTCGCTCGGACCGTCGCCCCTGTCTCCCAGTTCCTTCTGGATGGCCTTCATTTGCTCCCGCAGCCAGTACTCCTTCTGGCTCCTCTCAATTTGCCTGCGCACCCGGAGATTGATCCGCTTCTCCAGGCTTGCAAGTTCTATTTCCCTGTTGAGCACATCAAGCAGCATTTCAGTCCGCTCGGTTATTGACACTGTCTCAAGCAATTCTTGCTTTTCGGAAATGGGTATGGGTATGTGGGTTGTCACAGTATCGCACAGGTGCCCTGCTTCACTCACCCCGGCGATTGAAATCAAGGTCTCAGCAGGCACGTTTCTGGTAACTCCCACATACTCCTCGTACTGCTCCATAAGCGTCTTGACCAGAATTTTGTTTTCATCCGGACCAAGACGCCGTTCAGGCAGATTTTCCGCAGTAACCATATAGGCCGGATCAAAGACATCGTAAGCACCAATCCTTACGCGCCTGATACCCTCCACAACTATGCGAAGGTTGCCCGACGTAGTCTTGGCAACTTCCTTGATTTTTCCCAAGGTGCCTACGCTATATATATCTTCGGGCGTAGGGTCTGTAATCTCTGTGCTCTTTTGCGCGCACATGACCAACTCGTTCCCTGAAGCCCGTGCAATATCCACAGCTTTGAGCGATTTTGGCCGTCCAACCTCAAGGGAAATGGTTATACCCGGAAACACTAACACATTTCTCAATGGCAAAAGCGGGTAGGACTTCCGAACAGCATCTCTCGCTTCACTCATGTTTGACCACCTCCCGCATTATCCTCATCATCCAGTCACATCATATTGCGTGACTAAAAGCCTGAGTGACACAGTATAAACGTATTTTCCGTATTCTCTTTATAACAAT
The DNA here is from genome assembly GCA_012841065.1 of Bacillota bacterium. Classification (GTDB taxonomy): domain Bacteria; phylum Bacillota; class Sulfobacillia; order Fermentithermobacillales; family Fermentithermobacillaceae; genus DTU015. Next base: position 21,331 of record DUVI01000025.1, read on the forward strand.
GGAAGTCCTTCTAGGGCGTATGTTAAAAATGGGAATACCTACCAGTTAATGTACCTGCTTCTATATTGCCTATTTCATCGCTAAATTTTCCTGCACTGTTACAAAGCGGCCAATTTAGCTTGTCCTTAACGCAGGACGCCAACGGCTTATCGGTCGCCCACAGGACTCATTGGGATTGTGATTGTGCAGCCGCGAGGTATTATCTTCCCAAACTCACATTGTACCGTTGTACATACTAGTTTATCGCCACCCCTGAAGCGATTGCTATATCTGAAAACATCAGTTCGATAATCTGACCAAGGGTGCTTACGGGGATCACTTCGATGCTGCGGTCAAGATATCTCTCCTGCCAATTCGCCTCCGGAATGAACACACGCTTGAGCCCGGCTTCTCCCGCGGCCCAAAGCTTGTGCTCAACGCCGCCCACCGCCCTGATTTCCCCTCTAATCGAAACCTCGCCTGTAAAACCTGTAAGCGCCATGACAGGCTTGCCCGTAATCGCAGAATAGACACTTACCGCTATAGCAAGCCCGGCTGAAGGGCCGTCTACAGGTGTTCCTCCGGGGAAATTCACATGGAGGTCAAAATCGTAAGGCCTGATACCGGTGTGGCAGGCCAGGGCGGTGAGCACATTGTCTATCGACGATGTTACCATGCTCTTTCTTTTGTAAGTATGTCCTGTCTTCCCAAGATGTTCTTCTTCGATTACTCCTGTGACAGTCAAGCGGCCTTTACCCGTATCTTGTGCTGCAATGGCCTGGGTTTCCACCTCAATAACCGTAGCCGTTCCCGGCCCGGATACAGCAAGGCCCAAAGCCAACCCGACAACCGGCCGGGTAGGCGCCTTGATTTCCGGCTTCATAGTGTGGCGCCCCTGGGATACGATCCACTCCACATCCTGCAAAGTTATAGTACGGCGGTTTTCTACTGCAACCAGGCCGGCTCCCAACTGTACGAAGTTGACCGCCTCCCTGCCGTTTTGGGCATACCGTTTGATCACTTCCACAGCTTCCGCCTCTATGCCTACTCCAGCTTTGCGTGCCGCACCTTGGGCGATTAACCCCACTTCTTCAGGCGACAATGCGCGGAAAAATACCTCTATACAGCGAGAACGCAGTGCGGGTGGGATGGCTTCGGGGGAACTGGTAGTAGCACCGACGAGCCGGAAATCAGCGGGAAGCCCGTTTTCGAAAATGTCGTGAACATATTCGGGAATGTTTGAGTTGTCCTTTGAGTAATAGGCGCTCTCGAGAAACACCCTTCTGTCTTCTAATACCTTGAGCAGTTTCTGCATTTGAACAGGGTGCAGTTCCCCGATCTCATCAAGAAACAGTATCCCGCCGTGTGCCCGGGATACAGCCCCGGGCTTGGGCTGTGGAACTCCGGCAAGCCCGAGGGCTCCTGCCCCCTGGTAAATAGGGTCGTGGACAGAACCGATCAAGGGATCTGCGATGCCTCTTTCGTCGAACCTCACTATGGTTGCATCTACCTCGATCATTTTGGCATCGCCCTTGAAGGGGGAGGCAGGATTCTTCTTGGCCTCTTGAAGCACCAGCCGGACGGCTGCAGTCTTGCCCACTCCGGGAGGCCCGTACAATATCACATGTTGAGGATTTGGCCCGCATAGAGCAGCCCGAAGCGCTTTTATCCCGTCTGTTTGACCTACCACTTCATCCAAGGTCCGGGGTCGGGTTTTCTCGGTCAAAGGCTCACTCAGCCTTACTTGCCTGAGCTGCTTCAGCCGCTCCAGTTCCTTCCGGGATTCCTTCCCCATGACCACCTTCTGGCCCTCCTGGGATTTCAGGAGATTCCAGAAGTAAAGCCCCATGACTATTGTAAGAAGCAATTGAAGATATATCAAAATGCCTGGATTCATGTTCCGCCCCTGCCCACTTTAACCGAACCGGCCTGTTCACAGGTTTAGTATTGCCATCCCAGGCTTTCAACATGTAGCAACCTGAGACGCTTTGAGGAGCCTTAGCCGGCAACGGGGAAGCAGGATCCGGAACGAAACCACCCCGGCATTCGCATGGAAGTGCCGGGGCTCATATGCGCTGCTAAGCTTACGCAGTCTCTTCTTTTGGCCTTGACCTGGTATCTGCAGTCACAAACACCGGAGGAGCCTTGGATAACACCACATCCCGGGTAATCACGCACTTGGTAATGTCAGAACGCGAAGGTAGATCGTACATGATTTCGAGCATCGTATCTTCGATCACTGCCCTCAGCCCCCTGGCCCCGGTATTTCTACGGCTGGCTTCGTGGGCTATAGCCCGGATTGCTTCATCTTCAAACTCCAGGCGTACACCGTCCATCATGAACATCTTCTGGTACTGCTTCACCAAGGCGTTCTTTGGTTCAACCAGTATCCTAACAAGATCATCATCGCTGAGTGCATCCAAAGTGACTATTATCGGAACCCTGCCTACCAACTCAGGGATTAAGCCATACTTGAGCAGATCCTGCGGCTGAATCTGCGCCAGAATCTCTCCTATAGCAGTGTCCCTCCGGGATCTCGGCTGAGACGTGAACCCCATGGTTTTCTGGCCTATCCGGCTCTGAATGATCTTGTCTATCCCTTCGAACGCACCCCCGCAGATGAACAGGATGTTTGTGGTATCCAGCTGGATGAACTCCTGGTGAGGATGCTTCCTGCCACCCAAAGGAGGCACGTTGGCTATGGTGCCCTCAAGGATCTTGAGAAGCGCCTGCTGAACTCCTTCTCCCGAAACATCCCGGGTTATAGACGGATTCTCAGACTTCCGTGCGATCTTGTCTATCTCATCGATGTATATAATTCCCCGCTCGGCCTTCTCAATATCATAGTCTGCTGCCTGAACGAGTCGCAACAGGATGTTCTCTACATCTTCACCTACATACCCTGCTTCAGTGAGGGTAGTGGCGTCTGCGATGGCAAAAGGTACGTTCAAGAACTTAGCCAAAGACTGAGCGAGGTACGTCTTCCCACACCCGGTTGGGCCTAACATCACGATGTTGGCCTTCTGGATTTCAACGTCGTCGGCATCGCCGTGGAATCTGCTTATGCGCTTGTAATGGTTGTAAACAGCCACTGACAGCATCTTCTTGGCTCTCTCTTGGCCAATCACATATTGGTCAAGGAAAGCCTTTATCTCCTTTGGCTTGGGAACGTCTCGCAGATCGTGTTCTGCCTCTTCGCTCAACTCCTCTGCAATGATCTCATTGCACAGGTCAATACACTCGTTGCAAATATACACACCCGGCCCCGCAATGAGCCGGTTCACCTGGTCTTGATATTTGCCGCAAAATGAGCACTTCAAACCCTTCTGCTCTTCGAATTTGGACATCCTTTCACCCCAATTTACTTGGCCGACTTGGGACCGGGAAGAAGGATTTCGTCAATCAGGCCATAAGCTTTGGACTCTTCTGCGTTCAGCCAATAATCCCTTTCTGTGTCCCTCTCAATCTTCTCAATGGGCTGACCTGTGTGTTTGGCTAGCAGTTGGTTGATTCTCTGCTTGGTCCTGAGAATTTCCTTTGCCATTATCTGAACTTCCGTTGCCTGACCCTGCACTCCGCCCAGAGGCTGGTGAATCAGGGTTTTGGCATTCGGCAAACAGAACCTGCGCCCGGGAGTTCCTCCGGCCAAAATCACTGCAGCTATGCTGGCTGCAAGTCCCACACATATTGTGGACACCGGAGGCTTAATGTGCTGCATCGTGTCATAGATAGCTAATCCGGCGGTGACTGATCCTCCCGGAGAGTTTATATATACCGATACTTCCTTATCAGGGTCTTCCGCCTGAAGAAACAACAGCTGGGCCACGACCAGGTTAGCCATTTGGTCGTCAACAGGCGCCCCTACAAATACTATTCTATCCTTAAGGAGCCGCGAGTAAATATCGTACGCTCTCTCGCCGCGTCCTGTTTGCTCAACAACCATAGGTACCAGGTAACTCACAGGTTGCACCCCCCAAATCATATGATTTCCCAATCAAATCCCCGCTAGCCCGTTTTCAGAACTTTCAACTACTATTCATTATACACTATGTGCATAGCTTTGGCTGCTGCCTGCAATACTTGCGCTGCTTGACTTCCCGTGCCGGTCACGGAAAAACCATCACACATATGTCTCAGTCCGGATCATAAGGCTTGCCCGTGCTTCATTCAGGTTGAGTATCTTCGGCCTGGGTTTCAGGCACTTCGGTGCCGGGTTCGGTTTCAGCCGCGAAAGCTCCGGCTACGGCTCCGGTCTCACCGGCTTGTGTGGCTTGTGCCTCACCGGTCTCTGCGTTAGCCTCGGTCTTGGCTTCCGCCTCTCCGGAATCGTCCTCGTTTTCCGGCACTTCCTCCGGAGGCAAGGGAGTACCGGCATTATCTGCCGCCCTCGACGCAACGAGCTTCAGAGCTTCAATGCGCCTGAGCTGGCTGCGTATGTCATCGAGGACTCCCCTGATTTCCAGAGTGGTCTTGACCGCTTTTGGATCCTGGTTCATTTCAGCAGCCAGTCCTTCTACCACGCGGTCGACTGATTCTTCAAGTACCTGAACATCCTCTGTTTGAGCTACCACGTCCAATACCAGTTCGCGCAATACATCCTTCTCAGCCTGTTTATTGAAATCGGCCTGGAGATTGTCCAATGACATCTCCTGTGCCGCCAGATAATCTTCCAGATTCATCCGTGCTTCGGCCAGCCTGTTCATAAACCTCTCCATAAGGGTCCTGGCCCGCTGGGTTATCATTACTTCAGGAATTTCGCAATGAGCTTGTTCCAACAGCTCTTCTTCAACCTTTTCAGAATGCTGTTCACGGGCCATTCTCATCCGCATTTCCATAAGCTGTTCTCTAATGTCGCTGCGGAGTTCCTCTGCTGAAGCTTTACCGACGTTCTTTGCTATCTCCTCAACATCTTCGGGAAGATGTCTTTCATATACTTCCTTTACTTCCAACTCAAACTCAATGGTTACGTCCTCCTCATCCTCCTGTTTGGAAGGATAGGTAGCCGTAAACCGCTTTACTTCACCTTTGCCCATGCCGGCCACGGCTTCCCCAATACCCGGGATGAACGTATACCGGCGGCCTACTTCAAGGTAATTGATGTCTTCTTCAAATTCCATTTTGCTAGGCTCAAGCGACTTCACCTGGCACGTTGCATAGTGGCCCGGCTCCAAAGGCTTCTCTTCTTCCATAGGTCTTAATTCGGCCATCCGCTGCTTTAACATCTCGACTTGCTCATCAATGTCTTGCTCGGACACCGACGGAGCTTCAAAGGGAACAGAGATAGAACTATAATCTCCCAGTTCTACTTCAGGCTTTACATATACAACAGCCCTGAACCGGAGAGGCTCACCTTCAACAAAATGAACGTCGGAGAACTCAGGATGATCTACGGGAACGATACCTGTCTCCTCAACTGCTTTCATGTACTGCTCCGGCAGAGCTTCCTCCACAGCTTCATCAAAGAGCTCTGCACCGTAATACCGTTGCACCAAGCTCCTGGGAGCTTTTCCCCGGCGAAAACCAGGGATGGTCACCTGCCGGACTATCTTCCGGTATGCACGCGTCAGAGCTTCTTTGACCACTTCGCTGGGACATTCGACATCAATCGCAACTTTGGATCCTTCAAGTTTCTCTGTAGTAACCTTCACAGTCTGGTCCTCCTTACACCCATAAACGGGATGAACACATCTATTCATTATCCACGAATCTATTCCAAAACATTCATGGAACGCAAGTGTTTTACAGGCTTAAGTATTTTACCAGAAAAGGCTAACGCAAGAAACAACAACCCGCCACCGGCTATTCCAGATACCAATTCTAAGGGATTTGAGCTGGGTGGGCAAATAGTAGAGTTGGCTTCCCGCCGGCCGACGATGGTTCAAGAATCCGCCGGCTTCTTTACTGAGCATTACGACTCCGGGCATAATATCAAATTTGAGTTCCTCGTCAATAAAGTCTCGATTAAAAACGACAAATTCTTCAGCTTGAGCAGCGTTGCCAAATGTCAACTCTTGCCCATTCCGTATCATCCGTGAAATAGTCGTTTTGCCACTACCGTTGTTGCCGTAGAAGAAATCTATCCACAATGGCTCAATTTCTCGTTCTGGGCTATTTTGAGAGGTAGCCTCAGAAACGACTATTTTTTCTATTGCTGATTTATATTTGCTGCCTGCCTGGGACATAGGGGAATATGTTGATTTCGGAGAAGATCTGGGCAGAATCGAGGTATATTACGTAGGCCACTCAGAATC
>DUVI01000082.1 GCA_012841065.1 Bacillota bacterium
GTTCTCCTGATCGGAAAGATAATCTTCGATTAACGCTAAGGGATCCATGGCCCTGTTTCTCCTTTGTCCAAATCTAGGTTGGATCCAGGGCCAATTCAATTTTACAGAACTTTCGTTACGCTACCTCAGTACCTTTCCTATAGCACTACCAGAACGATCGCAATGGTAATATCCAATAGACTCCTATAGAGCATAGCATGTCCCAGACAACGGTATGGGTGTCTCAGGAGACAAAGAAGCGGCTGGTCGGTATGAAGCGCTACCCCCGCGAAACCTTCGATGACGTGATCAGGCGGCTTATGGACACCGCCGAGGACGACGAACCACTCAGCGACGAGGCAATCAGAGGAATCGAAGAGTCCCTTCGCGATATCAAAGCCGGCCGCCTGTATACCCTGGAGGAGGCACGTGCCGAACTGCAGGCAATATGGCGTACGAAGTGAAACTCACGTCGGCGGTGTTGCGGGACCTCGCCCGCCTGCCCGTGAGTGTCGGAACCCGGATCCTCGATGAGGTCGAGGCTCTCGCCCAGGAGCCGGATCCAATCCGGCACGTCAAGAGACTAAAGGGAGGTAGTCAGAATCCTTTCTACTCGCTCCGGGTTGGTAGATACCGGGCTATTTTAAACATCTATGACGATGTGCTCCTGGTCGTCGTGGTGGAAGTCGGTCATCGGTCAACGATCTACCGGAAGTACTGACCTGGAGCGGGCATCTCCCGGGCTCATCGCCTGGATCTCCATCGTCGGTTGGTGAACTACCCCCCGCTTGCGCGAGCGGGCTTCCCAGGCTTATCATCCCCCTCCCCCCTTGCGGAGGGAGTCCTCCCGCTCATGCCCCGCGAGCCCCGCAAAGATAGAGCCAGACCATCCTGAGCGCGACTGGGAGGTGGACCGGGGTCGTCCTGTTGGCAGGATATCGACGTGGTGGTCCGGGATTGGTCTGCTCATTCACTTCATAGGCGTTCCCCGACGGCAGGATGGGTATTGCGCAGATCGCACAGACGGCCGCCTCTGGTTCATGGCGATGTCCCATATTCCTGAACGGGGCGATCCACTCATTTCTGAGATAACTGTTGAGGCCAGACCGGTGCGGCAACCTGACCACATACTCTCTACCCTGTAATGGCCTATAGGCATTAACGTATCAACCACGGTCTGGATTACACCGGCGAACAAAAGCCGCCTGGAGGCCCTGAAACGACATCCAAAGGAGTCGTACAATGAGGTTATCGGCCGTCTGCTGGATATCGTCGATGACGAGCCCCTCTCGGAAGAGGCCATCCGTAGTATCGAGGAAGCTCTGGAGGATATCAGGGCCGGCCGGCTCTATTCTGAGGATGAAATCCGGAAGGAGTTCGGTGTGGAGGAATGACCTGCACGGTCATATACACCGCCCGGGCCCGGTGGGATCTCCGGAAACTCCCGGCTGAGGCGGCACGCCGGATCATCCGTTCAGTCGCCGGGATTCGGGAGAACCCCTACCGGCACGTCCGGAAACTGGCCGGGTTTTCCAGGACTCCCGTCTACCGGCTCCGGGAAGGCTGGTACCGGGTTATTCTCACGA
>DUVI01000026.1 GCA_012841065.1 Bacillota bacterium
CGTCTTCCGGTCCGATACGCGTCATTTTCATGCGGATCTATCTACTTGCCGGTGATCTTGCCCGTTTTTGCCCGCCATATGGCACGCCCAAGCAGCCTGCAAGTTAAGAAACACTCTGTTTATGAGTGCTGACTGCCATAATGCACTGATATCGCCCAAGGGGCACGTTTGACCGGATTGTGACCTAAGATACCTAACGCATATATAAAAGGTCTTAAAATGCGTTTAAAACAACGTTTTGTTTGCCTATAACCGCCGGTGCTTCCAGTATGCACCCAATCGTATTGTCTTGCGCTCATCCAGAGTAACTTGCACTCTCCGAGAGTTGATCATGAGCAATTAAAACCACTCCATCATGTTACCGGCGGAACGCCGATCAGGATGAAGTTGGATTACCTTAGAGAAGGTGTTGTTCCAGGTCCGGGAGAAATACAAATGAGTTTCGTTTGGATGGGTATAATCCTGGTGGCCGTTTGGGTTTTCTTGAATGCACAGACATGTAGATGTTTACCTAGAAATCTGACGGCACCTAGCAGCACTGTGGTATGGTGCGACCGTCTGGATTATATAGATTGCCCTAATAACCGGACTAGTTTCACAACCGCGGGGATTTCACGGCTTCAATAGGGGGAGTTATTTGTGAATTCTTGCACTAATAGCGCGAACAGAAGATGTGTAAGGCTAGCGCCTCAGATTTGGAAGCATCTTGCAGGGCTGGCGGTTCTGGTGTTTGCAGTAGTGGCAGCAGGTTGTCAGCCACAGGTAAGACAGGTGGCCCCTCCCCCCTCCGAACCTCCCTACTCTGAACCCTCTGAGCCGGTCCCTGCCCTATCTGACGAGGAAATACTCGCAAGTGCCACTTCTGCCGTAGAACAGATCGTGGAAGAAGCCAATATATGTTACAGGGAAACAGTGTTTGAGATCGACATACGGGTTGAAGACCGGACAATCACGCTCACAGGCAAGACTTCTGACGAAAAGCTAAAGCAATCCATTGTTGAGGCAATTTCCCAGATTTCCGGGATAGCACTCAACGATGAATTCACGGTCTTGCCGCCTCCTGAATTGGGCGATAAGACATGGGGAGTTGTGAAACAGCCGGTCATCAATCTTGGTGAAGCTCCTGGCAGCTCTGAAGGAAACAGCACGGTTACCCAGGCGAGAATGGGAGATATACTCCGCATCCTCGACAAACAGGATGGCTGGTACCTGGCTCAAATGCAAGACCATTACCTTGGCTGGGTGAATCCCGCCAACGTCGCGCTTTACGACGCCGGCTCACTTGACGATTACTGGTTCGGGGAGGTTGCCTTGATAACGGCCAAGATGACACAAGCTCTAGACAGCCCTGACGGCCGTATGGTGTTCGCCAGGTGGTTGGTACAAGGTTGTGTGCTCCCAGTATCTTCAGCAGATGATGGCTGGGTTGAAATCAGCTTGCCGGGTGGCGGAACCGCTTTTGTCAAAGCAGACAGCGCAGTGATTTACCCTGACCTGGACAGTGTGTTCATTGAACAGAAAACTGCCGGCGATGTAATTGAGACTGCCAAACAGTATATAGGCCTTCCATACCTGTGGGGCGGCTGCACTTCTTATGGGTTTGATTGCTCAGGTTTCACTCAGTTCTGTCTCAAGATGAATGGCTATCAGATAAGGAGAGATGCAGACCTCCAATATGAGCAAGGGGCTCCGGTAAACACAATAGAAGAACTCGAGCCTGGCGACCTTGTGTTCTTCGAAACATACAGGCCTGGCCCGTCTCATGTAGGGATTTACATCGGGGATTATCGTTACATCCATTCAGGCAGCTCTGGAGGAGTGGCCATTAACAGTTTTAACCCGTCCCATCCCGATTACTCGGTATCCTTAGCCGGCAAGTTCCTCGGAGGCCGTCGGATAATCAAGTAATGCGCCCGGAAGCTCCAGTGTCCGCGCCCAGACCGATCCCCTGATGCAAAAGGCGGTATCTCCCCAAGGCAGGTCAATACCGCCCGAGTTTCCGGTACCCGTCAATACTAGCCAACTGCGCCGCCTGATTTGGGGATAAACACTATCTGGCCCGGCATTAGTACATCTGGGTCTTTGATTTGAGGATTGAACGCAATAAGTTCCGACAAGCTGATTGCAAACCTTTGAGCTATAAGGAACATTGTATCCCCTGGCCTTACGACATATCTCCGCCCGGGTTCAGGATGGAGGTCAGGATCGTCCCCTGGATAGCGCTGGCGCGGGTCCCCTGGCACGATGATAATTTCTCCTACTATAATCATGTCCGGGTTCCTGATCTGCGGGTTGGCCCTTATGAGCACCTCAAGAGGTATACCGAACTTCCTTGCGATACTGAACATGGTATCGCCTTGCTGAACTACATACTCCGTCCTATCTCTGGGCATTCCAGGCATCTCCGGGCGCCTGTCAGGCTGCCTGTCAGGCCATCGTGAAGGTGGAGCGTCATCCTCACCGGATAAGCTTATTCTACACTTTTCTGCAATCCTCCGCAGCAGCCGCATTTGCTCAGCTTTGCGGCCTGTTACCCTCTCAAGCACCGATTTCCGATCGGGGTCAGAAGCATGTGGATCGATCATGATGTATCCGTGGTCGATTACTCTTACAAAGTGTCTATGGATGACTATGATGCACGTCACAAAGTCATCGGGAACAGTCATGTCAACTACTGACGTTGCGCCCTCTACCCCCACTACAGCCATGAGTTCGTTGCAGTCATCAAGCACATGCCTGTGAATGGACACCAGCTCATCTACTTCTTCAAGGCAATCATGCCCGCCCGCAAGTTCAAAGCACCTTTCCAGTACCGGAACCATCTGTCTTTCAGTTGAAAAGATAAATTGGCACGCATCATGAAGTGTGCTCTGTGTCATTTCTCCTCTCCTCTCCCCCTGGGTCAATAGAAATGGACATACGGCAGTCTCTCTATCAACCTATGTCCTTGAACCCGTTTTGGTTACTTGGCCCTGCTACGTCCGAGGCTTTTCCGGCTTTGGAGCACGACTTGACCGTACCGTGGGCCACGGCCAGATATCCTGATCCAGCCAGAAGTTTTCAGGTTCTTTCCAGAACCATTCTTCTTCCGGATCCATAGCATCGTCCAAACCAGGATCTTCGCTTTCCGTAGGAGCATCAGCGTTCGGGCGTGAACCGATCTCATTAATCTCGCTTTCTGGCGTTTGTTCAGGAAGCTCATCGGGGATCTCCCCGGGAGGTTCCGGAAGGCTGAAGTCCTTGTCCCAGTTGTTTCCGACCATTGAGTCTCCCCCTTTGCGAAATTTCCGTCAGTCAGTAGAGCGTTCCCCACGATTTCGCCCAAATATTCATACTTGAGAATCGCCCACACCAAACTGACGTTTGCTTTTGAAAGGTGGTTAATGGTAAACTCTTAGCCGAAGGCGAAAATTCTCTCACGGGAGATTTCAAAAGGAGCGATAATCATGGAAAAACTCACTTACCAGCAAGCCAGGGTACTTGAAGCTATCAGGCAATGCATCCGGGAAACCGGGTATCCGCCCTCAGTAAGGGAACTGGGGAAAAGACTGGGCCTTAAGTCTACAGCTACCGTACATAGCCACCTCAGAACCCTCGAACGCAAAGGGTACCTGCTGAGAACTGCCCAAAAATCCCGCGCCTATGCGGTTGTCGGGGATGGCGTACATGACCAGCCTGCACCAGCCATAATGGTGCCTGTAGTAGGAATGGTCCGCGCAGGGACTCCTGTGCTTGCTGTTGAGAATATAGAAGAATTTGTGCCTCTTCCACGTTCGTTTGTGAGAAGCGAGAACGTGTTCATGCTCCAGGTTGAAGGCGACAGCATGATAGGCGCCGGTATACATGACGGGGACTTTGTGCTTGTCAGGCAACAAGACACCGCAGAAAACGGCGATATTGTGGTAGCGCTCATTGATGATGAAGCCACGGTAAAGACTTTCTATAAAGAAAAAGGTGCCATCAGGTTGCAGCCTGAAAACCCGGAAATGAGCCCAATCATCTCAAAGGATGTTCGGATACTTGGCAAAGTGATAGGGCTTTATCGTTCTCTTCACTGAACCACCGGAGCGTGTTGATGCAGGGTACCGGTTGCAAGGGCGCCATGGCCCTAACGCCTGAAACCGGGAGATACCCCCAGCTCATCCAGAGCGTCTTTTGCCTTCATACATGCATACACCACGTGCTCTTTGGTCAGCCCTCCCTGAAGGTATGCAGAATATGGAGGTATGAAGGGCCCGTCACAAGAGAGTTCAATCGATGACCCTTGCACAAACGTGCCTGCAGCCATGATGACCCTATGGGCGTAACCAGGCATATCCCAGGGTTCAGGAGAAACAAACGAATCCACAGGCGAAGCTGCTTGCACCGCCCTGGCAAGGGCAATTAGCGCCTCAGGGGTTTCCATGTCGATCTGCTGTACAATGTCTCCCCTGCTTTCAAAGGGTCCCGGGTCTGTCTTGTAGCCAAACCTTCTGAAAAACAGGGATGCAAAACAAGCACCCTTAAGCGCTTCCCCCACCACCTTTGGCGCAAGGAACACGCCCTGATACACGTCCCTGTATCCGTGGGGATTGCTGCCCGCTTCTTTGCCTAACCCAGGAGCGTACAGGGATTCTGCAACCAGGTCAACGTACTTCTGAGGGCCAACCACATATCCTCCCGTTGATGCCAATCCGCCACCAGGGTTCTTGATGAGGGAGCCCGCGGTAATCGATACACCAAGGGACGGAGGCTCATACACATGGGTAAACTCGCAGTAGCAATTGTCCACCAAAGTCAGGACATTAGGCCAGCGTCGGTTAAGGATTTCCATGAAAGTTTTCATGGATTCCATGGATATGGTTTTTCTGCTTGAATAGCCCCGTGAACGCTGGATGAAGATCACCGTGTTATCCTCGACAATATGTTCAGCGAGCACATTTTCCATTTCACTGCCGTCAATCAATCCCGACTCAAAATCAACCAGGCATGAGCACTCGTGGTATTTGACACCTAACCCAGCCAAACTGTTGCTTGAAGGCCTGTTTTCACCGGACTCAATACCTATTACAGCGTGAAGCGTTTCGTAGGGCGTGCCTGTGACAGATAACAGCACATCTCCGGGACGCAAAATCCCAAACAAGGCTGTCTTAAGTACATGAGTGCCCGAAGTCCAGGCAAGCCGCACAAGCGCCGACTCGCCCCCAAATACTTCGGCGAATAACTGTTCCAGGCCGTCCCTGCCTGTATCCCCGTATCCGTAGCCGGTAGAAGGCCACATGTGGAAAAGCGAAATCCTTGTGTCGCCGAACGCTTCCAGCACCCTGGCTTGGTTGCAGAATACAAGCTCGTCTATACGTTTCCAGACATCCTGAAGTTCCGCCATGCACTCCAATGCTAGCTCAAACGTGTCTTCCGTTACATTAAACTGGCTGTGGTGTAATTCCAAGTGCACATCACCCTGAAAGCTTTTTGTTTATCCTGTTTGCATCCACTGGACTTAACCTGCACGTAATCGTTGCCCCAGATTCTCCGTGTACCTCATCGAGTATTGATCCGCATGTCCGTATCTCAGAAACAATGTCCCACATGGAATAAGGCACCAACAGTGAAACCACCTGTGTGTCCCTGAGGAACTCGTCTTCAACCATTGCGGCCAATTCATCGATACCATCGCCATGCAGGGCTGAAATCCCCAAGGCCCTGTGCCTGGTGTCCACCGTTATATCATCCACTTCTTTCTCTGGAAGCATGTCTATTTTGTTAAACACCGTAATCATCGGGATTTGAGAAGCCCCCAGATCGCGCAGGACATTCTCCACAGTCTCGGCCTGGTGTTCCCATATAGGCGAAGATACATCCACCACGTGGATCAGCAGGTCCGCTTCAAGCGATTCTTCCAAAGTAGCCCTGAATGCGTACACCAGCTCGTGGGGTAGCTTTTGTATGAAGCCAACCGTGTCTGACAGCAGCACCACCATTCCCGAGGGCAGAATCCATCGTCTGGTCCATGGGTCGAGGGTTGCAAACAGCATATCGTCGCACAGCACTTTTTCGCCTGTAAGCGCCCGAAACAGCGTAGACTTGCCCGCGTTGGTGTAACCTACAAGAGACACCTGTGGAATGCGTGACTCACGCCTGCGTTTGCGCTGCATTTTCCTGACCTTACGCACCTTCTCGAGGCTATCGGTTAGCTGGGATATCCTTCTTCTTAAGACCCTCCGGTCAACCTCAAGTTTTTGCTCTCCCGGACCGCGGGTGCCGATACCCCCGCCCAAGCTTGACATGGCCGTGCCGCGGCCTGTGAGCCGGGTGAGTTCATGCCGCCTGGTGGCAAGTTCCACCTGCAGCTTGCCTTCCTTGGTCCTGGCGCGCTGGGCAAATATCCTGAGGATAATCTCTGTCCTATCAAGCACCTGAACCCCCAGAGTTTCTTCCAGATTGTATGCCTGGGACGCGGAAAGCTGGCCGTCGACCAGCACATAAGAGGCGCCGTAATCCGAAACGAGCCCGGCTATCTCCTGTACCTTGCCCTTTCCCGAATAAGTAGCGGGGTCAGGAGCCGGCCTTTCCTGGATAACCGTAGCCGCCACTTCCAACCCAAGCGTTTCCGCCAGGCGGGCCAATTCCTGTGCAGATTCCTCCGCAGTAAGAGAAAACTCATGTGTGTCCCTGGCCCTGGCTTTCATGTCGAGGGCGCAGATGACAGCTTTGGGCTTGGTTTCGTGAGCCGCCTTGTTCAAGTACTTCCCTCCCGGAATCCGCAGAAACACCTAAGTTCATTCTAAACCATCTGCATGGGAATTTTCACAGGAACCCGCCACACCATTCAAGTACATCACCAGGCTTGCCGGTATGTTCAGACACGTGATGATCGTCAAGTACGGGATTATTGCTTGGATATGCTTTATCGTAATAGTGGGGTTGTTTGGAAGCAAAATGAGCATGCTTGTCGTATCACTATTAACTTCTCTACTCATCCGCTTGGTCACACCATCTCATGTGCAAGCAAGTCACAACGAAGCCTCTAACAGGTCTCTCGAGCTTATGGTCATAAGGTCCTGCTTGTTGAAGCAATTAGACTGCATGAGTCTCACAGCGTGCCGCCTGATAGCCTTTTCAATCAGGTTCCTCACCATCCGCGCATTAGACGGGACCGGCTCTTGCTGGAGCTTTTCTCTGATGATGTTTTTGAACACCGGCAAAAGGCCATCGACGAGCCGGTAATCCCTGTTCTTGAGCATCAGGCAGCCTATTTGAACCAGCTCGTCAATTGTATAATCGGGAAAAGACAGGTGGATGGGAAACCGGGACCGCAAACCCGGGTTTGTGTCAAGAAAGCGCTCCATTTCCTTGGGGTAACCTGCAAGGATGACTACCAACTCTTTTGCGTGGTCTTCCATCCCTTTGACCAGGCAATCGATACATTCCTTGCCGAAATCCTTCTCGCCGCCTCTAGCCAGAGAATAGGCTTCGTCTATAAAGAGGATGCCGCCCAGGGCTTTGCGGATGTGGTCCTTGGTTTTCTGGGCGGTATGGCCGATGTACTCCCCCACAAGGTCAGCCCGTTCGACTTCCACCACATGTCCCTTGGCCAGAAGCCCTGCTTCAAACAACAGCTTCCCGAGTATCCTTGCGATGGTGGTCTTCCCCGTGCCTGGGTTGCCTTTGAAAACCATGTGGAGTATCGTGTTCTCTTGCAGAAGCCCGGCCTTGCTCCTGCGCCTTTGCACTTCAGAGAATGCGTAGATTTCATATATGAGATCTTTTATGTGTGACATCCCCACCAGCAAGTCTAGCTCTTCCAAGGCGCTCTTGCCCCGTATGAATTCCTTGAAAACATGCCCCTGCACTCTGGGGCTTTCATTTGGCACCACGTCTCTGGTTGATACAACCCTCAGGGTTGGTCTGTTGCCATAAGCAGCGATCTTGAATCCTCCCCCACCCAATGACTCATAACCCGACTGGGCAGGATCATTATACGCAGCAAAGCGCAGGGATGCTATTGAGGAAAAACACAACAGCCCCAACCTGCTTGCCGCAGGCAGAGGCTGATTGATGGCCCACTTGGCCCAGTATTGGCGTGGTACAGTCTGCCTAACTTCTGCCTAACTACCCATAGGACACATGCCGCCTCTAGGACAACCTTTCATGCTGTTCATCTTGCTTTTTGCGCCTTCTCTGCTTCTGGGATTTCCCATCTTCCAAAAGCTGTGTGAACGTTTCAGGGTCTTGCTCAAATGTGGTCATACACCTGTCTGAGCAGAAATGATAAGTTTGCCCTCTGAACTCTGACCGTAAAGACTTGTCGCGGTCACGCACGTTCATTCCACACACAGGGTCCCTTGGCATGCTATCACCTCCCTGCAAAAAAATGCGGCTTTCAGAGAGGAGTATACCCAAACGGGCTGAATTCATGCCGGAACACTGTTGGTTCGAAAGGCTAGCCCAACCGCTTACATTTCAGGATTTGTCATCTGTTGTGTCGGGGTCAGATCCTTTATCCCGCTGAGCTGAGAAGTTTACCGGTCTTATGGGGTTAATGGTTGAAATGGCGTGTTTGTATATGAGCATTTGCTTGCCGTCTACATCGAGCAGTACTGTGTAACTGTCAAAAGCTTTGACGTGACCTTTGAGTTGAAATCCATTCACAAGGTATACTGTAGTAAGTACATTGTCTTTTCTGATCTGGTTCAAGTAAGTGTCCTGAAGATTAATCGCACTCTTCGCACCCATGCTTGTTCCCTCCAGTTGTCCTCCGGTGCATGAATTAGGTTCCAAGCCAATCATCGATTAAGCGCCGGGCTTCCTCTATAAGCTGGTTTCGAGACTTATGCTTGCCAAAGGGAAGCCAAATTATGCCTTCCTCCTTGGAAAACCATGTCAATTGCCTCTTCGCAAACCTCCTGGTGTTTCGTTTCAGTATCTCCTTTGTTTCGGCTTCTGTTGCTAACCCTTTTAGCATCCAATATACCTCTTTGTAGCCCAGTCCTTGCATGCTGTCAAGATCTGCGGAATACCCCATCTTCATAAGGTTGGCCACTTCTTGAATAAGGCCTCTGCTAAATTGTTCATCCACTCTATCATCGATTCTCTTATATAATTCTTTACGATCCCATTGGATTGCTAGTATAAGCAAATCGTATATTCGCTCTTGCTTGAGATGTTTGCGTTCAGAAATAGGGCGGTTCGTCGCCCGGTAATACTCAATCGCACGTATGACCCTTTTTAGGTCGTTAGGATGAAGGGTCCTGTAGGACTCTGGATCGATCTCCTTGAGCATGTCGTGGACAACGGCACGTCCATGGCGCTCAGCGAAGGCCTTCATTTGTTTCCGCAACTTCTTGTCAGGGGGTGCGTCTCTCAGTGGGAAATCATACAGCAATGCCCTTATGTAAAACCCCGTGCCACCGACTATGCATGGCAGGCGGCCCCTCCCGGCAATATCAGTCACCGCCTTCCTGGCAAGTACCTGGAACTCGCTTACGCTCCACGGTTCATCAGGATCCTTTATGTCTATCAAATGGTGACGTACCCTCTCCATTTGCTCTGGCGTAGCCTTGTCAGTGCCGATGTCCATATAACGATATACCTGCATTGAATCTGCAGAGACAACCTCAATTGGATATATTCCGGCCAGATCCAACGCCAACCGTGATTTTCCCGACGCAGTTGGGCCTGTGATTATGAGCACCTTAGTCAACCTTACCGATACACCCTCTCAAGTACTCTAGCGACCCCAACAACCCCATTATATAGTATGCACGGCAGTTGCATCTAACGGCCGAAGAACCTGGCCAGCTCTGTAACCGGAATCTCATGCACTGTAGGCCTGCCGTGGGGACATGTCCGGGCCCCGGGGTTGGCCCACAAGCAACGTATAAGCGCCTGAGCTTCTTCTTTGGTGAGAGGCTGCTTAGCCTTGATAGACGCATGGCAAGCAGCGGTAGCTATTTGTGCCTGAGCCACCACCCTGCCGGGAGACATCCGGGGTGACCCTTCATAGGCCTTCATCAATACCCCTCTGAGCGAGACTGCAGGAAGAGGTTGTCCTAGTATCAGCGGCACTTTGGTTACCAGCACGGTCCTTGTACCTACCGGCCTGCTCGAGAACCCGACCTGTTCCAACTCATCCCCGTATTCTTGGTAAAGCACGGCTTCAGTTGGTTCTAGTTGAACGACTTCGGGCAGCAGCAGTTCCTGGCTGCCGCTTTCCCCCTGGCACAGGGAATGGTAGGCAAGGCTTTCCGCAAGGGCATGCTGGTCGATTATTAGGAGGGATTCAGATGTCTTGGCTACAAGATACATGTCCTGAAGGGATCCCAAGTATTGCCATTCACACATATCTTCATTGTCTCTTAGCAGTTGAGGACCCTTCTCGTGCAGGCTTAGAGGCTGTGTCTGCATCTGCCATATGCTTTGGATAACATCTTGTGGTGACTCCCTTTTTGGGGACGAGAATTCCGGATGTGAATACCGGCCCGGCCCCGTACCGGGGTCATTCAGGTATCCCGCCTGGGACAAAGCTTGTTTAACGCTTTGGGTAATCCTGCGCCTTATCTCGACTTCATTTCCAAACTTGATTTCCGCCTTTGTCGGATGGACATTAACGTCTAAAGCGCCTGGTTCAACTGTCAGTTCCAATACCGCCACAGGATAAGTCTTCGGGGGTAACAAGCCGGCATAAGCGTGATCCAGTGCCCAACCAAGACAGGTATTCTTCACCGGCCTCCGGTTTACGGCAAACAACTGCCTGTCCCTGATTCTCCTGTAAACCCGGGGCAACCCTGCAAAACCGCTAATCCTGATGCCACCATGATCACTTGATACTTCAACCATTGACTGGATTGTTTCCGTCCCGAATATGTTTGCCAGTGCATCCTCCAGACCTTTGCCTGTTGTATGGAGCACCGCCCTCCCCTGGGACATGAGGGTAAAGCTTATGTTGGGCCACGCCAGGGCAAGCCGCTCGACGGTTTCAATCACTGCATTTCTTTCGGTGCCTTGTGATTTGAGGAACTTGAGGCGGGCAGGCGTGTTGAAAAACAGGTCTGTCACTGTAATCGTAGTGCCTTGGGGCAGGCCCTTTTCGGTCACGTCAACTACGGCTCCGCCGTCAACTCTTACGCAAGTGCCGGTTTCTCCGTCTGCCGTCTTGGTTTCCAAGGTTAATCTCGAGCATGACGCGATTGAAGGCAAAGCTTCGCCCCGGAAGCCAAGAGTTGCTATGCTATCCAGGTCATCTATTGAACCGATTTTAGATGTGGCAAACCGTTCCAGTGACAACAGCGCGTCTTCCCTGGTCATCCCCCTGCCGTTGTCACTTACCCTGATCAATCTGGTCCCGCCGTCAACTATCTCTATTGAGATCCTATCAGCTCCGGCATCGATTGAGTTTTCTACCAGTTCTTTTACGACCGAAGCAGGACGTTCTATCACTTCTCCCGCTGCGATCTGGCTGGAAAGCAAAGGGTCTAATCTCTTAATGGAAGGATACATCAGGTATCACCCTGTTCCCCGCGTAGTTCTTGTACAAGCTTATATAACAGTTCCAACGCTTGGAAAGGCGTCATGTTGTTGATATCAAGGGACTCAAGTTTGGAAAGCACACTTCGGTGGCTTTCAGGCACATATTCCTCAGGTTGCGGGCTCGCAGCGCCGAAGAGCAGGTGTTGGCCTTCGGGCACATACATAGTTCCCGGACTTCTGGAAGCAACCTGGCCCAGAATCCCTTTGGCGGAACCGCCTTTGCGAGCTTCCGTTTCAAGTCCGTGAAGGATTTCCCGGGCCCGGGCGGTCACACTGTCAGGCAACCCCGCCATGCGGGCTACATCAATTCCAAAGCTGCCTTCTGCTACTCCCTTTTTGACTTTCCTGAGGAACACAACATCATCGCCTGACCGCTTAACGGTAACGTGGTAATTGGCTATCCCCGGCTTCAGATCTGAGAGCAGTGTAAGTTCCCGGTAGTGGGTAGCTACAAGCCCCTGTGCCCCCAGGGTGTTTTTGTCTGCAAGGAACTCTACAACCGCCCACGCGACGGAAAGCCCGTCGAAGGTGCTGGTGCCCCTCCCGATCTCATCGAGTATCACAAGGCTCCTGGATGTGGCATTGCGCAATATCCGCGACACTTCGTTCATCTCAACCATGAAGGTCGACCGGCCCATAACCAAATCGTCATACGCCCCTACCCTGGCAAAAATCCTGTCAACGCACGAAAGGCTACACGACTTGCATGGAACGAATGATCCCATTTGAGCCATGAGCACTATGAGAGCCGCTTGCCTGCAATAGGTTGACTTGCCACCCATGTTAGGGCCGGTAATAATCAAGATTCTCTGATCTTCGTCAAGAACCAGATCATTGGGCACAAAACTTCCAGGCGGAAGCACCCTTTCCAACACAGGATGCCGCCCTTCTTTGACAATAATCGGCCCGTCCTCACTTACCTCAGGCCTGACGTAACCGTAGAGACACGCGGCTTCAGCCAAGCTGCAGCATACATCAAGCTGAGCTATAGCTGCGGCTGTCTGTTGCAGCCTCCTGATGTGGGATTCGAGAAAATCCCTCAATTCACAGAACAACCTGTACTCTTCCTGGAACAGCCTTTCTTCTGCGCCTATGATGGCCGTTTCTTTCTCTTTGAGTTCAGGAGTCACGAATCTTTCAGCAGATACCAGCGTCTGTTTCCTTATGTAATCGTCAGGCACCAAGCTCAAGTTGGGCTTGGTCACTTCCAGGTAATAACCGAAAACTTTGTTGTATCCCACCTTGAGCGACTTTATGCCCGTCCTTTCCCGCTCCCTGGCTTCAAGTTCAATCAACCAGTGCTTACCGCCTGTAGCCAGGTCTCTAAGCTCATCGACTTGAGCGCTGTACCCTGGACGGATTATGCCGCCTTCAGTTACAGATACCGGCGGATCGTCGACAATAGCTTCCCGTATAGCCTTGGCCACCTCAGGCACGTCGTCAAGGTTACTCAATATGCGCTGCAGCAACCGGGATGAAGTACCGGCTATCTGTGCTTTAAGCGGAGGCACCTGTTCTAGGGAAGCTGCAACGGCAATCAGGTCTCTTGCATTACATGTCCTGTAAGCAATCCTTGCAACCAGCCTTTCTAAGTCCCTGATGCCTGAAAGCGAGTCACGCAAGCTGTTTCTCAGCGATGCGTTCCCGTGGATTTCATCCACTGCATCCAGCCTCTCCTGTATTGCGGCAGGATCCCTCAGGGGACGTTCTATCCATTTCTTGAGCAGCCTCGACCCCATGGTGGTACAACACTTGTCCAAAACCCATGCAAGTGACCCGTATGTTCCACCTTGAAGCCGCCTTGTAAGTTCGAGGTTTCTCCTGGTAGCATGGTCAAGCTCCATAAAAGCTTCCTGCAAATAGAGGCTAGGCTGTTTCAAGTGAGTCAGTTCCATCATCTGCGTAGCGTCCACATAAGCCAATAGGCCGGCCAAAGCCCTGTATGCAGGGTCCGGCAAAGCTTTCAGTCTCCACCGGTTGTCAAACAAATCGCGATACTTATCGCCGCAGAATTCATCATCCTTCCGGAAACTCACGTGAACTCCGGGGACGTTCTTAAGCACACCTTGGACAAGGCTTGTCCCTTCAAGGCTCGCAGGAAACACGCATTCCTTCGGCAGCAAACGGGTAAGCTCATCGGTAACACTGTTTAACTGAAGGTTTGAGCCATCATCTGAGCGTTCAGGATCGAACCATGCCAGAAGTACTTCGCCTGTAGACAAATCGGATGAACACAGCCCCACGGAACCGGCAAGTTCCCTGCCTCTGTATTCGGCCCACACTACAGATAAGTAGGTGGCAGCAGCTTCATCTGCTCCTTCCCAATAGGTACCGGGGGTTATGACCCTTACTACATCTCGTTTGACCAGCCCTTTTGCCTTCGAGGGGTCTTCCACTTGTTCACATATGGCAACTTTGTAGCCCTTAGACACAAGGGTCTTAATGTACTCATCCACCGAATGGTAAGGCACGCCGCACATGGGCAGCGGCTCGCCCTTGACAGCACCCCGGCTGGTGAGTGCAATTCCCAATTCCTTTGAGCCTGTCTTTGCATCTTCGAAGAACAACTCGTAGAAGTCCCCAAGCCTGAAGAAAAGCAGACAATCTTGGTACTTCGCCTTCAGCAATTCATACTGACGCATCATGGGAGTTTTGCCCGCCAATAATCTGACCTCCGGTTATAGTGTCTAGTCTTGACCGGCCTCCGGTACAGGGCCCTTCAGGTGCCATGTACCCGCTTGTTCTATCCTCACCTTCACCAGATCGCCTGGTCTTGGCCCTTCCGAAGTACATACCACAAGCTTGTTTGTCCGCGTGCGTCCGCGGTAATACTGTGGGTTCCTCAGGTCGGGTTCTTCAATAAGCACTTCTTGGATGGTTCCGATGAGGGACTTATTGATATCTTGGGTAATCTCGTTCTGAACCTTTACAAGCGCCTGAAGCCGGTCCGATTTGACCTTGCGCGGGATCTGATTAGCCATCCGGGCAGCAGCAGTACCGGCTCTGGGAGAATAAATGAACGTGAACGCCCCGTCAAGCCTGAGCTGTTCAATCAGGTCAAGGGTATCCTCAAAATCTTCGTCTGTCTCTCCGGGAAACCCTACAATAATGTCGGTGGTGACAGAGGCGCCGGGGACTTGCTCCTTGATATATTGAACCAGTTCCATATAATCCTCACGGGTATATCCCCTGTGCATCTGCTTGAGTATCCGGTTGCTTCCGGATTGAAGCGGCAGATGGAAGTGCTCACAAATATGACTCGCACGCTTTATCGTATCGACCATGTCCTTGGTGAAATCCCTGGGATGAGACGTGGCGTAGCGTATCCTTTGGATGCCAGGTATCCCGTCAATGCTCTCCAGAAGCTGGGCAAATCCTGTCTCGTTATCCAAATCAAGCCCGTAGGCATTGACGTTCTGCCCCAGGAGATAGATCTCAGCATATCCCTGGTTTACAAGTGCCTCGACCTCTCTCATGATGAACCTGGGTTCCCGGGATACCTGAGGGCCTCTCACAAAGGGAACGATGCAATATGAGCAGAAATTGTCGCATCCGTACATGATGGTCACATAAGCGCTTACACCGGGCACTTTGATTCTGGGAAGTTCTTCAGGAAGCATCTGTGTAGACTCGGTCCGGTGGGCTTCAGTCCGGCTGGGAGCAACCGCGGTAACCAATCTTGCGGACGGTTCTTCAAGCACCTGGTGTACCAGCTCCGGGATCCTGTGGATATGGCCTGGACCCACTGCAACACTTACGTAGGGAGCTTTTTGCTTTATCCTGTTTATAGTCTGGGGTAGCTGGGCCATACACCCTGCCAACACGATTACAGGCACATTACCGCTCCTGCATTCATAGGCGAGTTGTCCTAATCTGCTCCACACCTTGTCTTCGGCTGATTGTCTCACTGCGCATGTATTCACCACAACCACGTCTGCGTCCAGGGGATCCTCAGCCGGCGAAAACCCTGCTTGTTCCAACAAGCCGCCTATAGTCTGAGAATCCCTGTCGTTCATTTGACATCCAAAAGTCTCTATAAAATAAGTAAGTTTATCATCATTCATGGCAAACGCTTACACTCCGGATAGTAGTCTTGTTTGATTGCACCAACCCAGGCCTTCTACCCTCTTATTATAGTTTTGCCTTGGCAACCGCACAAATGTCTGGATTAGGATCTATCCAAGGTCAAACACTTCGATGTTCATGGCACACTCCCTGGCAAGTTCGTCGACATC
This sequence comes from Bacillota bacterium, assembly GCA_012841065.1. Classification (GTDB taxonomy): domain Bacteria; phylum Bacillota; class Sulfobacillia; order Fermentithermobacillales; family Fermentithermobacillaceae; genus DTU015. The sequence continues at coordinate 15,744 of DUVI01000026.1, forward strand.
GAGAAGCGTTTCAGCTTTTTCAGCTGCATCCAGGCGTGGTTTAGTCACAGGATGCTTAGGGACAAACACCGAGCAGCAGTCCTCGTAAGGCAATATGGATATGTCGTAGGTACCGATTTGTTGAGCCAGACGTACAGTCTCAACTTTGTCAAAGCACAGGAGCGGTCTTAACACCGGATACTCTGAAACCCTTTCGATTGCCCTCAGACTCTCAAGTGTCTGGCTTGCAACTTGTCCCAGGTTGTCACCAGTGAAGATGGCCAGCCCTCCCTGGTCCCGGCAGATCATAGATGCCACCCTCATCATCATCCGCCTCATGATTATTACTCGGTACTTCTCAGGACACTTGTCCATGATTTCAGTCTGGATTCTGGTAAACGGAGCCACCAACAACCTCAAATCCGGGCTGTACTTCCGCAGGGCTTTGCACAGGTCAACTACCTTGTCTCTTGCCCTGACACCTGTAATGGGATAGCTCCAGAAGTGCAGCGCATCCACCGCTACTCCCCGCTTCATGGCCAGGTAGCCGGCCACGGGACTGTCTATGCCTCCTGAAAGCAGCAGAACACCCCGGCCTGACGTACCTACAGGCAAACCGCCGGGTCCCTGAACCTGGCCCCTGTAGATGTACGTACGCCCGGGACGGATTTCTACGTTTAGATGGATAGACGGGTTGTGCACATCTACAGTAAGCCCGGGTACGTTCCTGAGGATTGCCGCGCCTACTTCCTGATTCACCTCAGGCGACTTGAGCGGAAAACCCTTGTCCGCCCTCCTGGTGTCAACCTTGAAAGTTGCCGGCGGATTCAGATCACGCTTAGCTAGTTCTACCGCATATATAGCAGCTTGCTTGATCGCGTCCAGTTCGCTTTCGACAGCCACTCCTGGGCTGATGGCTACGATGCCCGGAACACATGATAGCACTTCAAGGCACTCTTTTTCCAACCGCTCACTTTGGAGGCCTGTTACGTAAAATCTCCCGTGAGACTTGGAAACTCTCTTGCCTGCGTCCTCAACCAGCACAGAAATGGCGTTTCCGATGTTTTCCTCCAGTTTGCTTTCGAATTGCCTTCTGTTCCGCCCTTTGAGGCTTATCTCCCCGTAGCGGATTAGCAGCACTCTCTCCATCATTCATGCTCCTTCACGTGCCAATTGTATCCATGGAAAACCGGTTAAGTTGATTTCCTGCGCCAAGGCCCGAGTTCCTTCAGTGCGTCTTCCACAGCTGATACAGTAGCATCCACATCCTTACGGGTGGTCAAAGGTGACATAGAAAACCTGATGGCCGACAACGCCTCCTCTTCGCCCTTCCCTAGCGCAAGGATTACCGGGCTAGGTTTGCTCTTCCGGGAAGAACAGGCTGAACCTGTGGACACGAACACATTGCGCTGCTCCAAGGCATTGACAATTGTCTCTCCGCGAAATCCCGGGAACGAGAAGTTGACGATATGGGGCGCCGCGTTGTCAAGTTCAGGGCCGTTGAGCACTGCATCAGGAAACACGGTTCTAACTCCGTCAATAAGCCGCTTCCTCAACTCATACAGCCTGGGCCTTGCCTTGCGGGCGATTTGAGCCCAGATGTCACATGCCTGGCCGAAACCTACAATAGCCGGAACATTTTCAGTGCCTGAACGAAGCCCTTGCTCCTGGCCTCCACCGAAGATCAAAGGATGCATAGGGACACCCTTTCTGATGTACAGCGCACCTATGCCTTTAGGGCCGTGGATCTTGTGGGAACTGACGCTTAGCAGATCCACTCCCCATTTATCTACGTCGATATCCAACCGCGCGAACCCCTGAACAGCGTCTACATGAAACCTGGGGCGTCTTGGGCCCAATCTGGAAAGGCCGGCCCCGATCTCAGCTAAAGGTTCAACACAGCCGACTTCATTTTGCACGAACATCATCGATACCAGGCAGGTGTCGTCTTCCACCAGGGATAGCACTTCGTCAGGATCCACCCTGCCTTCACTGTCCACAGGAACCACTGAAACCCTGTAACCTAATTCCTGTAGATAGTCCATAACGGCCAAAACCGATGGGTGCTCCACTACCGAAGTGATCACGTGCTTATATCTTGGTCCCGCGGACCTCAGGCTTCCAAAAACGGCCCAGTTGTTGGCTTCAGTACCACCTGAAGTAAAATACACCTGGTCTTCACCGACCCCTATCAAAGACGCAACCGACTTCCGGGCCTTTCTTACAAGTTTTTCAGATTCATAGCCCATCCTGTGAAGTGACGACGGATTGCCGAACTGTTCACTATATATTCCAGCCATTGTCTCAATCACTTCAGGAAAAGGCCTGGTAGTTGCAGAATTGTCCATATAGACAAGCGCAGAGTTTGTGCTCAACGGTATACCTCCAATACCCCAACGGGTTTTGTGCCTTCACTTCATATTATCTTCTTTTGGCTCCACCCTCACACCATATACTAGGATACATTCAAACCGCGGCCTCTTCTACAGTTGCGGAGCTGCATGTACAATAATATAGCTGATGCACAACTTATGGGTGGAGTGTGAAACACGAGCATGCAAATCCGAAGGCGGATTTTCAGCGGCATAGGCAACGCGATTGCAGATTATAAGATGATACAACCGGGGGACCGCATACTCCTTGCGGTTTCAGGCGGAAAAGACAGTTTGTTCATGGCCTGGGCTCTGGCGGACATACGCAAGCGATCGCCGGTTAAATTTCACCTTGAGGCGGTGACTATTGACCCTGGAGAGCCGTGGCAGCTCAGCGAAACCCAGATTTCTGCTATTAAAAGCTTTCTGTCAAGTATTGATATCCCACACCACGTGATAACTTCTGATATTGCCAGGATAGTCATCAAGCATCACGGCAAGAAAACCCCGTGCTCCTTGTGCGCAAACCTCAGGCGGGGCTGTCTTCACCAAGCCGCCAATGACCTGGGATTCAACAAGATAGCCCTGGGCCACAACCTGGATGACGCAATAGAGACCTTGTTTCTCAACATGTTTTTCCAGGGAAGTCTGCGGTGCTTTAAGCCCAAGACTTACCTTTCGCGGCGCAATATTGAAGTCATCCGGCCCATAGTGTACGTGGAAGAGCCCTTGATAGCGCGTACTGCAACCAGACTTGGGCTTCCTGTTGCTCCAGCTTCATGCAGCTATTCAGGCAATACCAACCGTCAGCATATGAAGGACATCGTGTCCACACTCAGCGCGGACATACCGGGACTAAAGCGCAAGATGCTCAATGTGCTCCAGGCAGTGTGGCGGCAGACGCCGGCTATTGATTGAGCAACCTTGACAGGCCTCTGAGCCCCTTCTTCCTGTCTTTTCTTGAAGCAGCCATGACAAGTGCATACCTTAATTGCCTCACCTCTGCCACAAGCCGCTCAACCACTTGAGTAAGCCGCTGGATTTGCTCCTTCTCTGAGATCGCATTGGTGCAGATCTCACGCCTTAGGTCCAAAATCATGTCCTGTACAGACGTTTCACATTTTCCATCGCCCAGAATATCTTCCAGGCAACCCAGCCATGACCGGCCTGAATCATCACGTAGTTCCAGGATCTCAATCTCAGATGCAAACTCACTTGTGGCCGATGATGCTACTTGGTCTTTGATCCTGCCGAGGACCACATCAGGCCAGCCCGAATCACGCTTAGCATCCATAAGAGCCTTGCGGATCTCATCATCTGAAAACCCTTGTTGTTGCATGGTTACAATCATTGAAATCGCACCCAAGCACTTGCTTGGTACTTTATTAGACTCAGTGATCCCAAGTGTCTTTCCAAACTTGGCGTTGATCTCTTTCATAACGGATTTGGACAGGCCGAGGCACTCGCCTACATCGGACCAATAGACTTCATCCATTGTACTTCCCCCAGGTATATTTCCCTCAGTTCTCTCATGCGTATAATACCACAATTTCCATAAGTTGGTATAGGAAACCCAGAGCAAATTTGACTTTGCCTCTCTTTGTTTACTGTCAAAGTAAAGTTATGTTAGACTTAGGCTTGATGGTCTTTCTTTGTGATAAATGCTAGAGGAAGGTGCACTAACAACATGAGTAAGCTTATGTCTCTTATGCGTCCCCAATCGGTAGCCATTATAGGCGCCTCAAACACACCAGGCAAGATTGGTCACGCAGTTGTTGAAAACATGAAGTCCTCAGGATTTGCAGGCGAGATTTATCCCATCAACCCCAAAGACCCTGAAGTTTGCGGGCTCAAGGCATATCCGTCAATCATGGATGTCAAGAAGCCTATCGACGTGGCAGTTCTGTGCGTTCCGGTCAAAGTATCCGTTCCCGTTGCAGAGGAATGCGGGAAGGCCGGAGTAAAGCACATGATCGTGATCACGGCCGGGTTCAAAGAGGTTGGGAAGGAAGGCCGTGAACTTGAGGAGAAACTCGTGGAGAGCGCCCGCCAGTATGACATGAGAATAGTCGGGCCTAACTGTCTCGGTGTCATGGACACCCACACACCTTTCAACGCCACTTTTGCCAAGAACATGGCGCTGAAAGGCAACATAGCTTTCATATCTCAGAGTGGCGCGCTGTGCTTGGCCATTTTGGACTGGAGCCTTAAGACAGGCTTGGGCTTTAGTCAGTTTGTGAGCTTCGGAAACAAGTCGGATCTCAACGAAGCTGACTTCATTGAAATCGCAGCTAACGATCCAAACACCAAAGTAATTTGCTTGTACCTCGAAGATATAGTAGACGGACCCAGGTTTATCGAGGTTGCAAGGGAAGCCACCAAGCGGAAACCGGTCATCATCCTTAAGTCAGGCGTCAGTGCAGCAGGTGCGAAAGCAGCATCCTCTCACACAGGTGCGCTTGCAGGTTCTGACACTGCTTATGAAACAGCCTTCAGGCGCGCAGGGGTACTAAGGGCGGCCACAATGACCGAGCTTTTCGACCTGGCCAGCGCTTTCACAACTCAGCCCATCCCCAAGGGCAAGCGGGTAGCGGTCATCACCAACTCCGGAGGGCCTGGAATTGTTGCCAGCGACTCAATCGAACTGGGCGGCCTGGAAATGGCTGAGTTCAGCGAGAACACCCTGAACTTCCTCAAAGAAGCCATGCCTTCGATGGCCAACATCCAGAACCCGATCGACGTTATCGGAGACGCACATTACGATCGGTATGAGACCGCTCTCAATGCAGCGTTGGCCGATCCCAACGTTGATGCTGCCACTGTGCTTCTCTCCCCCACCGCCGTCATCGAAGTAGACAAGGTGGCAGAAGTAATCGTTGAAGCCAGAAGCAAGTATCCAGACAAGCCTGTGACTGCCGCCTTCACCGGTGGATTTGCAGTGGAGAAAGGCGTAAATTACCTGAGGGAAAACGGTGTGCCCACGTACGCTTTCCCTGAGCCAGGCATACATACCCTTATCGGTATGGCTAAGTATGCTGAATTGAAAGAAGCCGTACAAGACCACGAGGAATGGGTTTTTGACGATGTAGACAACGACAAAGTGCAAGCAATCTTTGACAAAGTACTGGCAGACGGCAGAGATTTGCTTCTCAGCCCAGAAGCTGTCGAAGTAGCTGAAGCGTACAAGATTCCTGCAGCTCCTTCCCGCCTGGCTACTTCACAAGAAGAAGCACAGAAATTTGCTTCGGAAATGGGCTTCCCTGTGGTCATGAAAATCTCTTCGCCTGACATCATGCACAAGACCGATATCGGCGGGGTCAAAGTTGGCCTTAAGTCCGAGGAAGAAGTAAGGGACGCCTTCGTTTCCATCATGGAGAATTCAAAGAAGGCAGCTCCCGACGCCAAGATTTACGGCGTCGAGGTCCAGAAGATGATGCCGAAGGGCGACGAGGTCATCATCGGAATGATCAAGGATCCGACCTTTGGTCCGATGGTTGCTTTCGGTTCAGGCGGAATCCTGGTCAACCTGCTTGGCGACGCTTCGTTCAGGTTAGCTTCAGGCCTCACTAAGCGGGAAGTCGAAGAAATGATTGCCGAGACCAAGGCATATAAGATTCTAAAGGGCTTCAGGGGCGCTGAACCTGATGACATTCCTGCGGTTTGCGAAGCAATCGCCAGGGTAGCCCAGCTGTGCCGGGATTTCCCACAGATATCCGAGCTGGATATTAACCCGGTTTTTGCATATCCTAAAGGACTGAGCGGGATCGATATCAAAATCAAGCTCTCCAAGTAGGTACTTAGCGGTCGAAAGTAAGCAGGTAACCGGGCCCTGCGCCCGGTTACCTGTAATCACCGTCCAAGGAGGTCCGTGCCTAGCCTATATGTCACACGATGCCGGCATATCCACTGTGAAGCAAGCACAGTCCCAAACTCAGGAGACAAAAAGACCCCCCAGGAGTTCAAAACGTAAGAAGAAGAAACGTCGGCCTGAACTGAGCCTAGAGCCGAGACCATACCATGACGAGATTCACGATCCTGAACGGCCATTTGTCCCGGAGTAATCAATATGGCTTCGAGGCTACCTGCTTGAGGATTTCAACGCTTTCATAGTTTATGCCGAAACTACCTATCATTGCGCCTTCCGATGATGATTCGCTGTGAAAATCCGAGCCTCCGGTGATAACCAAACCATTTTCCCGGGCCATCTTCAAATATTTCCGCTGGAATTCACCGTCGTGTTCAGGGTGGTAAACCTCTATTCCTTGGAGGCCGTGTTCCACAAGTTCAGTAAGAAGCCGGTCAGCACTTGTTATCCCCGGATGTGCCCAAACGGCAACACCTTTTGCCTCACGTATAGCTCTTATTGCTTGGGCCGGGGTGAGGTGCCGCCTACTTACATATGCAGGCTTGCCTATCCCAAGGTAAAGGCTGAAAGCTTCCTTTACGCTTGAGACATAACCCTTCTCCACCATTGCTTCAGCTATGTGAGGCCTGCCTACTGAATCTCCCTGGGATAGCTCCATCACCCTGAAGAGTTCAATGGGCTTCCCCAATGAAGCGAGTCTGTCAACCATTGCCTGAACCCTCTTAACACGTGAGTTCCTGAGCTCCGAAAGCAAGTCCAGAAACCGACCGTCTCCAGGGTCAAGCAAATATCCAAGAATGTGCAGTTCCCTCTGCTCCCATTGGCTGTTTATCTCTATGCCGGGGATTACCTCAAGGCCGTCGACGTTGACTATGCCCAGCTCGCCTTGTGAATACGTCTCGCCAAGCTGCAGATAGCCCGCCATAGTATCATGGTCACATATGGAAATGGCTCTCAAACCTAACTCCAAAGAGTGTTGAACCACCTCACTAGGTGTAAGGTGGCCATCAGATGCAGTACTATGGATATGGAGATCGCAAAAACTACAATAATTCACCTTGCGGCTGAAGATGTTATCTTCAGCCGGCGAAACCTCACGATATTCTTGGTTGCGCTGTGACCGGGCCTGACTTAAGTTCAATTAGTTCCTTGAGGTTACGATAAGTTTGATAGCTGTCCGCTCCTGGCCATCTATGGTGATATCAGTGAACGCTGGAACACATACTAGATCTACCCCGCTTGGCGCCACAAATCCGCGTGCAATCGCCACCGCTTTGATAGCTTGGTTGATAGCACCCGCGCCTATACCTTGAATTTCTGCATAGCCCCGCTCCCTAATCACTCCGGCCAGTGCGCCAGCTACTGCATTAGGACTCGATTTTGAAGATACCTTTAGAACTTCAACAGACGTGGTATCTCGTCGATCTACGTTGCTTACTCCCAATCTTATCCCTCCAGACTGCTCAACTGATGCAACCGTCAACAGCCTAAAACTGGTAACTAAACTGCCGAATCTTGGTGTGTTTCCATTCTAATGGCAATTCCTTGGTTTGACAAGTAGAATTTTCCGATTTTGGAAGCGATCCCTTGATCCTACTTCAGATAGAACGGAGTGTTTCATTCCCTGATGAGAATACGCTGTATTGTCTGTGCTTTGCCTGATGACGGATTAATGCCACAGCATACTGCACATAATTGTCTCTTGCCTTTAGCAGGCTCGTGCCGGACGGGCAACTGCGTCAAAAAATTCCTTAATATTACTTCGCGCTTCACACCGATAACTCCTTCATAGCTGCCTGTCATTCCTACGTCAGTGATGTAAGCTGTGCCGTTTGGAAGGATAATTTCGTCAGCAGTCTGAACATGGGTATGCGTCCCGAACAGGGCGCTGACTCTGCCGTCAACATACCACCCGGCTGCGATTTTCTCCGATGACGCTTCTCCATGGAAATCTATTACTACAACGGCAGTAACATCTCTCAATCTTGAGATTTCCTGGTCAAGCACCCTGAAGGGGCAATCGAAACTCTGGGGTGAAAATACTCTGCCACACACATTGACAACCCCTACGACAGTGCCATCCCTGGCAGTGCAAATACCTGAGCCCTTGCCAGGGACATCTGGGGGATAATTGGCAGGCCTCAATATCTTGTCTTCGGCGTCAATAACCTGATAAATCTCTTTCTTGTCCCAGATGTGATTGCCTGAGGTTATCACATCTACGCCCATAGAGAAAAGCTCCTGGGCCACAGGCCCGGTCAGGCCCGCTCCTCCTGCTGCATTCTCACCATTGGCAATTGTGAGGTCGATTTGGTACTTTTCGACAAGCTCAGGAAGCACCGCCTTTAGAAACGACCGGCCGGAAGAACCAAATACATCTCCGATGAAGAGTAAATTCATTAGTATACCTCACTTATGGAATACGATCACTTTCTCACCTTCGCGTAGTGCAACCAGTTTGCTTTGACACCTGAGTTCCCGGATTCTCTCCAGCATCTCCTGCAAGAGCATCCTTGCAGACCAGGAGAATTCGCCTTCAGAACCAAACGGTTCATCTGTTTCTGAAATCAGCGGGACCTGCCCCGCAATCAGAGACACAGTCAGGTTCAACTCACCGGTAGACAAGGAAGCTACATCCCTTTCTACATGCAGACAATGAAATCTGTCGATGGTCTCCCAGTGGCATCGGACCATGCTGACATCTTTGTTTGTGAGCGTCCTGTAAACGTCAATTGAGTCCAGGTACAACGATGTGAGTTGCTTCCGTTTGGCCTTACTCACGGGGCCTTCGCACAGAAAGGTCATGCTCAACCCGCGTGTTTCAGGATCATAGGTGACTCTTGATATCTGGGGAAACGCCACGAGCAATGCAGCAAGCACTTCGACATCTTTATGAGATATGTGCTTGTGCTTGTTTGTGTGCGCAGTCATGTTGTCCATGTTGTCTCTGTTTTCAGCCATTGCCGTATGCTCCGTGTTTAACCGCAGAGGCGCCGAAGCCGGCGCCTCTGTAGCATCTACTTGGCGTAACCTACCGCCCTCGTCTCTCTGATCACAGTAACCTTGATTTGACCCGGATATTCCAGTTCTTTCTCAATCCTGTTGACGATATCCCTTACAAGGTTAACTGCACCCAGATCGTCTATTTTCTCAGGCTTGACCATGATCCTGATCTCGCGGCCTGCCTGGATTGCATATGACTTCTCTACGCCCTCAAACGAATTTGCAATGTCCTCGAGTTTCTCAAGGCGCTTGAGATACATCTCAAGGGTTTCCCTTCTCGCTCCGGGCCGGGCAGCAGATATGGCATCGGCTGCGGCTACCAGGAACGCCTCGACAGTCTGAGGCTCCACGTCTCCGTGGTGAGCTTCGATGGCCCGGATCACGCCCGGTGACTCTCTGTACCGCTTGAGCAAATTGACTCCGATAGCTACGTGGGAACCTTCAACTTCATGATCCAGTGCCTTCCCAATATCATGCAAGAGTCCCGCACGTTTTGCAAGATTTACATCGGCGCCGATTTCAGCGGCCATGTTTGCAGCTAATTGTGCAACCTCGATCGAGTGCTTGAGCACATTTTGTCCGTAACTCGTCCTAAACTTCAACCTACCCAGCAGTTTTATCAGTTCGGGATGGAGCCCGTGTACGCTGAGGCGAAGTGCCGCTTGCTCACCCTCTTGCTTAATGATGGACTCTACATCCTTTTCTGCCTTTTCCACCATTTCTTCTATCCGTGCCGGGTGGATCCGCCCGTCAGCAACAAGCCTTTCAAGCGCGAGCCGGGCAACTTCCCGTCTGATGGGGTCAAAGCCAGACAGGATAACTGCTTCAGGAGTATCATCAATTATGAGTTCAATACCTGTAAGAGTCTCAAGGGTACGGATGTTTCTGCCTTCTCTGCCGATGATTCTGCCCTTCATCTCATCGTTGGGCAGCTCAACTACAGACACTGTATTCTCTGCTACATGGTCGGCGGCACATCGTTGAATCGCCAGGGCGATTATGCCTCGTGCCTTTTGCTCAGCGTCAGCTCTTGCCTGGTCCTCAGCATCCCTGATTAACCTAGCAGTTTCTGCCTTGAGAGTCTCACGCACTTCTTGAAGGATCATTTCACGGGCGCTTTCTCTTGACAAACCAGAGAGCCGTTCAAGTTCTTTGATAGCAGATTCGCGCAATTCTTCAATCTCGCGCTCTTTCTGGGAAAGTGATTTTTCCTGCCGTGAGAGAGACTCTTCTTTCCGGCTCAGGGACTCCTGCCTACGGTCCAAAGATTCTTCCTTATTAATAAGCCTGCGTTCAAACCGTTGCAGTTCCAGACGCCTTTCCCGGGACTCCCTGTCGAGCTCAGCCCTGAGTTTTTGAGCATTGTCCCTGGCTTCAAGCACAATTTCTCTGTGTTTGGTTTCGGCGGTCTTTATGGCTTGATCCAGTATCCTTTGAGCTTCAGTCTCAGCCGACGCTATCTTGGCTTCACCGATGATCCTGCGAAGCAAGTATCCTATCAAAGCACCCAGAGCAAGCACGAGAGCATACCAGATATACTGCATTTCTTGTCACCTCCTCTGTAAGTGGAAAAGGCCGAGCAGCACGCTCGGCTTACTGGTCAAAACCCGGTCTACCTGGTAAAAATCCTATATAGAGCAACAGCAAGTCGTGATGTATAGACTGCTACAATATATTCATGCGATTGCGCAGTGGCAATCTCTCAATGTGTCGTAACACAAGTTGCCGCATGCTATCGGTAACTCACGTACCCAGGTATAAACTTAGGCAAAGCCAGCATTCGTTCGGCTACTCACAGTCTTTTGCCTGGCCTAATGCCCTTAATACGGACAATACTGTTGGTTCAGTGAACCCTCGGCGATATAACCACCGTGCCAGGCGCTCTTTATCTCTCCTAGTCCACTCGGTCTTGTTTCGGGCATACTGCTTAGCTGCAGCAAGTGCCAGTTCACGTTCGTCATAGTCGGCGTATACTTGTTCGATCAGTGCTTTCGCCAATTCTCTATCGAACCGTCGTTTCTCCAATTCATAAGCACAGCGTTTCTTGCCGCATGGAGTATTGCGAATCATAGCTTCAACAATGTTTCTGGCAAGATCTACATCGTTAAGATAGTTCCATTCCTCAAGTTTCCCAATGCACTCCTGTATATCATCAGGTGCGAACCCTTTTTCCGAGAGCATGAACCGCATTTGGCCTGTACTTACTTGTCGCCTTGACAAAATCTTCAGGGCAGCATGCATTGGCGTCCTACTTCCCGCCGCGTTCGCCCGAGTCTCCATCGGCATCCACATCTCCTGTACCAGCCTTCTCGGGATTCAACAAACCCCTTATCTTAGTCTCTATCTCTTGGCTGATTTCAGGATTGTCCTTAAGGAATTGTCTGGAGTTTTCTTTCCCTTGGCCGAGGCGTACATCCCCGTAGGAATACCAGGTACCCGTTCTGGTCACGATACCCGTCTCAACGCCTACATCCAAGAGAGAACCTTCCTTGGAAATGCCTTCTCCGAAAATTATGTCCACTTCAGCTTCTTTGAAAGGCGGAGCCAGTTTGTTCTTGACAACACGTATCCTGGTTCTGGCACCTATGGTCTGGGTGCCCTGCTTAAGATTCTCGATTCTTCTTACGTCCAGCCTAACGGAAGAGTAGAATTTCAGCGCTCTTCCGCCGGGAGTGACTTCGGGATTTCCGAACATCACTCCGATTTTCTCCCGCACTTGGTTTATAAAAATGGCAGTTGACTTCGACTTAGACACCACAGCAGTGAGTTTCCTCAGAGCTTGGGACATAAGCCGTGCTTGAAGCCCTACATGAGGATCACCCATTTCGCCTTCTATTTCAGCGCGAGGAGCCAAAGCTGCCACCGAGTCTACAACGATGCAATCTATAGCACCGCTTCTAACCAAGGCCTCTACAATCTCAAGGGCCTGCTCTCCGGTATCAGGCTGAGAAATGAGCAGATTTTCAATGTCAACGCCGAGATTGCTGGCATATATCGGATCCAAAGCGTGCTCAGCATCAATAAATGCAGCTATTCCTCCAGCCTTCTGTGCTTCGGCAACGATGTGCAAAGCTACGGTAGTCTTGCCTGAACCTTCAGGACCGTAAATCTCCACAATACGCCCGCGGGGTATACCCCCTACCCCAAGGGCAACATCAAGTGCCAGGGCACCGGTTGGAATCACTTCCACCGCCATCTTCTGAGGAGTTTCTCCGTATCTCATTATCGACCCTCTGCCGAATTGCTTCTCTATTTGAGCAACGGCCAGTTCAAGAGCCTTTTGTTTTTCCATCATGTTGTATTTCACTCCTTAGAGTCGCCTCAAACCCCTGGCAGCCTGTTCCCAAACAAGTATAACATTAGGAAGAACTAGGAGCAATCTTCCCTATCGCCGTCCCGACAATGCCACCCGGCCCAGCTCGCTATATACGGCACCTGCAGGAGACAACGTGCTTTCCATCAAGAACACTTCTGACACGCGCCAGCACAACCCGGACTCACACCTTAGAGAAAACGCCTTCTCCCAAAGGTCACGTTCATTGACAGAGCCGGCAGTATCCGCTCCCCTCTGTCTCCTGGCCAGAGTAATATGTGGCTGAAAAGGCTTGTCTTCTTTAAACCCCAAAGCGGACAGACCTGACCTTACACTGCGGGCAAGTTCCGCCAGTTGGCGGCTTCCCTCCCCTGTTCTTACATACAGAACTCTCGGCCGTCCCCTGGCGGGAAACGCCGAGGCACTTTCCAGGCACAGGTCAAACGGCGTTATATGTGTTACCGATTGCCCGATTGCATCCAGCAGTATGGGGATCATTGCCCGCTCGACATCATTGCCCAAAAATTGAAGTGTGATGTGCAGGTTGTCGCTTGGCACGAACCGGAACATCGGGAAAACCTGTCTCGCTCCGGCCGCAAATTCTCCAAGGAATACTCTTATGCTTGGCGCGATGGTCACACATACAAACCCTCTGAAAGTACCTGTAGCCATTTGCACTATCTCCTATTCTTACCGGGCTCCGTTAAGAAACGGTACAGCAGGTACAAGGCCCTCTGTGCTGCAAGCGCCTTAATCCTGGACCTTGAACCGGTGAAAATCGCCTTTTCCGTGATTGTTCCGGCCTTCTTGTGACTGAGCCCTATGTATACTGTACCCACAGGCTCATTGCAGGTGCCTCCTTCAGGACCTGCAAACCCTGTAGTCCCCAATCCCAGGGTGGCGCCGGCAAGCAGCCTGGCGCTTTCAGCCATGCTTGAGGCCACCTCTTCGTTTACAGCTTGTTCTTTGTGTACAACGTCGGGGGGGATTCCCATGGTAGAGATCTTGACCTCAGGATGGTATGCAACCATACCCATTTTGAAATATCTCGAGCTGCCAGGCACTCCGGTTATGCGGTGACAGATTAGTCCTCCGGTTACAGACTCAGCCACAGCCAGGGTGAACCCACTCCTGGCAAGCAGTCTGCCTATGGCCATCTCAAGGGTTTCTTCGTCTTTGCCGTAGACATGGTGACCCAGCCTCCGGCGCACCTCCTGCTCCACTCGTGAAATCATCGCTAAGGCCTCGGCCTTGTCAGCACTCTGGGCAGCTATTCTGAGCCTTACCTGGCCGGAACCTGCGTATGGCGCTACGGTGGGATTAGATCCGTCCAGCAGGTCGGCCAATGCCTCTGCCACTTGTGACTCTCCCAGGCCGGCGATATTGAGGTTCACACAATGAATGGGCGTAAGGCCTGAAAAGGACTTGGTGATAAGCGGGATGGCGTGATTCTCAAACATAGTCTGCATTTCAGAAGGCGGGCCGGGAAGCAACAAGATCAGTTTGTCGTCGACCTTGATGCCTTGCCCAGGGGCTGTGCCCACAGGGTTCGGGATGAAGAACCCGCCATCTACAATCAATGCCTGTTTTCTGGCGGAAGCATTGCCCTCATCGAGGGTCCGTCCACGCCGGAGGTATGACCGGCGTATGCTGTTCCAGGCATTTTCATCAAATGACAAATTGCGCTTTAAGGCTGCTGCAAGGCACTTGGCCGTAACATCATCATCAGTGGGGCCCAACCCTCCCGTTGC
>DUVI01000088.1 GCA_012841065.1 Bacillota bacterium
ATTTAAGAGAAGAAATAAGATTAATATACAATTCTACTAAAGAATTTTTAAAAGAGCGTACAAGCGATTTACAAGCCTTTAAATCTACATTTAAAGATCTGGTTAATACCATAAGTGGTAATGTAGGAGAAACTAACCTAGAAAACAACTTCCAGAAGGAATACAAGAAGGAAACAAGGAAGCAATCCAGGGGAATGAGTAGATAAAGTGTTCAAATAAATATATTGATAAAGTAAGTCCTTGAACTTAAAAGTGTAAAAATAACTTCATTGATAATCTAAGTCCCCTAATGGACAAGCAGTTAGACCTAGAATTATTTAGTGATATAAGATATAATAAAAGTGTAAAAATAACTTCATTGATAATCTAAGTCCCCTAATGGACAAGCAGTTAGGAGAGTGATTATATGGCTAATAATATTATTGATGTTAAGAAGAATTATAGAGAAGTAAAAGATCTGCTGTCTTTTCATTATAAGGAAGTAGAAGGGGAAGAGTTTTATAGATATATATTTCCTAATAATCAAGATCAAGGAGAGTATTCAGGAGATTACTCTAAGCCTAACGCTATTTATCTTTATGAAGATGAAAGAGATAAAGGAACTGAAAGAAGATTAAGAAGAAGAATAATGTTAAATGATACCTGGGAAGAAGATTATAGGGAGTTTGTAAAGGATAATCCTATGACTTTATGTTCTGGATTGGCTTATAGGGGAATGGTTAATCGTTTAGAATACAGTCAGCAGATGAATGCTTTGGTGTTTGATTTGGACTCTGTAGGTAAAGATGAATTATTGACCTTGTTTTTAAGAATAGGTAAAGAGCCAGGTCTTAGAAGACTACCACAGCCGACTTTTATTGTTATGAGTGGTACAGGTCTGCATATTTATTATGTATTTGATGAGCCTATAGCCTTATTTCCAAATATCAAGCTTCAATTAAAGAAGTTAAAGTATGATTTAACCTTTAAGATGTGGGAATATAAGGCAACTTCTATGGAGAAGCAGATTCAGTATCAGTCAATCAATCAAGGTTTTAGAATGGTTGGTTCTAAGAATGATAAGTATGATTTACCAGTAAAAGCTTTTAAGACAGGAGATAGAGTAACTTTAGATTATATTAATGCCTATGCTGATGAAAAGGAAAATCAGGTTGATATTAAAAAGCGTTTTAGACCTAGTCAATATACTAAAGAAGAAGCTAAAGAGAAGTTTCCAGAATGGTATCAAAGAGTTGTAGTAGAGAAAAATAGAAATCAGAAGAAATGGGATATAAAGAGAGATCTCTATGATTGGTGGTTAAGGCAAAGCCATAAGGTAAAGGGTGGACATAGATATTTTTACCTTATGTGCATGGTAATCTATGCTGTTAAATGTAATATTCCTAGAGAAGAAGTTGAAGCAGATATGTATGATAAGTTTGATGAATTAAGTAGAATAGAACATTCTAATCCACTTGAAGAAGAAGATATAAAATCTGCTTTAGAAACTTATGATAGGCAGTATTATAATTTTACTATTCATGACATAGAAAAGTTGACAGATATTAGAATTGAGAGAAATAAAAGAAACTATAGAAATCAAAAATTACATTTAAGGGGTGCAAGAGCAATACAAGAAATTAATGATCCAAATCATGAATGGAGAAATAAAGAAGGTAGACCAAAAGGAAGTGGAACAAAAGAAGATTTAGTTAAGGAATATATAAGAAAAAATCCTAATGATAATCCAACTGAAATTGCACGAAATTTAGGAATAAGTAGACCTACAGTCTATAAATATTTATAATTTACAACC
>DUVI01000079.1 GCA_012841065.1 Bacillota bacterium
AGTACGGCAAGTTCAAGAGAGATTGAGTCAAGGCCTGTAGTGAATGTTACACAAGCTTTGCAAGGATTAGTTCCGGGTTTAAATATTTCGTCATCCAATGGGAGTTTGGAGGCGAAGCCCAGTGTAAATATTAGAGGTGTAACCACAATAGGAGAAGGATCGACGGGGGATCCGTTGATATTAATAGATGGAATGGAAGGGGATTTGAACTCAATTAATCCCCAAGATATTGAAAGCATTTCTGTATTGAAGGATGCAGCAGCTTCTTCCATTTATGGATCACGAGCTCCATTTGGTGTTATATTAGTGACCACCAAAAAAGGTGACCCAGGCAAAATAACAGTAAACTATAACAATAATTTCAGATGGGGGTCTCCTGTTTTGAAACCCGATATGATGGATTCTTATACTTTTGCCACTTATTTTAATGATGCCTCTATTAATGCAGGATGGAGCCCTCACTTTTCTTCCGAGCATTTGCAAAGGATAAAAGATTACCAGGAAGGGAAAATTACTTATTCTATTATTCCTGATCCCAATAATCCCCAATATTGGGCAGATGGATATGCTTACGGGAATGATAATGTGGATTGGTATGATGCCATATATAAATCCAGTACATATGGTCAAGAACATAATTTTAGTGCAAGCGGAGGAATTAGTGAAAAAACTACTTTTTACACTTCGTTTAATTATTTGGATCAGAATGGATTAATGAAATTATCGAAAGATTTTTATGATCGTTACACGGTATCGGGTAAAATCAATTCAGAATTAACTAACTGGTTGAGATTTGGTTATAATTTCCGTTTTTCTCGTGAAAATTACCAAAGACCGGCTGCAATGACCGATGCTTTGTATTGGGATCTTGCTAGACAGGGTTGGCCAACCTTGCCTTTATATGATCCGAATGGATATTTGTATTCTTCTCCTTCCCCTGCACTTGGCTTGGCAACAGGCGGAAAAGATAAGACCATGACGGATAATACATATCATCAGGGTTTTTTGATCTTTGAGCCTATAAAGAATTGGATTACCCATGTCGATTTAAATTATCGGATAACAACTGCAGAAAGACATTGGGATTCACAAAGAACATATAATCATGATGTTAATGGAAATCCATATGTCTACAAAAGCAGTTCTAATGTTCATGAAGATTATTTCAATGATAATTATTTTAATATTAATGCCTATACAGAATACAGTTTTTCCTTGAATGAGACACACAATCTAAAGTTAATGGCAGGATTTCAGGCTGAAAATTTAGACAGAACCGTATTTGGTGTGCAGCGTGATGGAATAATAGTACCCGAACTTCCTGAAATAGATCTTACAACGGGTCTTGATTATAATGGGAATCCTATAACTCCTTCAGTAAATGGATCAAGAGATTCTTGGAGTACGGCAGGTTATTTTGGCAGGTTTAATTATGATTACGAAAATAAATATTTGGCAGAGATTAATTTAAGATATGATGGAACATCTAGATTTCGTGAAGATCAAAGGTGGAACCTGTTTCCTTCTTTTTCGTTAGGATGGAATATGGCGCAAGAAAATTTTTGGGAAACATTATTACCAACAATTAATCTCTTAAAATTTAGAGTTTCTTATGGAGAATTAGGAAATCAGAATACGTCGAATTGGTATCCTACTTACCAAATTATGCCAGTTCATTCAAATGAGGGAAGTTGGCTTCAAAATGGAACTCGCCCTAATACTGCTTATGTGCCCGCTTTGGTAAGTTCAACAATGGGATGGGAAAAAGTAGAAAACTGGAATGGCGGTATTGATTTTGGACTTTTGAGAAACCGGTTGACTGGATCTTTCGATTATTATATCAGACGAACAAAGGATATGATTGGACCTGCACAAGAATTGCCGGCTGTTCTCGGTATTGACGTTCCTAAGACGAATAATACTGACCTAAAGACCTATGGGTTTGATTTTGAGTTAGTTTGGAGGGATCGTTTAAAGAATGGTTTAGGTTATAGTGCTAAATTGCTTTTGTCTGATTCCCAAACAGAAATAACAAAATATCCTAATCCTACCAATACCTTAAGTAAGTATTTAGAAGGACGCAAATTGGGAGAAATATGGGGATATGAGACGATTGGAATAGCAAAAACCGACTCAGAAATGCAAGAACATCTTGTTTCTTTGCCAAATGGAGGGCAAAACGCGTTGGGTAGTGACTGGAGAGCGGGAGATATCATGTATAGAGATTTGAACGATGATGGGAAAATTGACGATGGTGCTAATACATTGGACGATCATGGAGACTTAAAAGTAATTGGGAACAACACGCCGCGTTATCTTTTCGGGATTGACCTATCTGCCGATTGGAAAGGTTTTGATTTTAGAGCATTTTTTCAAGGTGTTCTAAAAAGAGATTATTGGCAAGGAAGCTATTATTTTTGGGGGGTAACAGAGAACAAATGGTGGTCATGTGGTTTAGTTCCTCATGTGGATTATTTTAGGGATGAAGTGTCGAATCATTTAGATGTAAATTTGGATTCATATTATCCGCGGCCGATATTTGGAACGGGTAAAAACCAGCAAGTACAAACACGTTATTTACAAAATGCTTCTTATATCCGTTTAAAAAATCTACAATTGGGATATACCCTGCCCTCTGCTCTAACGACAAAAGCAAATTTAAGCAAAGTAAGAATATTTGTTTCAGGGGAAAATTTGTGGACAGGAACGAAAACTTCCGAAATGTTTGATCCTGAAACGATAAGCGGAGGAGCAGAGGGAAATGGGAATGCTTATCCCTTATCGAAAATTTTTTCTTTTGGATTAAGTATAACACTTTAAATTCTTTTTTATGAAATATTTTAATATAATAAGACATATTTTAAGCATATTTCTTATATGCGGTTTTGTTTCTTGTGATGATTTTTTGGATAAAGCTCCTCAAAGTCAAATTACGCCGGAAAATTATTTAAACGAAGAATCACAATTGGCTGCTTATGCTAATGGGTTATATACCGATATATTACCTTCCCATGCTAATTGGAGTTATGGTACTTTTGGGATAGACCAACACACAGATAACCAGGCATATATAACTTATGATAATCGATATGTTCCAGGCCAATGGAAAGTGGGACAAACAGGAGGTGACTGGTATTTTAATTATATTTATAGTTGTAATTACTTTTTGTCTAAAGTTTTACCTAGATATAATTCAGGAGAGATCAGTGGATCAGAAGAAAATATAAAACATTATATAGGAGAAATCTATTTTCTAAGAGCATATGAATATTTTAAGAGGTATCAAGAGTTTGGTGATTTTCCTATAATAACGGAACCGTTGCCGGATCAATTAGAACCATTAATTGAAGCCAGTAAAAGGAGCCCAAGAAATGAAGTAGCCCGATTTATTTTAAGTGATTTGGATAAAGCTATAGAATTTTTATCCACGAACATCGATAGTAGAAGAACAAGAATAACAAGAGATGTTGCATTGTTACTGAAATCAAGGGTTGCCCTATTCGAAGGTACATGGTTAAAATATTTTAAAGAAACTGCTTTTGTTCCTGATGGCGAAGGATGGCCAGGTAAAGAAAAAGATTATAATGCAGATTATACTTATCCTACAGGGAATATTGATGGCGAAATAGATTACTTTTTGCAGCAGTCAATGGATGCAGCAAAACAGGTTGCCGATAAATATATAGATAAGTTAACAGTAAATACAGGCAAAGTTCAGCAATCTGCGTCTGACCCTGTTAATCCATATATGGATATGTTTGGGTCGGTTGATTTGTCGGGTTATGATGAGGTGCTTTTATGGCGTGAATACAGTAAAGGATTGGGTATAACTCATTGTGTCGTTGTAGCTACCCAATTTGGTGATTATGGTGTAGGAGTTACAAGAGGACTTGTTGAAAGTTTCTTGATGAAAAACGGTTTGCCCATATATGATCCCAACAGTGGCTACGAAGGTGATGACAACATAGCGAATGTAAGAAAAAATCGAGATCCACGTTTATCTCTATTTTTGAAGGAGCCGGGACAAAAAAATATTCTTTATGAATCAACTGAAGGTGATCATGCTGTTCCGATTGAGCCGATACCTAATATTACAGCTGCATCTGCAGAAAAAGCTTACAGTACCGGATATGCTTTGCGAAAAGGTGGTTCATTCTATCAAAATCAGTGTGGCAATGGGCAGTCATATACTGGTTCAATTACTTTTAGGGCTGTTGAAGCTCTGTTAAATTACATTGAAGCCAGTTACGAAAAAAATGGAACGATTGATGCTAAAGCTGATGAATATTGGAGAGCAATTCGCTCTCGTGCCGGTGTGGATACCGATTATGGTAGAACTATTGCCGCAACAAATATGAGTAAAGAGGCTCTTAACGATTGGGGCGCATTCTCGAGAGGGGTTGTAATAAATCCGACGTTATACAATATCAGACGCGAACGACGAAGTGAACTTATGGCAGAGGCATTAAGGTATATGGATTTACGACGTTGGAGAGCAATGGATCAGATGATTGACAATCCTTACCATATAGAAGGAATAAAAATTTGGGGAGAGATGCAGAATTGGTATAAAAATGAAGATGGTACCTCAAAACTGGTTTATGGTACAAATGATGCTAACGTTTCTTCACCTGAAAGAAGTATGTATTTACGGCCATATGAAAAAGTTCCAACTTCCTTGGTGTATGATGGATATAGATGGGCTATGGCTCATTATTTGCAACCTATCGCCATTCAACATTTTCTTATTACCGCAACAGACGGAAAAACAATATCTACATCGCCGATATATCAAAACCCCGGGTGGCCTACAGTTGCAGGGCAGGGGGCACAATAATTTCAATAATTTTGATGAGGATAATTAATAGTTAACAAATGATTCGTCGTAATTTTATCAAGGCGATGGGGATGACGGCAGCAGCAGGAATGCTGCCGTCATATGCTCATGCCGTAAATGAAAGGGAGAAAAAGTTTTTTTCGACGCATGTTTCCGGATCGGATCGTGAATATTTGTGGAAATTGCTCGCCGCTATGGCGACACCGGTGCTGGAAAGCATGTCGAAAGGCGAACTTCACAAGAAAATGCAGGTTGAGGTGAGCCCGACATGGGATGGCAGGGATAAGAGGGTAGCTTACCTGGAGTGTTTTGGTCGACTAATGGATGGTCTTGCTCCGTGGCTGACGTTGCCCGATGACGATTCCGAGGAAGGGAGAGTCCGAAAAAAACTTCGCGAACAAGCTTTGATGAGTTATGCTCATGCGGTAGATCCGAAAAGTCCCGATTATCTACTTTGGAGAAAAGAAGGTCAGCCGCTGGTGGATTCGGCTTTCTTTTCAAGTTCACTACTAAGAGCACCAAAACAATTGTGGGAACCTTTGGATAAAATAACCAAAGAGCGAATTGTGACGGAATTGAAATTGTTGCGACGCGTGAAACCGCCTTATTCAAACTGGTTGCTTTTTGCAGCCATGAATGAGGCTTTTTTATTGTCGGTGGGTGAAGATTACGATCCAATGCGTGTGGATTTGACAGTAAGAAAAATAAACGAATGGTATGTGGGTGACGGTTGGTATGCCGACGGCGAAAGGTTTCATTTCGATTATTACAATTCGTTCGTGATACAGCCTATGTTGCTGAAAGTAACCGAAGTGATGGTTGAGGCAAATCAAATGGAGAAAAGGGTATATGAGCAAGCATTGAAGCGGATGCAACGCTATTGTGAACATTTGGAGCGCATGATTTCGCCTGAGGGAACGTTTCCGCCATTCGGTAGGTCGCTGACGTACCGTACAGGTGCTTTTCAGCCACCGGCATTGCTTGCTTTGCGGAAGCAATTACCCACAAAACTGACGGAAGGGCAGGTAAGAGCCGCATTGGTTGCCGTACATAAAAGCATTTTTAGTAATCCTACCAATTTTAATGAAGATGGTTTTTTGACGATCGGTTTTGCCGGTCACCAGCCTGAATTGGGCGACAGCTACAGTAACAACGGAAGCATGTATCTTACATCGGAGAGTTTTTTACCGTTGGGTTTGCCTGCCGACGATAGTTTTTGGACTTCGAAGGCTGAAGATTGGACAGCGAAAAAGGCTTACAAAAACGACAAATTCAATAAAGATTATCCCGTAAATTACTAGAAGGAAATGAAAAAAGATAGGTTGAAGTTCTCGATAAGGGTCTGGCTGTGTAATTGTATTTTTTTGTCTTTTTCGATGAGCCTTATCGCACAAGAATATACATTGGTATGGAGCGATGAGTTTA
>DUVI01000027.1 GCA_012841065.1 Bacillota bacterium
ACTCATAAACAGAGTGTTTCTTAACTTGCAGGCTGCTTGGGCGTGCCATATGGCGGGCAAAAACGGGCAAGATCACCGGCAAGTAGATAGATCCGCATGAAAATGACGCGTATCGGACCGGAAGACGAGTCAGCGGGAGAACCATAGCCGCAACCCGACCGATGTACCTCAGGACATAGTCAGGAGGACATATACGGTAAATTATCCTGAACGGAGCGGCAAACGTAGCAGAGTTGAATTCTTACGCTCGCACGGTTCCCGGTTCAAGGAGCGTCTAGTTGTGTTGCTTTTGGCCTGCTTCGTCTAGTGCGTACGGATAGAGGATTGGGGCGCATTTTTCAGCATCAAGGATTCTTGCACTCAACATCCGATAATATACATTATGTTAACTAGGATCTAAATCGAGATAGAGGCGATTCTGAGCCATGCAAAAGGCCCCGGGCGTTAACCCAGGGGCATTATTATACCGAAAGCAGATTTTATTACAACGTGTGTCTTTTGTCAGTCCGCAATTCCGAACGACTCCCAGAAAGCTTTGAAAGCTTCCACGGCCTGATTATAAGCTGCTTGCTTTTCAGCTAGCTCCTGATCGGTTATCTGGCCGTCCCTGTGAAGCACCTTGGCGAGCTCATACTCAAGCTTCTTTATTTGATAGTCCTGCTTCATCAAGCTGCCTTCAACGGCGCCTATGGAATTGCTGTAAGCCATTGATTGTTCGCCTGGCGGCATAGATATCTGCCTAAGCATCTCTATCCTTTCCAAGGCGTTGCTCAGGGAAAATCTGGTATTGAAAGTGTAGTTTACGTCCTCATCAGGATGTACCGGCTGGAGCTCTTGCTCTATGGAGGGTTCCATGGCCACGGGCTGCTTTACAGATTGCGGTGATTGTGTAGTGCATCCGGACAGAGCAAGTGCGAGAACTACAATGCAGGCTGCTAACCAAAATGAGCGTGCTGTTTTCAGCAAAATCACCTCCAGACTTGTGACATATGTATGACCCTGGGTTAGGCGAAAAGGTTTCTAAAGTATGTGTTAGGTAGTATGGCAACAAAACCTGTAATTCTTGTTGCAGGTGCCTTGGGCTACAGCCAGCTTGGTTCTGTGCCCACCCAGGTTAAGTATTACCCTAGGAGGTTTGCTGAACTAAGGATTATCGGCTGCATGTAAGCTCTTACGTTTCTGGGAAAAGATTAGAGCGTGAAGCAGAAGTTGCGTTCCCCTCCTTGCCGGTATAGTCGATGCGGGGCGATACCACTCTATTTCCCGCCCCTGGCCCTGGACCACGTATGGGGATCTGCGAGGAATTCCCTTACCATGTCCGCTGTTTCAGGGCTGAAGTATCCGGTGCGCTCTGCAACTTCGACGATAGCAGGCCAGTCTGTAAGCCAGGACACCTTCACGCCAATTGCCCCCAGAGTTTTCTCGTATTCCTTAGAAAAGCCGTAAGAAGCAATGGTAAATGCATGGTTTACTTCCAGGCCTGCCATCCTGAGGCCGTTGATGAAATTTACCTTGCTGCCGCCGTCAAAGATCAGGTCTTCTACAAGGACAACACGGGTACCTTCTTTAAAATTCCCTTCTACCATGGCGTGTTTGCCGAATCCTTTGGGTTTCTTCCGCACGTAAAGCATGGGAAGCCCCATTTTCCAGCTGAGAAATGCAGCGTAGGGGATTCCTGCGGTTTCCCCACCGGCAACCGCGTCTATAGGGCCATCGACTGCATCCCGCACCACTTCCTCCAAGAACCCTATAACCTCCTCCCTTTCGGATACGAAAGAGATTAAGCGGCGACAGTCAATGTACACGGGGCTCTTGGTGCCGGAAGTCAAGGTGAAAGGTTCTTCGGGCCTGGCTCCCAGTGCCTCTATGTCGATCAACATCTTCGCTGTTCTTTCTGCGATGTGCTTTCTGTCTGTTTGATTAGCCATGATGGAAGCTCCTCCCTATGCTTATTTTTGAGTTTCAGCAAGACCTCTGCAAAATCGGCAGGTAAAGGCGCTGTGAATTCCTGGTATTCATCGAAAGCGTCTCCCAGGAACAGGCCTAGCCTGAACGCGTGGAGCGCCTGTCCTGACATGCCTAAGTACTGTTTTGCCCTGCCGTATACCGGGTCACCCACTACAGGGTGTCCCAGGTATGACATGTGGACACGGATTTGATGGGTTCTGCCTGTATGTAGCCTGATGAGCAAAAGGGTGTAGTCACAACCGAACCTTGCTATGACCTTCCAATGGGTCACTGCTTCCCTGGCCCGGAGGCCCCTGTCCCCCGCCTCCTCTATTACTGCCATACGTTTACGATCCACCGGATGCCGCCCGATAGGTGCGTCCACTATGCCTTGATCATTTGCCAGGCGGCCTTTGCACAGCACGATGTATTCTCTCTTAGCTTTTCTGGTTTTCATCTGAGCCTGGAGTTTTCTCAGGGCTGTTTCGTTCTTTGCAACCGCCAGGATTCCGGTGGTATCCCTGTCAAGCCTGTGAACGATGCCCGGGCGTGTTTCGTCGCCCACCCCGGAAATCGGAGGGAAGTAGCTGATGAGTGCATTGGCAAGGGTGCCGCGCCTGTGCCCTGCCCCTGGGTGGACAACCATGTCCCGGGGCTTGTTTATTATGAGCACATGCTTGTC
>DUVI01000028.1 GCA_012841065.1 Bacillota bacterium
ACCTCTTAATGCCGTGCTTCTTGAGAGATACGGCGATGTCCATCAGCACGTCTATAAAGGTAGAAGCCCTGAGTGACAGTGTGCCCGGGAAACGGATGTGATGTTCTGATATCCCTATTGGCACAGGCGTGGTGACCAGGGCGTTGGGATAGAGTTCTTTGCCCAGCAATAGCGAGAATTCCCTTGCAGCGGCAAAGTCAGTCTGGAACGTACCGTGGGGGCCGTGTTGTTCGGTGGAACCCACAGGAATGATAGCTGCTTTGATATCAGGCAGGGCTGCCTTGACCTCAAGCCAGGTTAGTTCGGGCAGGTACAGCACTTTGGGTTTGTCGGAACACATGTGACCACTCCTCTGATTGGATTTAGAATGCCGGCAAAAAGCTTTGGTCAAGTACTGGTATTTCGATTTGGGGACAGGCATTTCCTTTGTCCGAAACTCATTCACTTAGCATTGTGCGTTGGCAGTCGACTCAGTACCTTGGTGTATACGGAAACAGAGGCATTCTCACGTCAGATTGCCGGGGAGATGTTCTCGGTCCTGGAGACGCCGTTCCAGGAGCTCAGCAGAGAAGACCTCATCTATTGCCTCGAACATTGTGTTGAAATGGGCTTGATTGCTCCTGCCCGGGCGGCCACGCTGTCGTTGAAATTATGCATGAGCTCGACTTGGAACGTTGCCGGCGCCAACTGAAAGATTTACTGAACCGCTGGAGCGGAGCGGAGGCCCCTGTCAATTTGAGGCCGGAAACATCTCATCCATAGTCACAACGGTGTATCCTTGCTGTTTGAGATGGTCGATTATTTCAGGCAAGGCGAGCACTGAACCCGAAAGATCTTCTCCCGGACCTCCTGCGCTGTGTTGGAGGATCACCCGTCCGGGGGCGATGTGGGGGAGGACGTTATTGAGCACTTCTTCCTTTGTGAGCCCTCGCCAATCCAAAGAATCAACTGACCACAAGGCGAGGCGGTATCCCATGTTGGCCACTTCAAGGGCAGCCGGCGCCGTCAATGCGCCGTATGGAGGCCGGAAAAGGTATGATGGGCTCACGCCAAACGCTGCAAGGGCAGCCTCTGTCCGTTCGAGCTCGGTTCTGAGTTGCTCGCCGAGGGGTTTGCCTGTATTAGGGTGGGTATAGGTGTGATTGCCTATCAGGTGCCCTTCTTCCACTATCCTGCGTGTGACTTCCGGATATTTCTCTACACGGTTTCCAATGAGAAAGAAGGTGGCGCGTACCTGCTTTTGTTGGAGTACATCAAGCACAGCCGGTGTGTAGACATCGTCGGGCCCGTCGTCGAAGGTGAGAGCGATTAGCTTCTCGTCTCCTTTTTTTGCCCTTAGCACTATGTCTGGAAACAGCCGCTCCAGATCTGCCTCTCCTAACTGCCGGTTGTCCCGCTCAAGCCCTCCTGCGAGGTCCGGGGGCGCCACTTGCCGTCTTGACCTGAAGCCCTGGCCGGCCAGGTATGCCAGCGACAGAATGACCAAGGCAATGGTGATATACGCAATGCGCTTTCTTGCAGTGTCGCTCGTGATTCCCATTCTGGATTTCACCCCCGGATTATGGTGTGAAATATTCCCTGAATCTATGTAAAGCACTGACGAGGTGATGCAGGGCCGTTCCTGGCTGTATTGTTTCCGTTCCGGCGGGTCCATCAGAAGTCACCAGGGTATACTTGAGGTTTGAGGCATGCGCAGCTTGGTTTTGTGCTTGATTCGGGTAGGATCCTCAATTACTGTTAGGGCACGCCGATGGAAGTTCGCGCATAGGATTCCCGCAGATGGGAGGTAGCGTTGTGAAGCGAGAAACATCACCCGACGGCTTGGGCGGTGCGAGACAACCTGACGGATTGTCTGGTGAGATACTTGTCCGCCAGGCAGCTATGAATGACATCGGACTCATCCAGAACATGGCAAGGATCATCTGGGCAGATACTTACGCCGGTTACATAAGCCAGGAGGAACAGACCCGGGTGCTGGCGCATTCGTATTCTTCAGAGAGCCTGATGAAGTCCGTCAATGAGAATGTATTTCTCTTGGCAGAGGTATCCGGCGAGGCAGCGGGTTACATTGACATGGGCAGGCAGGATGAGGTGTTGCACCTCCACAGACTGTATGTGATGCCCAATTTCCAGCGGATTGGCCTTGGACGCAGGTTGCTGGAGGAAGCTATAGCCCTTGCTAAGAAGCTGAGCACAGGTTCGTTTCCGGGAAATGATACAAATGCGTCTCCCAAGGTCGTGGTGGCTACTGTTGAAGAAGGCAATCTGAAGGCCAGACGGTTTTACAAGAAAATGGGCTTCACGGAAGAGGGGTCAACCACCATGACCGTACAAGGGGTTGAACTGCCCTTGGTTTTCATAGTAATGCGTCTGTTCTGAATGTAGGTCAGCAGCTGCGCCGGGTAGGTTTCAGGTTTGCTCGCCAAAGAGGGAAAACACCTTTACGGCCATCCGGGGGCGATACGCTGTGTCGTGTCATACCTTGGTTTGACCAGATGGTTTGGTTTCCCAAATGGATGTATACTAATTAAGTCAGGTTGTCAGGTTAATGAACAATCCATCTGCTAAGGAGACTCGTTGATGAAGGATTTGAGTCCTAACCCGTCGTTTGCGCACACAAACCACGCTCAGTCATGGAAAGATGTGGTACTCCGCCATGCTACATCAGAGCACCAAGGGCTTTCAATGTCTGAAGTCAAAGCCAGGCAGGCCCAATATGGTCCCAACACCCTCAAGGAAGCTCCCAGGCCAGGCCCTTTGAGAAGGTTCTCGGCCCAGTTCGCTGACTTCTTGGTGCTCATATTGATTGGTGCAGCTGCCGTGTCGGCTTTTTTGGGAGAGATCGTGGATGCAGCTGTAATCGGTGCAATAGTGGTGCTCAACGCTATCGTCGGCCTGGTACAGGAAGGCAAGGCTGAAGAAGCTCTCAGGTCTCTGGAGAGGCTTTCGGCACCCGTGGCAAAAGTGGTACGTGAAGGCCAGATGTATATAGTAGAGGCCAGGGACATCGTTCCGGGAGACCTGGTCTTGCTGGAGGCAGGAGACAAGGTGCCCGCTGACATCAGGCTTGTCGAGTCACACAGCTTGTCATGCAATGAATCCTCTCTTACAGGCGAATCTGTTCCCGTGGACAAAACTGCGGATAAGGTGCTTCCTGAGGATACTGTTTTGGCTGAAAGAGTCAACATGGTGTACTCAGGCACTGTTGTTACCGCAGGGCGTGGGCGGGGCATAGTGGTTTCAACGGGGATGAACACCGAGATCGGCAAGATCGCCGGGGCTATCCACAGTATCGCCCGGGAAAAGACCCCCCTTCAGAAAAACCTTGAGCGGTTGGGCAAGACCCTTGGGATAGCAGTACTTGCGATATGTGCGGGGATTTTCTTGTTGGGGGTGTTCCGGAATGAGCCTCCCATGGAGATGTTCATGGTTGCAGTAAGCCTGGCGGTTGCGGCCATCCCTGAAGGGCTTCCTGCTGTAGTTACTGTCGTGCTGGCCATGGGCGTAACGCGCATGGCAGCCCAAAATGCCATCATCAGGCGGCTTCCTGCAGTGGAGACCCTGGGGTCGACTACAGTAATATGTACTGATAAGACCGGCACTATCACCCAGAATAACATGGCCGTTGTCGCAGCTTTTGCCGCCAACAGGCTTATGGCGACAGGCGATGTTGACCTTTCTGCTTATTCCGAGCCTGGGCTTGTAGGGACCCATAGTAAAACCGCCAATCCTTCAGACCGCGATCATACAGGCACTGGTGTTGGAAATGTGACGGACGCTTCTGCTTCAGGTGAGCTTGTAGTGAGCCGGTGGGATGCCACTGTGAAACAGATGACGGTTTCTCTCGCCGGCGCAGCTATGGCCAACGATGCTACGGCCTCGGAAGAAGAACCCTCCGGGTTCACGGGCGATCCGACAGAGGTGGCTTTGGTTGTGGCCGCAAACAAGTCCGGTCTGGACAAAACTGTTCTGGACACAGACCTTCCAAGGGTTTTTGAGATTCCTTTCGATTCAGACAGAAAGCGGATGACCACCGTACATGAGATGTCGGATGGCAGGTATCTCGTGTGGGTAAAGGGAGCTCCTGAAATAGTGATCCCCAGATGCAGTTTCGCGTTGGCCGCTGCGGAAAACGAGGAGCTACACGCCCAGGAAGAGACTGTGGGTGGAAGGTCAATTGCATCCCTTGTGGTGGAGTTGGACAACAACAGGACGGCAGCTATTGAGTCTGTGTTGGCCCCGTTCACAAAGGCTGATTCCTTCATGGCCTCCCGCGGTATCAGGGTTATAACAGTGGCTTACAAGATTATGGAACGTTTGGTGGAGGAGGAGCAGGAGCTTGAATCTGACCTCACCCTGGCTGGCTTGCTGGGCATGATAGATCCTCCAAGGCCGGAGTCCGCTGAAGCTGTAGCCAAAGCGAAACAAGCGGGAGTAAGGCCTGTGCTGATAACCGGGGATAACCCCATCACTGCACTGTCCATTGCAAGGATGGTCGGAATAGCCGATGAAAACACAAAGTGTATGTCAGGCTCGGAAATCTCCAAAGTCCATCCGGACGATGTGGACAGAGTCCTCAATGAGGTCGGGGTTTACGGTAGGGTGTCCCCTGAACACAAGGTAGAGATTGTGAGCGCCTTTCGCGAGCGGGGTGAAGTCGTGGCAATGACCGGGGACGGAGTCAACGACGCCCCGGCGCTCAAGCGGGCGGACATTGGGGTTGCCATGGGGCGTATAGGTACAGAAGTGGCGAAAGAAGCCTCGGACATGGTGTTGGCCGATGACAACTTCGCAACCATCGTGAAAGCGATAGAAGAAGGGCGCACTATCTACTCCAATATCGCCAAGTTTGTAGTGTACCTCCTTTCGTGCAACGTGGGAGAACTGGTTACGATAACCGCGGCGATGCTCCTGCGCCTGCCTGTAATCCTCAGGCCTGTGCACATCTTGTGGCTCAACCTTGTTACCGACAGTTTTCCGGCGCTGGCACTTGGATTTGAACCGGGAGAAGCCGATGCCATGAAGCAGTCTCCCAGGCCTCCGGATGAACCTTTGCTTACCCGGAAAAGGTGGACCACCGTAATCGTGCAGGCGCTGCTTATCGCATTCTCGACGCTGGGGATATTTGTGTATGGGTTGAACGCCACAGGTAACGGTGCTTATGCCCGCACCCTGGCGTTTGCCACGTTGGCCACTGCTGAAGTGCTAAGGGCTTACACGGCAAGGTCGGAGACGATGACCCTGGGCAAGATTGGTATATTCGCCAACCGTGTTATGACTGTCGGTACTTCGATTTCGTTCTTGCTCATCATAGCGGTTGTCCAGATTCCCTTTTTGAACCCGGTGTTTTCTACTGTGGCTCTTTCGTTTAGTGATTGGCTCAAGGTACTGGGATTTGGACTTATCCCCGCCCTTGGGAATGAGTTCCGAAAAGTGGTGGCCGGGTAGCACCTCGAGATAGTTGTGTTATCATATAATTCAATGCTGTGCCCGGTACAGCCAGGATAAGACGGGTGTACATCAGGTCAGAGGCCGGTGGCGTGCCTGTCTGTTGTTTCGGCCCATCTCCCTTGCATGAGGGAGGTTTTTTCACAATATGGTTGTTCTGTTTGGAGAGCATGGAGGTTTAGAGTTGATGAAGATTTTTGACAACGTGCTTGATACCATTGGGAATACCCCGATAGTCAGGCTAAACCGTTTGCCTGGAGCTGACAGCGCTGAGGTTCTGGTCAAACTGGAATACCTGAATCCCAGTGGAAGCGTGAAGGACCGTGCTGCCCGGGGCATAATCCGTGACGCGGAACGAAACAACTTACTGGGGCCTGACTCGATAATTGTGGAAGCCAGCAGCGGCAACCAGGGGATCTCCCTGGCTATGATAGGAGCGGTAAGAGGATACAAGGTAGTCGTGTTCATGCCCGAGACCATGAGTAGCGAACGCCGGAAAGCGCTCAAGGCTTACGGGGCTGAGGTGGTGTTGACCCCTGCAGGCAAAGACATGAAAGAGACCTTCGAAACTGCCAAGAGAATGGCTGAAGAGTTTGCAGCGTCCAATCCCGATGCGTTTCTCTCACAGCAGTTTGACAATGAAGCTAACTCCCAGGCCCATGCCGCGACGACTGCACAGGAGATTCTCGGGCAGACAGGCGGGAAGATTGATGCCTTCGTTTCGGGAATAGGTACAGGTGGCACGATTACCGGCATAGGAAGAGAACTCAAGAAAGCGGTTCCGGGCCTAAAGGTGGTGGCAGCCGAGCCTTATTACGGCTCGTTATTCCACGAAACCTGCAAGGGAGTGCATGCTCAGGAGGGTATTGGCGACGGGATATTTCCCGGGATACTTGATGATTCGATAATAGATGAATCGATCTTGGTTACGGATGATGAAGCTATCGGATGTGCTCGCCGCCTCGCCAGGGAGGAAGGTATTCTCTGCGGCATTTCCAGCGGTACCAACGTGTTTGGAGCTTTGAAGGTTGCCCGTGAGCTTGGCCCTGGGCATACCGTGGTTACCCTGATTCCTGACGGAGGCCTGAAGTATCTGAGTACTTCTTTGTGTAAGGAATAGGCTGAAATTCATACAGTCTTCCGAAAGACCTTACACAACTTCAGACCGAAACCGTATGAAAATCAGGCAGGCTTGCTAAGAATCTGTCGTTTTTCAGAGATCCGTTTGAATTTCAGACTGCTTGGCCCGGAGCTTTTTGGACAACTGAATCCCGCTCCAGGTGGCAATCACACCACCTAACCCAGTGGTGCCGAGCCTTCCGCCGATGCCCCCGATGCACGGAGATCCCCATATGAACATAAGTCCTGCGATCACCCCGGCTACTGCCATATATCCTTCGTTGGGAATCCGTGCCTCGCTGGACATACCTGCATATGAGCCGCACGCACATGCCGCTGCTAGGGTAGATCCAATCTCCGGGAACAGGGCGGGTAGGAACAGCCCTCCTACAACGCTGGTCAGACCGCTTCCCATGACGCCGCCTTGTTTGAATCTGGTACCGATGATGTACGTCGCCACTGCCGAAACCACTGTCACCGGCACGATATACTTGCCTGTGGCCCAATCCGGTACCGGCGCTTCAAGCATTTTGTTGCCTGTTACCAGGGTTGCTATGATGCACCCTGATGCTGCCGTGGCACCAAGTTTTCCTCCGAAACCGTTCATGGTTTCCTTGGCCATCACGAATATGATTCCGGCTATTGCTGAACCGAGTATGAGGTGGGCTATACTTGGCAGCACCTTCGTCGAAGCCATGCCGCAAAAGGCACCACAGTACATGGGCGCGCTCAGGTCAGGCAAAAGCAGCGCCGAGAGTACGCCAACAATCCCGGCGCCTAACACCGCGCCCAGTCCGAGGGTTACGTTGAGCCAGTGGCTGGCCACGGCGCCTGCAATCACTGAGATGAAAACCTTCAGGTCTGAAACATCCAGAGGCGGGTCTTCAGCGCTCCGGGCTGACGGCCATTCCAGGAGATACCCCGCCGCCAGGAGAAGTACTGCAACTGCAAGGGGTACTACCGCAGGCGAACCCAGGGATATGCTTTGTATAAGACCCGTTACGTACAAGTAGGCGCTTATGGCCGCCAGGGTGAGGAACCCCAAGATAGATCTCTTCATCAGAGTCATTCCTCCTAAGTGCGCTACTGCAAACGAGATAACTCAAAGTTCTGGATTAGGTTTGCTGCGGCCCTTTTCCCGTCCCGGTCTCTGGCTTCAAACACCGGTGGTGGCTGCATCATTAACTGCAATCACTAGCAATCATTAACTGGAATATTTAACTGCGACCAGTAACTGTATGAATTTGAAAGGCCGGAGCTTATGACGCCGGATCTATAATACCGGATTCGCCATAGGGCGTAAACAAGCGTGCGGTGACCCCCACAACACGAGTTTGATGAAGATGGCCGCTTGAGTTTTGACGAACGAAACGGAAGCGGCGTATCAGAAAGCCCCGTGCCGGTTTGACACGGGGCTGCCGGGTTCTCAGTGCTCAACCATTTTGCCTTTCGCACTAAGCAATCTGGCACCAAGCACTGCACTTCAATTTTGGGGCTTTATCATATTGAACACGGCTAACATGCCGTTCTCAGGATACGGCCAATATTCGGCAGGGGCACCGCTTTCGGTCACGCCGCGGAACAAGATGAGCTTCTCTCCGGTGTGGGCTACAATCCACGTCCAGAAACTGTCTGACTCTCCGAACTTGGTTGCATTTGCTGAATCTAACAGGTAGAATTCGCATTTGTTGTCCCCACTGTCGATGAGCGCCACCATTGAGTCGCCGTATATGACGGGTGTCTGGGCTTCCATACCAGGCCATAGGCCATCGACCAATCGGGCAGGGTCATCTCCTTGGCCGAAATACCATATGCCGCTGCGATACACGTGGCAATACACGCCTTCGGATTTGGCGTCAAAGGTAACCGGCAAGGTGTGGGGAGGTATTTCACTGTCGCCTGTGTTTGGAATATTCCCTAGGTGAATGGTGGCCTCTGTCCCGGATGCCTGCCCGATCCGGACCATCCACACGCTGTCGCAAACCGTTAACCGGTAAAGCCATTCATCATCAGGCGAGTGAGACTCTGCCTCTGTGGATGTCACGAAACCAATGGTATGGTCATTATGGGACCACAGGAAGTCTTGGACGTACTTGTCTTCGACCCCGATGGTAGCTACCAGGTTTCCTCCGGTATCAACTACGGTAATCGACG
>DUVI01000029.1 GCA_012841065.1 Bacillota bacterium
AGTTAATAATGGAGCGGAAGACGGGATTTGAACCCGCGGCCCTCGCCTTGGCAAGGCGATGCTCTACCACTGAGCTACTTCCGCTCGAAAGTGGTGCCGCAGGCCAGAATCGAACTGGCGACACGCGGATTTTCAGTCCGCTGCTCTACCACCTGAGCTACCGCGGCAGGGTTTGCTACCATTTCTGATGACGAAATGGCGGAGGCGACGGGATTTGAACCCGCGATCTCGTGCGTGACAGGCACGTATGTTAGGCCAGCTACACCACGCCTCCGCAATCCTACTGGTGGGCGAAACAGGGTTTGAACCTGTGACCCCCTGCGTGTAAGGCAGGTGCTCTCCCACTGAGCTATTCGCCCAAGAACAGGCCACTTGTGTGGCACCGAAACATAGTATACCTAAGAGATATGTTTTAGTCAAACCAAATTATGAGATATTCAGGGGTTCTTTGCTCAGTTTTGCACAACCACTTATCACATAGTCCCAGCTCACCACGGCGCTACGCGCGCACACCGGTGCTCAAAAACGCCTGCAAAGGAGTCTATCAAAATGTGGCGAATAAGGAAATCCA
The DNA here is from genome assembly GCA_012841065.1 of Bacillota bacterium. Taxonomy (GTDB): domain Bacteria; phylum Bacillota; class Sulfobacillia; order Fermentithermobacillales; family Fermentithermobacillaceae; genus DTU015. The sequence continues at coordinate 572 of DUVI01000029.1, forward strand.
GGAAGGGCATAGCTACCTGTCCTTGCAGGAACATCCGGACTCTTGATTTGCTGACCGCGGCCCAGAAATGTGTACAATACCTCCATCCCACTGCCCTTTCCGGGAAACCATCCAGCCAAAATCCGGGCTCAGGCAGAATCCAACAGCTGCAAATCCGGTGTCCTACCGGCATTCTGTGGACGGTACAACCAGGCGATACCCTGTTCAACATCGCACGCGCCACAGGTACCAGCGTCGAGCGCATCATGGCACTCAACCCCAACATCGTACCTGAAAACCTCGAACCTGGCATGCAAATCTGCCTGCCTGAAGAATCGGCATTGCCTCAAGGCCCTATTCCACCGTGTGCATCAGGGTTGTACTGGGTAGTGGCACAGGGAGACACTCTGTTCTCAATAGCCAGAGCTTACGGCACGACCGTCGGGCGGCTGCTTGAGCTCAATCCAGGCATTGACCCGCAAAACCTTCAGATTGGGATGAGCATATGCCTGCCGGGTTAGTGTGGTACATTTTACCAGAGGCGATGGAGGGAATTCGGCCACCACGTAGAATCTAGCACACAGAACAGGCCGTGCGGCTAATGCCCGTCCGGACTACTACTCCCCAACGGGGTGGTGTTGACTATGAGAAAAACTTCAGGTTCACATAAGAGGGACATACCTGTAGAGTCTGAAATACAGAGCAAGCACGCAGCACTTGGCACGGATCACTTTAAGATTCGCACCATGTGCCTCTTGTTAGTTTTAGTTGTCGCACTAACTGTAATTCCTGTACTACCTGTGAGCGCACAGATGAAGACATCTCAAACGGTCACCCTCAATTTCGTCGGCGATATTCTGCTCGCCAGCCGCATCCAAGAACTCATTGACGCTGAAGGGGCCATGGCCCCCTGGATTGGGGTCAAAAACTTACTTCAAAGCGCAGATTTCACCATAGGCAATCTTGAATGCGCAGTAGGAACCACAGGCTCCCCCATGCCCGATAAAGAGTGGACATTCAGGGCATCCCCCGATACTCTTCAAGGGCTGAAAGACGCAGGCGTCGACGTAGTATCCCTCGCGAACAACCACACCCTGGATTTCGGCGTGGAATGTCTGCCGGAGACCATTGAACATGTCAAGAATTACGGAATCATCCCAATAGGCGCGGGTACTGATGAACACACAGCGAGAGAGCCGGTGATCCTCGAGAAAAACGGTATCAAGATAGGCCTTTTTGCTACTTCCATGGTAATACCCGTATGGGAATGGGCAGCCGAAGGTGACAGGCCCGGGCTGGCGGTAGATTACAGCACATGGAACCACAATATCGTGACAAGAATTCGAGAACTACGTCCTCAAGTGGATTTCATAGTGGTGTACCTCCACTGGGGCGAAGAAAGGACTACCGAACCTGAAGATTGGGTGTTGAGGATGGAAAAAGCGCTAAGGGAGGCCGGCGCAGATATTATTATCGGCAGCCACCCTCACATGCTGAGAGGATTGAGATTCGACGGCCAAGTGCTCACTGCTCACAGCCTTGGCAACTTCATATTCACTACACGCCCCGATCACCCACCTTGCCAGATCGGCGCAGTGCTAAGCGTAACCCTGTCGAAAACAGCTATTGAAGATGTAGTCATACATCCCACAGAAATCGTGTGGGGCAAGACATTGGTGATGGAAGGCCAACCGAAACAGGACGTTCTCGCAACATTGGATCATCTTTCCCAGCCTTTTGACACGAACATCACCCCATCCGGGCTAGTGTTAGAACAGACATTCCCCGATGTGCTGAATCACTGGGCCAGGGTCAACGTAAGCAAACTTGCCCGCTTGGAAGTTGTGAGAGGGTTTGAAGACGGAAAGTTTCTGCCTGACAAACCTGTGACCAGGGCGGAATTCGCCACTACGCTTGCACGGGTGATTTCGGGGAAACTTGAATTGAACAGCACAGACATCCCAAACCTTGGACCTGATGAGTTCACCCTGTGTGAACCTGATCATTGGGCATATCCATACTTAGCCTATCTAGCTGGTTTGTCCATCCTTCCCGCCCACGATCCTGAGTGGATCCCTGATGAGTTCTGCCCAAGGATCGAGGTGTGTACACTGCTTCGGAAAACAGTTACGAGAGACAATGCAGCCAATCACACGGGCGAAAACCGCAGCAACGATAGCACCGGTGAGAACACCGAAGACGGCACACTCACAACAAGCATAACAGACCAAGTGTGGTCTCAGTTCCAAGATGAACTGGAACCTCTGGATCCAGAAAGGCAGATAGCCGTGCTATGGTGCATAAATGAGTCTCTCCTTATGGGGTATGACGACGGGACACTCAGGCTAGATAACCCGGTTACAAGAGCTGAAGCTGCAACCATCATACTAAGATTCATGAACCTGCAAGACAACGGAGTTTGACAAAAACAACTCCAGCACGTAGCCATAGTCAGCCAGCTGAAGCGCGGCCCGGGCGTTCTGCTCAATAAGCAGCACTGTTTTGCCCTCACTGTGGATTGCTTTGATGATGTTGAAGATCTCTTGGACCAGCATAGGCGCCAGCCCCAAGGAAGGTTCGTCCATCATCAGCAAGGTAGGATTAGCCTTGTACTTGGATTCAAACGGTTTCCACAGCACAACGTCGTACCTTTACACAGTCCCCTTCAGCCTATTATCCAGCTATTTCGTCCATAATTGGTATATTTGCCCGTGTTAGCCAAATTCCCGCCTGCCACATCCTAAGTTGCAATATTTTGGCACTTGGCAGACGCTGCAATAATCCAGGCTTTCACTGCGGTTTTGCCTATCAAGGTATGTCCTACTGACACACAGCATAGATCTAATTCTGAGCACTCACTCTTGTTGTGTTTACGTTGGGGGGAGGATTTGCATGGAGGAAATATTGACTGAACTCATGGAGCAAGAGAAGCAAGCCGTTGAAAAGTACAAGGACATATCAAGAAGAGCGAGAAGTTCCACTGAACGTGATCTGATAAACCGTATTTTGGCCCAGAAAAACTTCGAAATTGAAACCTTGAGGCTGTTATGCTCCGGCAATGTACCCGACCGGTTTCTTGCCTTTGGCACAATCATCGATGACGAAGTGAACTTCAGGGACGCGCCCAGCCCGTCTGGTAGCCTTGTGGCCGTCTTGAGCAGGGGGACCCCTGTGATCCTGACAGAAAGAAGGGGTAATTGGGTGGGCCTGCAGCTTTATGACGGCAAGAGCGGATGGGTATTCAGGGATTATGTCAGAGCTAACGACTAGCCAGACATCATCTCAAACAAACCGGCCGCTGAGGTAATTGAGCAAGAAGTTGTGTCATAAGTCACCTCCTAAACATAACATATTAACGCAACCACTTATGGAGGTGAACTTAGATGGCAGGAACCAAAGGCTTCGGCTTCGACTCGTGTCTCTGTCTGCTTCTGATCATCCTCTTTCTTTTCTGTTTCTGTGAGGGCTTCTAGTAGGTCAGAGGCAGCCACGGCCTCTCACATAGGTTGGGCCAGAAAGATAGAGGTGGGGCGGGGACCTCACCTCTGTCAAAACTGTGCTTTGGGCAGTTTAAAATCCGGGCAAACCGATGAACATCTGGGTGAACATCATCCCGTAAGGGCCGCCTTCAATGATGCCAACTCCTATGTGGGTAAAGGCCGGGTTGAGGATGTTCCTCCTGTGCCCATCGCTCTGCATCAGCGCATTGTGAGCACGTTCTACAGTGGATGCACCTGCCAGATTCTCGCCTGCCGTACGGTATTCCACCCCCGCCTGCTTCATCATATCGAAAGGAGAACCGTATGTAGGAGACGTATGGCTGAAGTAGTTAAGGTCTATCATGTCCTGGCTTTTCAGCCTGGCCAGCTCGACCAGCCTCATGTCCACCTCGAGGGGATGCAAACCACGCTGTACTCTTTCTTGGTTTACCAGCTCAACCATCAGCTGTTCTTCAGGAGTCAACCCATTCTCAGGCTCCGGTTCAGGGGTTGGCTCCGGCTCGGGTTCAGGCTCAGGCTCAGGTTCAGGTTTAGGCTCGTTAGGTAGTTCCGGCTCCGGAACCGGCTCTGGATCAGGTTCGGGACACGGCACCGGTTCCTCAACAGGAGGCGTACCCGGTTGAAAATCCCAGATGTCCGGCATCAACATCTTGATTATCTTCTGAAGTTCAACGTTGTCTCTGTATATGTCGGCCAACAGCAGCCCCAGACTGCCACGAGAAGGGCCTGCAAACAGGAATACCTTGCCTCCATCAGGGGCCGGAAGCACATACCGTCTGTACGGTGATGCCAGAAGTTGCTTCGCCGGCATCATTAGCCCCAATATCAGGGTGGCCGTGATGAGTGCAGCAACACTCTTTCTGAACTTCATCGAACTCCTCCTTCCAGTTTTACGTACTCTGAGCCAACTCTGCCCATATAATACAACTTTGGCCTGGGGTTTGGAAAATGTATAATCTACCAGTGAAATCGTGAGGCATCCATGCCTTGACATTCATATGTTCGCATATAGGTCGGAATTTGTTGGCCATCGGGTTTCAATGGGCGGAGACTAAACGAAGTGTGATGCACGGAGGCCAGGCGTGCCTTTACGTGCCCCGGCCTCCCCACTTTCTTACTTAACCACGAGGCATGCAATCATGTTTGACATACTGCGCAGATATCCAGCCTATCTGGCCCGAGGGGATCTGTACCTTGAGCCAATCACGCTGGATCTCGATGACACGCACTTGAGTGCCGGCATTTACCTGGGCTATGACTGCGAAGGTCAATCCAGGGCCCTGCCTTACATTAACCAAATGGGCTGTGACTGTGCCTGAGCATTTTGCTTTGCCTTTCCTGATCTTGACGACTACATGCACATGCCTGGTCCGGAAAACCCTTGCATTGATCACAATGATCTTGGTCACCATGATGGGCTCCCCGGCCGGTGGGACTTCAAAATTCGCATGCTCTACATCAACTGATACTCTGGCTGTCATTCCAGGTTTTGCTTCGGGAAGTACCACAAACTCAGAAAACGGTACGGTGAAGTGCAATGTGTGTACTGTCTGTGTAGGATCCATCAAGGGTTCGTATATTATCCTCTGGGCAATGGTTCCATCAACTATTACCTTACCGGGTGCTACGATAACCCGGTTCACCTCGGGAGTTGAGGAGAAATCGAGAATTTCTCTTGCCAGGGGTTTTTCCTCTGGTATGTCTACGATCTCCCTGACTATTCCCTGAGACTTGCTGTCACCCAGGACCTCTTGCACCCTCACAAGTTCCTTTTCCAATTCCAGGCCGGGAACTCCGGTGATGTTTGTAACTACCTGGAACTTCTGCACCCTGATGACTTTGACAGTCACTTCGATGATGATCCTGGCGGTGATTGCCCTTCCGTTTTGTGCCACGTCGATGGAAATGAACTCTATCTGCGCATCAGCTACAACAGTCATCCCTGGCTGTACACCGGGCACTTCCACAAACCGCTCAAAAGGAATGGTGTGGTGCACCACGTGAACTGTCTGGTAAGGGCTTCTGGCTTCATAGATGGTCCTGAGGCTTATGGTCCCGCTCACTATCACCTTGTTGGGAAGAATCGTCGTTGAGTTCACCTGAATGGTAGCTACCTGGTCAATTATTGACACTACATCCGGTTTGATTTCGGGGATGAACAGATGTTCCCGTACGACTGCCTGTGACGAAGACTCTCCCAGCACTGTTTCTGCCTTGATCATCTCCTTTGTGACCTGCAAACCTGGAACACCGCTTACATCGGTCACAACATTGAGAACAGCCGTCCTTGAGACCCTGACTGTAAGCATCACTACAGCCCTGACCACAATGGCCATACCGTCGGGCCGGACCTCAAATGATGCATGTTCGATAACTACATTGGGAATTGCCACCATCCCAGGCTGCACGCCAGGGATTTCTACGAAGGTGCTGAAAGGGATCTCTGCATGGAACACATGGACGGTCTGATAGGGAACGGCAGCTTCGTAAATAATGGCCAGATCCAGCACACCATCTACAATCACTTTTCCGGGCAGCACAGTCACCTTGGTGATCTCGGGCCTGCCGGCAAAATCGATAACCGCTGCCACAGGTGGCTTCGGCTCAGGAACTGTCACAGGCTCAGAAATCACTATCTGCGAAGTCCCTACGCCTATAGTCTCCTCCAGTCTTATCTCCTCGGTCTTGACTTCGAGGGTATCCAGACTCAACCGTTACCCTCCTCTCTTTGGTAACAAGAATGCCTTAATCGCTAAAACATCTATATGCCACGGACAGTAACAATGTGAACGCGCAACTTCTCAAGATTGGCTCATAGTATGTTGATGTGAGTTGCACAACCCCAACGCTATCCAGGAGGGCAAGATGAACCTGTGGTGTGTTATCCCAGCGCAAAATGAAGAGCGTACCATCGCTCATGTGATTGGGCAGTGTTTGGCGGCAGGCTCAACAAAGGTTCTCGTTGTATGCAACGGCACTTCAGACAGGACGCTTGAGTTAGCGCAAATCTATCCTGACGAAAGGGTGACAACCTTTTGGGAGCCCGAGCCTTTGGGGATCGATGTGCCAAGAGCGATTGGAGCATTAATTGCATACAGGAACGGTGCCGACGGGATCCTGTTTTGCGACGGGGATCTGTCCGGCAGTCTGGTAACACACCTTTCGTCCCTGCTTGCCACAATCGCATGGGGCTATGATTTGTCGTTGACAGAGTGCTACCCCCGGGGACTACCCTATGGAGGAATGGCCGGCTGGGTGGTTAAAGCTCGATTGGATCTAAATCGCGCCATAGGCCGCCAAGACCTGGGGGCCGCTCTGATGTCCCACGGCCCTTCATGTATATCAAGACAGTTCATGGAGTCAGTACCATATCAAGCCCTGGCGATTCCCCCTCTGGCACAGGCGCTGGCTGCACAACAAGGGCTAAGTGTAAGAATCGGAGCCAGCCTTGCCCACGAGCTGTTAGGTTCAAGGGAAAGGCGGGGTAGCCATCCAGAACAAATCGCCGATTTGATAATCGGCGATTGTATACTGGCTAAATCGGTATTCAACGGCTACCTGCCGGCAAGGTGTGCGGGCAAGCGTGCTTATATAGGATTGGACAACACCCGGCGTTGGGATCTTCTGAAATATCACTCAGACCGGATCATTGCACAGACTGAACCTCTTTGACTTCCGGAATCTCCCTCTTGAGTATGCGTTCAATGCCGCCCTTTAGGGTCATGGCGGCAAATGGGCACGTGCCACAAGCGCCTGTAAGCCGCACCTTGACCACGCCGTCTTCAGTAACCTCAACCAGTTCCACGTCTCCACCGTCTGCCTGGAGAGACGGACGGATCAGATCCAGAACTTCCTTCACTCTGGCTTCCATGAGTCATTCCTTCTTTCATATGGCAATATAGACCGCTATCTACGACCGGGAACTTACAGGTTCTTTTCAATATTCTCATCTATTTTGTTCTCTTCTTCAATAGCATCCAGGAAAGTTTGGTCATCTGTAAACTTCCTGGCTTGCATCATGCATGTCTCAACCACCCTTTTCCTATACCCACTGTCAATCCGGAAAGTTCTGGTTGCTTCAAACAATTCCTGACTCCCCAAGGCATCCTTGTCCCTGTCAAAAGCTATCCTCTTGGCTCTTGTCACCAGCTCTTCAAGTTCGGCGCAGGAGAAGTTCTGCGTCAAGGGCACGATGTCCCGCCACAGCATCTCTCTCACTTCGTCATCTCCCATCTCCAACGGGACTCTTTTCCTGGTAGTCCCCTTTGAAAGGCCAAGATGAACCAGCAGGATTTCCAGCCTGGCCTGAGGGCCTGGATAAAGGAAAGGTATCTTGTAATCAAACCGGCCCGCCCTCAAAAACGCATCATCCAAATGCTCAGGCACATTAGTTGTACCCACTATTATCGCGCTCCTGTCAGGCTTACCCAGCCACTCAAGGAATTGAGAAAACACGCGCTGGGTTTCTTCTTCGGCAGAGCCTGCGGCAGTTCCGGTCCGCTTGCCGAATCTGTCTATCTCATCCACAAACACTATGGCCGGCGACATTTTCTCCGCCAGGTTGATCGCGTTTTTCATGTTCTGGCCAGATTCACCCAACCATTTGGAGTAAATGTTCTCGGTGACCAGGTTGATAAAAGGAAGCTGGACTTCGCTCGCCAGGGCGTGGGCAAACAGGCTCTTGCCGGTTCCCGGCGGGCCGAAGAACAGGAGCCCCTTAGGTAACCCCAAGTCAAAATACCTGGCCTTTTCAGGCCGCTGTAGCACGTTGATTATATACTTTGAAATGAAAGTCTTTATTGCGTGATACCCGCCTATATCCTGGAAGTTGTACTGAGGATCCTCTACTTCCAGGATCTTGGAGCGTTTCACCATTTCAGATTTGAGTTCTTTCATAATGTCAGGGTCAAAACTCTTGGACCTCTGGTACGATTCAAGCAAAATGCTCTCCACCTGATGAAGGTTCAATCCGGACAAGGTAACCGTAGCTGTCTCTAGCTTAGTGTGATCCATCGGAACATCAAGAGCCGAAGCCGTAGCTTCGATAAGTCTCGCCCGTTCCTCCCAGCTCGAGGGATCAACTGAGACTACTACTGTGAATTCCCTGGTAAATTCGTCCATTAGCAAACCGGCATCTTGCGTAAGGATCATCACACTCGATCCTTTGGCCATGATCTGGGGATTTATCGCCCAAGATCTCAAGGCAGCCTGGAAACCTGTATCATATTCCTTGACCTCGGAGATGTTCTGCATGATAAATACCGTCGTTGAGGCCTTGAGATAGGAATCCACTTCTTTCAGCACTGCCTTTAGGGCGTGAAGTTCGACACTTGCTTCAGGACGCGTGCGTGAAGCGAGCGGCGTTGAGCTCGGAACACGCTTCTTATACGGCTGGAACACGGGTCCTTCCTGCCCCGGCTTGAGGGTGCCGAGGCCGTCCCATGGATCGTAAAGAAACACATGTTCAATGTGGGCAAATTCGGGATCGGACAGGACAAACCGCTTAAGCTGGTAGATTCTTTTGGGATCTACTGTCTCAAAACAAACGATCGGCGAATAATTGGCCTTGCGCTTGAGCACTCCTTGCTTGATCCAGCAATCATCAAGGTAATCCTTGGCCACAGTGTTCCTCCTCAACCACAGGGTGCATCCACATTAGCTCTTAGGTTTAAGCCATACTTTCTCAGCAGGTTGACGATCTTTTCGCTCTGGCCGTGGCCGGCCCTTTCAAGGATATTTACCTTCCCCTTGTTTATCTCTATCTCAAAGTATGACTTGAGATCGGTTTTCGTAGTGCTCACGAGTGTAACACCTTCTTCTTCTCAGGCGCCTCTGCCTCTGTCTCCCTGGCAATTTGTGAAGAAGTCTTTGGCATGACTGTCACAGGTATGGCCCAAAGCCCAAGCTCCCTGAGCACATCTCTTAGGCGCTCTGCTTCATCAAAACAGGCTTCACCCGGGAACCCTGAAAACTCCATCTTGACTTCCCTTTTGGAGCCAATCTCGGCCCTTATTGTCCTCGCCATTACAACACACCTTTCACAAGCACCTTCTTGCCGTCAACCGGATGCTTGACTTCTTCTACCTCCACTTCGTAATTCAGGGTTGAAAGAGCTCTTGCGACACAAAGGGCGATGTAGTTCTGAATCACTTTTTCCTTAATCTCGCCTGCAATCCGCTCATAGCCTCCATAACTGTCACAGATGAACACTACGTCGCCGGTGTCCCGGTTGACATTTATCCCAATTCCCCTGTCGAAAGCGGGGCCCGACAATGACCAATCACAATATATGAGGCGGCCGTAGTAGTCCCTGATACTGTGGCCTACATCCAAATTCTTCTCTTCTGCACATGCCCAAACTGCTTCATTGAGAATGTCCCATCCAGGATCCTGCTCTACAGACTTACCCTGTTCAAGGGCAGTTTGAAGCTTTATGTCAGCGTGATAGGAGCTTATGTGACTCATGGCCGAACCCTCCATCCAAGTCTTACCTTACCCCTCAAAAAGTCACGTTTCTGGCCCTCAACCAATTGAATCTCAGCATGGATATCCTGCAAACGCCTCCTGATCGCCTCCGGGCCGATCTCCTTGCTCCTCTCACCTGCAACCCTGTCTTGTATCTCTGCGCTCCTTTTATGGGAACGTTCCCGGCTTCTGAGTTGTATCTCAAACACTGCCAACCTTGCTTTCATCTGTTCCCTTTTGCTCTCATCGGTTTCTTCTTCAGCCAACGCCTTAAGCAGGTTTATTTCAGCCTTTAGCCTACCATCTTCCCAGTGTTCCGCCTGAGACTTCCATTCCGAAACCTTTATGGAACGAACCCTGGCGGCACTGCCGACTTGTTGCCAACTCTCAAGGAACTCCCGCAACCGTTGGATCTCATCTGAGGATTCCTCAGGTGAAAGCTCCGCTTCTTCCGGGTAGTCAAATGGGGCCTGGGTAACATGCCTCCAGCGCAACATGTCAATCTGCCTTTGAAGATTGTCTTTTTCCTCTTCAAGCACTCCCATCCGCTCATCAAAATCCCTGGTAAGAAACGAACACCATAAGTTAACTGCTACATAAGAGAAGCCGACAAATATGATAAAACCTATGGGCAGCATAACCACCAGCCTGGGCCATATGTTGAGTACAGTAATCATCTCATAGGTCAACCGCAGCCCGATGTAGTTTGCTAGGATGAACAGCACAGCGAGTACCGCAATGGATTCAGTGGTGTGTTCATATTTTGTGATGAGAGTCTTTGTCCATCTATACCCGACCCAGCTCAGGACCACGAAGGTTATGAGAGTCCATACAAACCACATCAGCGACTCACCTCGAGTCCTTGGTAAACATTATAACATCCTGCCCAAAGACCTGATGTTTCATTCACCGCCCCTGAGCAATGCTTTCCAGATACCTCCTGGCTAGCCACAAGTGATCCGTACCGGGAGAACATAAGCAGGACTTGTTTCCTGATTGCACAACCTCCCTGGCCTTGGGGACGATCTTGCCTACGACTGTGGCGTTCACGCCCGCCTCTTTATATGCTTTGCAGAGTTTCTCTCCGTCAGGCGCGGTGACTACAAGGCATCCTGATGAAATCAGACGCAAAGGATCGATCTTGCAAAACTCCGCCACTCTTAATGTAACCGGAAGCACTGGTATTTTATCGGCATATATCACAGCTCCTAACCCTGAAGCCTGGCACAACTCGTACATTGCGCCCAAAACACCGCCTTCCGTGGCGTCGTGGCAGGCATGGGCACCGGCCTCTGCAGCTATTTTGCCGTCAAGGGTCACGCTGATCATGGAAAACAGTTCCTTGGCTTGCTCAATCGAAGCTTCATCCAACACGTCCGCAAAAACCCCTGGAAAATCCCTAACCAGAATAGACGTACCTTCCATGCCCGCCCATTTGGTAACTACTATGTCATCCCCGACCTGGGCATTAGATGAACTTAACACTTTCTTGTTTCTCGTCTTACCCAGAGCTGTTACGCTTATGATTGGTTGCTTCAGGCCGGGTGTAACTTCAGTATGGCCGCCTGCGACCTGCACTTGTTCTTCCTGGCAGGCCTCATTTATGTCGTTGATTATCCGTTCCAAATCTGACAACAAAGTGACCTCGGGCAAGAGTAGCGTAACCAGAATGCATATAGGTTCTCCGCCGGTAGCTGCAATGTCATTTATCGCAACTTTCACAGCTAACCAGCCCGCCTTATCTTCTGCGCCTGTGATCGGGTCGGTGCTGGCCAGAAGCAGTTCGTTACCTAGCTCCAAGGCTGCCGTGTCTTCACCGATTGCCGGCCTCAGAACTACTTCTTTCCTAGGGTAGCCCAGACGGCTGAATACTATTTGCTCCAGTAGTTCAGGGGGTACTTTGCCTACGACAAGCGACTCATTCTTCTTCATGACTGCCTCCAAAAATGCAAGTATAATATGTTTCGCTGTGAGGTCTTCACGGCAATGCTAATTGAGAACGCAACGTCTGTCTCACTGAGATTATACCAGCAATAGTTGTTGTGATAAAATGCCCGGGAACGGGTTATCGGGCTGACGGTTTGTCGCTCACGCAACCCGGCGGAACCTAATCGAAGCAAGGAACAAGGAGGCATCCCAGTGCTTAGAATCACCGGAGGATACCTGGCAGGCAGAGCTATATCCTCGCTTCCGGGAGAAGATACCCGGCCTCCCCTTACCAGGGTGAGGGAGGCAATAGCTAACATACTTAGGCCCTGCACTGAAGATGCAACGGTTCTCGATCTGTTTGCAGGCACCGGGAGTTTCTCGTTTGAGCTCTTGTCCAGGGGTGCCAAATCGGCCGTACTCATAGACAAGAACCCCAAAGCTGTTCAAGTGCTTAGGAAGAATGCCTCCAAGCTGGGTGTGGAGCACATGGTGCAGATAATGAGAGCTGATGCACTGCAGATGATAGAACACTTCAAGAGGACAGGCGGCCGGTTTGACATTGTCATCGTGGCACCCCCGTATTTTACAGGATTAGACCAGGAATCCATGGACGGACTCGCGTCAGGAGCGCTGCTCAGCCCGGGCGGGATTGTGGTACTGCAGCAAGCAAGAAAAGAGAAGTTTAGCGATAAGTATGGTGCGCTGTTCCTCAAGAAGGCTTACCGTTACGGCGATACACGCATATCTACGTATATCAAGGATGAATAGCCCTGGCCCATGGGTGACCGGAGTACGCTGGGCTGGCAGTTGTTGTACCAGCCAAAGCGTAACGACGGCTGCCATCACAAAACATACGACAAGGGAAACACCGTTTTTGCCGTAACGGAAAACGCATTACCCCGCTTTTGGACCTGTCCCCATACTCCCAGGGGCATGAGCTTTCCGGGAAACAGGAACTTGCCGTATTTGGCATATACGTTCTCGAAACATGTCACATCGATTAAGCCGGACTCATCTTCCAGGGAAAGGAATACAACGGTCCTTCCGCTCTTGGTAGGAGGCCTGTGAGGCCTTACAGGGATGCCACCCACTTTCACAAAATCGCCTGGTTGTATGGATGACAGCTCACGGCTTGATACAAAGCCCTGTCGCTTGAGTTTACTGCGCCATATTTCCATAGGGTGAGCAGAAATCCCGGTGCCAAGAATCCGGTACTCAAAAGCTACTTTTTCGCCCAGGGAAAACTCGATTTGACCAGGGAAGCTGACAAGGCCGTGATCATGGGAAACGGAATCCCCGGCACCATAACCTGCCTCTGCGCCCGGGAATGCTACCAGCGTCTCCGCCTGTGGGTTGTCTCTCACCGCATAAGCATCTTTGACCTGCCATAACAATGATTTCCGGGAAACTCCGAACTCGTCGAAACAACCGCATAAAATAAGGTTGCGCAAAACATCGGAATCCAACTTAACGCGCCTGGTGAAATCATAGAAAGACTTAAATCCGCCGTTCACCCTTTCACGGACTATGGACGTAATCGCTTTTTGTTCCATGCCGCTTATCATCTTAAACGGAATACGTATGCTCGGGCCTTTTACCACAACATCCTTGCCTGAATGGTTAATTGACGGGCCAAGCACCTCTACCCCATGGCTTTTGGCTTCAACGCATATTGTGGATACAGGATAGAACCCCATAGGCTGGTTGTTAAGTATAGCGCCGTAGAATTGTGCCGGGTAATGCTCAATCAGGTATGCGGTTTTGTACGCAGTGGTAGCAAAAGCCCGTGCATGAGCCTCGCAGAAACCATAGCTTGCGTAGCCTTGTATGCACTTGAATATTTGGGTGGCAACCTGCTCCGTTATGCCCCTTTTCACAGCTTTTTCAATGAAAAGTTGGCCTATCTTCTCCATCTCATCAAAGGACCTGCCATGGGTCATCACCCTGCGCAGGTTATCAGCCTCCCCGGGAGTAAAACCTGCAATTACAGAGGCGATTTCGATTACCTGTTCCTGAAACAGCACCACCCCGTAAGTGTTTTTCAAAATCGACTCAAGCCTCGGATCAAGATACGTTATATCTTCTTCGCCGTGGCGCCGCTTGATAAAAGGCTCTACCATATCCCCTTTGATTGGGCCCGGGCGTATCAGCGCAACGCTCGCTACAATGTCTTCGATGTTTTCAGCTCCAAGCCTGGCTTGGAGCCCCCTCTGCGCCGGGCTTTCCAACTGAAAGATCCCTATTGTATCAGCACGTTGCAACCGCTCAAAAGTAGGTTTGTCGTCAAGGGGTATGCGGTCATAATCAGGTTTCGCCCCCTCGATCAACCTAAGCGAATCTTCAACCGCACCCAGCGTCCGCAAGGACAGCAGATCTATTTTGACCAGACCTAAATCCTCTATGTCGTCTTTGTCAAACTGCAGAATATTGACCCCCTTGGCCGAACGTTCAAGAGGAGAAAACCAGGTAACCGGAGTTTTGGATATGACTACACCGCCCAAATGAGTGGCTAAAAACCGGGGAAGCCCGGCTAGTTTGCCTGCGGTTTCAATGAGAACTTTGAGCCGCTTCCCGGGGATATCCAAGTTTCTTAATTCAGGCAGTGACTTGAATGCGCTTTCAATCTGATATCCGGGGATGTGAGGCAACCGTTTAGCTATTAAGTCTATCTCATCCTGGGCGTAACCCATGGCTTTTCCTACATCTCTGACAGAGGAACGTGCTTGAAAGGTGTTATATGTGGCCACCGATGCCACATGGGCGTCTCCGTATTTTTCGTACACATAGGCGGTTACTTGGTCCCTCCGCCTGGCGTCGAAGTCAACGTCTATATCGGGCTTTTCGCCCCGTTCAAGGCTCATGAACCTCTCAAACAAAAGGTTGTGGGCTATAGGATCAACACCGGTAATTCCAAGGCAGTAAGCTACGGCAGAGTCTGCTGCTGAACCCCTGCCTGCATGACGTATGTTTTGCCTTGCGGCGAAATTGACCAGATCCCACACCACAAGGAAATAATCTTCGTAGCCCAACTGCTCTATTATGCTAAGTTCGTGCTCAAGCCTGATTTTTACATCATGCGTTATCTTGCCGTACTTTTTCTCTGCCCCTTGGAACACCAGGTGGCGCAAGAAGTGGCTTGATGATTTGAAGCCCTTTGGATACGCAAAGGCAGGGAAATTCGGGACTCTCAGGTCCAAAGGGCACTCACATTGGCTGGCCAGAACCTGGGCCATATACAGCGCTTCAGAGTAATCTCTATACTCTGATTTCATTTCATCCCATGATTTTAGGTAGTTTTCTGAGTTGAGCCGCCTTTCCGGATGAACGTCTTCAAGTTTGGTCAGTGTACGTATGCAAGTCAAAATATCGTGGATTTGGAAATCTTCTTTGGTAGCATAATGCACGTTATTTGTAGCAACAGTGCGCAAATCCAGGGATGAAGCCAGCTCCGAAAGCGATCTGTTCAAACTCATAGAACCTGGAAGCAGGGATTCAGACAGTTCAATAACGAATGAGTTTTGCCCAAAAATATGTTTGTAGTGCTCTGCTGTTTGCCTGGCTTCATTGTATCTTTTCTGCAGTATCAAAGACGGGATTAACCCTCTCCTGCATCCTGAGAGGACAAACAACCCTTCCTTGTGCGATGCCAGAGTATGTAAGTCCGCCATTGGGGACCCACGCTCGTTCCCCAAATGGGCCTGGGTTAACACGGCACACAAGTTCCTGTAACCGGTGTTGTTTTTGCAGAGCAGAGTGAGATGAAAGCCGCCTTCCATGGTAACCTCGCATCCGATTATGGGCTTAACCCCCGCTTTTATGGCAGCTTTGATGAACCTTACAGAACCTGAAAGTCTGTTATGGTCGGTTAAGGCAATGGCAGGCATGCCCAAATCAGCTGCCCTTTCCACAAGTTTGGTTATTCCAGAAGCCCCGTCAAGAAAAGAATACGGACTGTGTACGTGGAGGTGTACAAACATGGCCTAATCAAACACCCTGTAAAGATTCCAATGTTTTTGGTTTAAGTAAAGTTCGTAGACCCCGCCTTCGCCGGCTAAAATCCGGTAAAAAGTCTTTTCCTTATCATCTTCCCACCATCTGCCTACTTCGTTCCATTTATCTATCACGGCTTTTACAGTCACCCATTTCTTTATCCAGAAAAACCGCTTTGGGTTTCCATTTTCACAAACTACCAAAACCGGCTGGTCCACTATTTTTGACATGATGAATCTTACCCTCCTTCCTTGTAATGTCTCATACGCTTGCCTGAACCGGAGCAGTTGGCGCCCGGAGCTAGCTTGCTGGCATCTGGGTTTTGCAAAACCTTACAGGGTCCCAAAAAGCAAGCATTTTCTCGCGGCGAAGTATCTCAGGCTTAAAAACTTTGCTATGTTTGTGCCCCCACATAAGGGCTGAATCCCCGTATTTTTGTTCTATGCCCGTCAAAGCCAGTTCAAGCGAAACAGAACCCCCTGCAGTATTCCGGTTGACCGATTGGCCCAAAGCCATCTGGGCCACCGGCACCTTGTCGATATCTTTGAAGGTAAGCGATACGGCTGAAACCCGGCATAAAACCTCATCACTTAACTCAGACAACATATTCTCAAAAAGCTGGAAAACCAGCGTTTTTAAAGCTTCAAACCTGCACACAGGCCGTACCGATTGCTTCTCCCGGACCACAGGCTTAAATGTACCTGATAAAGTTATGGTTAAATGCTTGAACCCTGTGCCGCTTTGGATCAATTGTTCTGATACTTCCCGCAACGCAGGCTCAAGTATCTGAGGTGTTAAAGTGTCCATGGGGTTTTCTACGGTGATTGCTTTTTCAATATATGGCTTTGGATACAAAGGCTTCACCTTAGAACGGTCCCGGCCGTTTACCCAGTCAATAACCGGGTACGCCCAATCACCTATTTGTGATGCAAGCCGGTTAGCCGTCATCTGTTGTAAATCTTTGAAGGTGCTAAACCCCAAGGCATACAGCTGGGATATCACATCCGGCGGCAAGGGCCATAACAGGGAAATGGGCATACCGGCTGAATAAACTGCTTCTTTCTCCCGCTTGATGTCTATTGAGATATAATTCGCGCCTGTTCCCACATATCCCCAGGGTTTTTTACCCGGCAATATTTTGCGTTCCTGGAACAACTTTTGAGCCATCCACACCGCAGAACCTTTAGCCAAAAACTTCGAACGGCTTTTTGTAACAATGGCAATGTGGAACATGCCATCCAGTAACGCCAAAACTTCATCTAATGATTTGCTGTTTGGGATTTCGACGAAAATCCCGCAACCTTCTTTGTCCGGCTCAATAAACGGAGTTATGGTTGCAAAGACATCAAGTACATGCTTGAGTCCGTTTGAAGTTGTATCCGATACCGGAACTACCTTGCACAAAGGCGATGCCAACCTGGCTTGCCTTACGGTGTCACCCGGCCTTACCCCGTCTTTGAATGAGTGTTCGTCACAATCTAAGATGCTGTCCTGAAAATATACGGCAAACGGAAGGTTAGGATCGATTTTGCGGTCTACCTTTTCCTGATATGCCTTTGCTCCGATGAGTTTGAAATAATAAAGACCAGACATGCGATCACCTGTTCGATAGAACACTTGTTTGGTTATTATCATAAGCTCCACAGGGGGTGAAGTCAAGGGGATTTCGGTATCTCCGGCGGATACCAGCTTGAATTGAGCTTTTCCGTCTTCACCACGTTGCCTTCACGTATATACTTCCGCCAGGTTTCAACCATGAAGCCGCTTCGCAATTTAGGGGTATCCTCAGCGTCCTTGCCGTTCATGCCATCGCCGGCTGTAACCTCGTCTGAAACGGGCTGGGCAGGAACTTCCTTAACCACTCTGGTTTCAATTTCGATAACCAGACCCGGGTCTTTCTTGCCGAACACTTTGACGGTCAAACACCCGTCCTGGGCCCGGATTTTCAAAATACACGGCGTATCAAGGCTGTTCATCATTTTTAGGTCCAAAATATCATAAGCCACCGTAGCATCTAGCCCGAGGGGCACATAACTTACCGGCATTCCGTGGTTATACTGCTCGACAACTTCAAATCCGGCCTTGAGCAGCGCCACATACAGGGTAGTTGAGACCTGGCACACTCCTCCGCCATAATCGTCCACCACTTGGTCTCCTATGAATACCCCGGCTTTTCTGTATCCCTTTTCCTTTGACCTGGGGCCGGTAATATGGTTGAACGACAGCACCTGCCCCGGATCAATGGTAAGCCCGTCGAGAGCGGCGCTTGCAAGTGATATGTTGTACGCCCGGTCGTTTCTGTCCTCGTAGTAAGTGGAATAAGAAGATATAACCTCCAGCGGGAGATAGCTTTCCAGCTGCTCGGTTGTCACTTTAGGCTCTATATAGACAAGGGGCAGGTAAATCTGGCCGGGAATCTCGGTCCACTTCTCATCACCGAAAGCACGTCCGGCGAGTGCATCTATATTTACCAAAACACCGGGCCTGCTCTTCGTCACCTCTACCCTGTCGTCCTGGCTGATCTTGAAGGAAGCATCGATGGGATCCTGACTGAAACGTTCAGCTACCTCATGGAGCCACAAGGCCTTACGTTGTTCATCCACATGGAATAAGAGGGGATACCGGCTCTTTGAGATAAGCCACAGGGGACGCCTGAGTGCCTTGAGGGTATTTTCGACATCAGGGATAATTCCTACGGATACCATCTGGTACTGCTCAGAATCTCCGTCAAGGCCTACGACCTCAAGGGAACGCGTTTCCCATGACAGGGCTTCTTCCAGGACCAGTGCAGCTTGGCTGAAACTCAACCAATCCAGCTTGATCCCACACACCTGGGTTCCCGGCAACACTACCAGGTAACCTGAAAGTGAGATGCATACCAGCACCGCAAGGAGAATCCAATGATGCCGCTTCATTACCCTGCTCCGGAATGGTTTTCGGCCCGTCAACACGCACCCTGCCGCTGATCCATATATATTCCGGGGCTGAAGGGAAGGATTCCTGAGCGGTTCTCAAAAAGATGCAGCTTTTGCAGAACCGGGAGATTGCCAACCCAAATCTACGACTTTCGCCTGCAAGATATTCCTAGCCCTGGACAACCTGGACTTGACAGTGCCAACCGGGCAGCACATCCGCTTGGCTACTTCCTTGCCCGAGTATTCCAGCACATCGTGGAGCATTACCGTGTCCCTGTAGTAGTCAGGCAGAGATTCTATAGCTTCCAAAATAACGTCCCGTCCGGCTTGTGCTTCTAATAGGTCCAACAATTCACACTCTTCGGCAGGGAAGTCAACAGGCTGTTCATCCCCGTCCTTGCTGGTGAGGACCGGCCACGCAACTGTAGGAACCCCCTTCTTTCGCATTTTGTCTATGCAGAGGTTCGTGGCTACCCTTCTCATCCACCTGCCTAAAGACGCTCGCCCCGAATATGTACCGATTGAGGAATAAACCCGCAAGAAAACTTCCTGAGTCAGGTCTTCTGCGTCCTCGGCTCTTGTGACGATACCTAACACATGCAGGTAGATCTGTTTGTAATAGCGGTTGTACAGTATTTCAAAAGCCTCTTCATCACCCAGGGAGATCTTCCGCGCAAGAGCTAAGTCTTGTTCCACCAAATGCTCCGATGCCTGATATCCGGCTGATAGTTCAACTGCCACGGTGCAACCCTCCAGTTCCAACTCTCGTCATCACCAATAGTAAGGGGTTCAGCGCGTGAATTCTTCAGCCAAAAGAGAAAACCGCCTAAGCTATTTGGCCTAGGCATTTTGGCGCAGAGCCTTCAGTTGAGTCACGATTCCAGACCTAAGGAGACTTGTTATTGTCAGTCAGAAGAAGAGCGTTCACCGATAGGCACCGTCACACTCAGGAGGGTTCCTCTCCCCAATTCAGATGATATTTGGATGGATGCGCCCAACAATTCTGCCCGTTCAAACATGCCCACCAGACCCATCTGCCCGGCGGTCACCAAAGAACCAGGTGCAGCTTGTGGGGGCTCAAAGCCTTTGCCGTTGTCTCTTACCTCTATTTTGAGTGAGTTTTCTTCAAACCCGAGCCTCAGTTCTATCAAGTTTGCTCCCGAGTGTTTCACAGCGTTGGACAGGCCTTCCTGGACTATCCTGAACACCAGCGCCTCCACTTCCCGCGGAAGCTCCCGGACAGTACCTGATACA
The DNA here is from genome assembly GCA_012841065.1 of Bacillota bacterium. Taxonomy (GTDB): domain Bacteria; phylum Bacillota; class Sulfobacillia; order Fermentithermobacillales; family Fermentithermobacillaceae; genus DTU015. Next base: position 20,604 of record DUVI01000029.1, read on the forward strand.
TCAAACACCACACGGAAACCTTCCCTTTCAGCCTGGTCACACAGCCACTCACACGCTGGCACAAAGCCGAAATCGTCGAGTACCGGCGGCCTCAGATTCCTGGCAAACTCTCTCAAGTCCGCGATAGTCTCATCTAACAGCGAATCTATGTCTGTAAGAAGTACTTGTACATGGTCATCAGGGGATTGGTTTTGCGACACGGCCTTTTCAAGAAGGTCAAGCCTCCTCCTGAGTGCTACCAGATACTGAATCGCCCCGTCATGAAGTTCTCTGGCAATCCTGGCTCTTTCTTCTTCCTGGGCCAGGTCGGCCACTGAAAGGTACTCGCGCATCATCTCTTCACGGTTTCTGGACACATACAGAGCCTTGTCCCTCTTTTCAATCTCTTCCCAAAGGCGCTTTTCAGTGGAGGTATCCCTGGCGATTCCCTGGTGGTGGAGCAGTTCAAAACCCTGGTACAAGAGGGATGCACGCACATCCAGTTTCACCATGTGCCCGTCTTTCCGCTGTATAATCCAGGAGTACTCGATATGCTTCTGACGGTTGCGCACCGCACTCTTCAATGTAGACACAGTAATCGCCCACGACTCAGGAGTCACAAATTCTCCGAAATACCTGCCGCACAGTTCTTCAGGCTCATATCCGAGCATCTCCATGCTTTGGGAATTGACATATAGAAAGCGGCCGCCCCTGTCCAGCACGAAAACAAGGTCCCCTGCGTTTTCCATGAGCATATGGTATCTTTCTTCAGATCGTTTGAGATCCTCGATTAAGGCCGCTTTAGACGCTATCATCGCTGCCTGGCTTGCAACCGCCATTATGAGCTCAGGGTCGGCCTGGAAAAACCGGAGGTCATCTTGACGGGCCAGCAGCATAAAGCCAGTTACCTCGTACCCAAGGATCATAGGAACTATGGCTGCAAATGAAAACTCAAGCGTTCCCAACACCGAATCCTTGTGGCCTTTGGTGAGAATATAAGGGCGGTGCGGGTTAAGCGCAGATTGCATGAGGCAAGAACCGGCGTCCACGCGCAAAGTGATATCGGGCGAGACCAGCAAATTGTGCTTGCCAATTGACGACACCACATAGGCCGATTTTGAAGCGGGCTCATAGAGCAGGATGGCTACCGCATCAATTTCAAAACTGTCCAGGATAAGCCGGGCGATTCTATCCAGCGCCTCATCCCGTGTAAGATTACCACGGGTTATCCTCCCCATTTCGAGCAAAAGAAAAGTGCCTGCTTTCCAGCCGGGCATATCACCCATCAGGGTTCACCTCAATGTGTTCCCGCGTGATGATACCTTGTTTGAGTCCTGCAACCACCGCCTGAGTGCGGGAGCTAACCCCCAACTTGTCGAAGACGGAACTCAGGTGCGACTGGACGGTCCTGGGGCTGACGTCAAGCTCAAAAGCGATTTCTTTGTTGGACAAGCCGTTTGCTGCAAGTTTAAGGATGTGGGTTTCCCTGGGCGTAAGCACCCCATCTTGTGACAGACGGCCTGTATCCTGAGAATCGCTGTCAGGCAAGTGAGTTCCACTTTCAGAAACCTCAGCCCCTCTTTCGCCTTGATTCTCCGGCGGATAACCCGACCACCTGGCAATCCTGGTAAACACCTCTCTGGCAATGTCGGGATGAAGAATGCATTCTCCCAGGGCGGTAGTTCTGATAGCTTGGACAAGTTCTTCTGACCTGACGCTCTTGAGAATATAGCCAGAAGCACCGTTTTCAATAAGGCGGGAAACATAGGCAAAGTCGTCGTAAGCAGTTAGGGCCAGGATGAATATGTCAGGAAATCTCTCTTTGATCTGTCTTGTAGCTTCTATCCCGTTCATGCGGGGCATTGACACATCCATTGCAATTACATCAGGGGAAAGCTTCGCGGCCAGCTCAACCGCTTCAAATCCGTCAGAAGCTTCCCCCACCACTTCGATGTCAGGTTCCCCTTCAAGCAGCCGCCTCGTGCCCTCTCGCACAAGGGCGTGATCGTCACATAGGAGAACTCGTATTTTCCCCTTACTTGGACCCTTGGAGGGCATTTTTCACCGCCTCAATAACTCCTTCGCTCGCGAAGGTCGCCCCCGCAACCGTATCAACATCAAGGCTTTGCTTGTCAATGATGTCTTGGGGGACATACTTGAACGCCGGGTCGGATATTCCGGCGGTCTCCCTGTGTTCAAGCACCTTGATGTCCACTATCTTGCCGCCTTCCATGGTCACAGAAACCTTTATGGGACCGAACAAACCGTTTCCGGTACCCCCATACTCGCCGTCAGCTATCTCAGTGATATCTTTGGGTACATCCCCTGCACCCTGTCTCACGCCAAACGGCTTCAAAGCGTCTTTGACTGCGTCAATGATGCCTTCACTTGTAAACGTAGCTCCTGTGATGGTATCCACATCAACAGTCTGCTTTTCAATCATGGACTCGGGAACGCGAGAGAAGGCAGGATCGGCAATCCCTGCAGTCTCACGGTGCTCCAAAACCTTGATTTCCGTAACCTTACCGGCCTTTGCGGTCACAGCTACCTTAATAGGGCCGAACAGCCCAGTGCCGGAACCTTCATAAGTCCCGTCAGGCAATTGTGCAAAGTCTATTGCCAGCTCACCGTCACCGGCACTCGGGGCAATAGCTGCCGACAAAAAAGCCAGCGCCTTGCTCACTCCGGCTTTTACAGCCCCTGAAGACACAGTGGCGCCTGAGATGCCGTCAACCCCGGCCGGATTGTCAATTCCCCTGAACCGGGCCAGAAAAGCTTCATCCTTAACGCGTGTGCCAATGCCGGGCGTTTCAGACATGGAGACTATCTGCACATCAGTAATCTTACCGTCTGTACCTACACCGACCATCATCTGGATGGATTCAGAACCGTAACCCTGGGCTTCCACCTGCACAGCTGCTCCTACTACCTGAGAACCTTTCTTACCTATCCAGTATCTCGTGCCGTCAAGTGCTTGCTCTTCAACAGCGGAAGCTCCGGAAATAACTTCTCTTGCTGCATTTAGAAGGTCTTCCTCAGCGCGTTTATCGATTATAGGCTTGGTCTTAGCGTACACCGCAGCCAGTCCCAGTCCGGCCACAGCACAAATAAGCGCCAGAGTCAAGCCCAGCTTGGCCACTTGTTTCATGTCGCCTACCTCCTCAAAATTGCAGACTTCACACTGTATGGGTTACCATCTTGAATGATAACATATCAGCTATGTTTTGTGCAGGAGGAACCAAATCAGAGGGTGTATTATTGTATACTAATATATTGACGGTACCGGCAATGCCCGCTATTGGAGGATAAAATGGGAAGAGTAAAGTTAGAGCACGGATTGGTCAAATATATCGCCGACGACAAGATCTACTATGTGAAACAGCACTTTGACCCATCCCTCATGCCCGGCCATTCTTCCCACCGATTCGTGGTCCATGAAACTTTCTTCAGCTACGGGCCTATCGAGAGAATTGTAAGCCTCCTGGGAATAGGGCGGGTCAACATCGTATCGGTAAAGCTTGAACACGAGATGGATCTGAGCCACGAAGACCGCGAAAAGCTCACTGAGCTGGTTGGCCCCAAGTTCTACTTCTCAAGAGCTGCTTACCAATATGACAAGAACTCCCTGCCCCACAAAGATCCTGAAACCGCTATGGGATACCAAGTCGTATTCGACACAGTGATGAGAAATTGGGATAACGGCGAGAGAAACATATGGTACGTGTCCGGTGTTCCGGTTTGGTTTGACTTTGGCGCCAGCCTTGATCCCCGGTGCCACAACATATACCGTTTCTTGCTCAAACTGCAGGACGCTGCAGATACCGGACGGGTCTCGTCAATCAAGCGTTACTTCGAGAACTTCTCGCGACATAGAAATGACATCCTAAACAGGGCGATAAGCATGGTCAAAAGCATAACTCTAAGTGAAATCAGAACCATCGTTGACGTTGCGGAAGATCGCTACGCCGGATATTTCGCTGAATACCTTGCTAAGAACGTGTCGCAAATTGACGATGACATTGATATAATGAGGGGAGCTTTTTTGCAAAAGGAACTCGAAAGCGATCGTTCGCTTATCTACACGTCAATACCGAGAGAAGTCTTCGGGCGTCAAGTCAAGTAGGGTTGCCGAAATCTTTGGACCGGAGGAAACCTTTGACCAAAAACCGTGGCTTCCGAATGGATTTGCACATACACTCGATGTACTCAGGCGAGTCCCTGGCAGATCCCCGGGACATCCTGGAGACAGCCATCGAGCGGGGGCTTGATGGCATTTGCATCACCGAACACCATAGTTTATATGCCAGTCGACCTTTTGAGAGACTGAAGAAACAATACCCTTCTCTGGTTGTGCTAAGGGGAGTTGAGATTTCTACAGACGCCGGTCATATGCTGGTCTATGGGGTTGACGACACTGAATGGGATGACTGGGGAAACAGCAAGCCGGTCAACGGCCAGGAACTGATAGACCGTGTCCTGAGACTTGGGGGAGTCGCCATCCCCGCTCATCCGTGGCAAGTTATGGAGAGTGCAGGCAACCAGGAAGGCCTGCAATTCACTGTAGATGAGAGGATTAGTACCCTCAGCAATCTCACCGCCATAGAAGTATGCAACGGCAAACAGTTGGGCCACCCAAGCATATGTGAGATCCTGGGCGCTTACGCCAAACAGATGGGCCTTGGCGGAATTGGCGGAAGCGATGCCCATGCACCTGAAAACGTAGGCAATGCGTACACTGTTTTCAAAACTCCGGTTTGTTCATCCAGGGATCTTGTCAAGGCCATCCTTTCAAAGATGTATTACCCCCAAACCTCATAAATTCAAAATTCTAAACATCTAACCTCAGCTATGCTAATACACCTATAGAGATCCAAATGCTTTGTAGATCCGGGTAGCAACCCGTTTGTGTACAGGCAGGCCAGACAAAAACAGGGCAGCCCCTGTACTTGGGCACATCACTGAGGTTAGGAGACCGGACGGTGAAAAGAGCAAGGGTTTCGGTTTTGGCCTTGGCCGGTACCTATATAGGCACTGTGGTAGGGGCAGGTTTTGCATCAGGCCAGGAAGTGCTCCAGTTTTTCGGTATGTTCGGCCCTCTGGGGATTCCAGGGGTAATCGTAGCGGTAGCAGGTTTCTTCCTGTTCGGGTTTGCATGCATAGAAATCGGAAGGGAAACCGGGGCTTCCTCCCACAAACCCGTGTTCATAGAAGCTACCGGCAAGGCTCTTTATCCCTTACTTGACTTGGTGACCGCCTTCTTTCTGTTCGGCGCCCTGTCTGCCATGATTTCAGGCACAGGCTCAATACTCAACCAAGAATTCGGCCTACCGTGGATAGTCGGAGCTTCTGCGATGGCGATCGCCACTTTCATAACCGTGCTCACAGGGCTCAGAGGGATCACCTACGCCATCGGCTCTGTGGTGCCCTTCTTGCTGGCAGGTGTGTTCCTCATCTCAGCGAAGGTAATTCTTACAAACGGCTTGCACATGGGACTGCCCCCTCCTGACTACAAACCTCCTGTAGGGCATTGGGCAGTGTCAGCATTCAATTACGTGTCCTACAATATCCTTATGGCCGCCCCTGTTCTGTCCGCCATAGGAGGTATACTGGATACCAAGAAGCAGGCGTTTACCATAGCTGCCTTGGGAGCTCTGGGCCTAGGGGCCGGGCTTTTGCTTGTGTACTTGACAATAGTGTCTTCCCTGCCCGGTATCGCAGGGTTTGAGATCCCCCTGGCCAGGTTGGCGTCACAAGTATGGAAGTTTGGGCAACCGCTGTACGTCACGATTTTCGCAGCTGAAGTGTATACCACCGCTGTGGCCAACCTTTACGGTATCTCAGCCAGGCTGATACCTCCGGGAAACAGAGGATTCATGCTTGTTGCGTTTGTCACGACAGGAGTTGCGCTCTTGGCCGCTTCAGCCGGCTTCTCTAACCTGGTGCGAGTGGTATACCCCCTGAGCGGCTGGGCCGGTACAGTTTTCATTGGAGGCCTGGCGGTTTACCTTGTGAAGGCATTCATACAGAAACACTAACACATTACAGGGAGTGGTGCATGCCACTCCCTGAGACAAATGCCTGAATATCATGCGTGGAATCCATAACTCCGGTAGCTCAATCACCCTGGTGGCTCAAGTCCAGCCTGTTCCAAAGCCGCACCAAGCTGAGACCTGTACGATGCCGCCTTTTCCCTGGCCCTCTTGAGGGAATCGACACTTGCCTGCTTGAACTCCTCATCCTTGATGGAAGCAAGGTTGATTTCAGCGTTCATGGCCGCTCCGTGCATGGCAGCCTCAAGTAGCAGGAAACCAACGGCAACATCGGTTATGGCGTTTGGGTTTCCGTATTCGAGCAGCCCAGGCACGAGCTCCATCGCCTCAATGCATACTTCTGCGGTCTTGAGCGGTGATGTGGTCGCTCCAACAAACGCCTCTTGTATCGCCTTCCTCCGCCGTGCCTTTTCCTCAGGAGTAGCTTTTGGCAGTTTGAAAGCACTTTCTACGCTCTTATATGCTTTAGCGTCCTCATCAGCCAAGGCCAGAAGCTTCCCGTACAATCTTTCAGAGGCCAACCTGATTTCTTCCAGCTTGTCCCGGCCTTCAGTAAACCTGGGCAGCATCAATGTAATCCCTGCAACCATCTGGAACAACCCACAACCCATGGCGCCTGTAACCGCAGCAGCGGCACCTCCCCCAGGTGCACTGGTAGCGGCTCTTAAGTCATCCAGAAAACTTGACAGATCCAAGTGTGTCGCCCCCCAACTTGTGACAAGTCAAACACCATGCGAAGCGCTCTTAAAGTCAATTATACCCTTACACCATGAGATCAAGAATCCTTTGCTTAGAAAACCCTTCCAGCTTGAGGCGGGCAGAAGCTACATCCAAGAGTGCGTCTAAGGGAACCAGCCCGATTAGTTCCGAGTCTAGGATTGCCACCCCTCTGCTTGCTGCTTCCTCCTCAATTTTGCTGAATACAAGTTCCATCGAAGTAGACCGGTAGTCCAAAAGGTTCATGGTAACCTGGGCAAGCCCTGTCTCGTCTATTGTTATCCCCATAGCTTGAACGTGTGGAAGGCCGCCTGACGACTCCCTTATGCGCCTGGCAATGGCACGTGCAATTTTCACGTCACTTGTATTGAGGTTGACGTTGAATGCGATAAGAGGAGGTCTTGCGCCAACGGCAGTAGCTCCTGCCCTTGGATGGAGCTCACCCGGTCCGAAATCGGGTTTCCTGTCAGGGTCTGTCTTGATAGCTTGTTTGAGCCCTTCATATTCGCCTCTTCTCACATCAGGCAGTCGCACCCGATCCGGCCTTGTAGCAGCTTTTGCGTAAAGATACACAGGTATGCCCAGTTCCTCACCTATCCGCTTTCCCACACCTTTGGCCATCGCCACACAGTCTTCCATGGTGACTCCCTGGATGGGAACAAAGGGTATCACATCGGTGGCACCTATCCTGGGATGTTCACCGTGGTGTTTTTCCATGTCTATAAGTTCACTTGCCCTCTTTGCGGCACAAAATGCCGCCAGTTCAACATGTTCAGGCACCCCGATAAAGGTGACGACCGAACGGTTGTGGCTGGGATCCATGGATGCATCCAGTACGTTACACCCTGAGGCTTTGATTACCGTGACTATCTCATCTAAGAAAGATTGATCTCTACCTTCGCTGAAGTTGGGTATGCATTCGACTATCTGTTTCATACCTCCACCCTCCTCATGGACGATTGTTTAAAGAGCGTCCCAACCGGCCTACGTTGGCTGACAATAACCAACCGGGTTCTTGATCAATCACCAAGTAGTTCCACAAACATCCCGTGCATCCCATAAAGCTACTTAAGGGACCCAATCGCCTGTGCCACCGCCTTCTCCAAGGCACCGGTGACAATCAGGTTTCTCGCCTGTGCTATATCACGGTGCATCTCCCTGTCCTCATTAAGCGCGGGCACCTGGCTACGCAAGAGATCATAAGCAGCCCTGCCCGCCTTGGACAGGAGTCCCGGCCCTCTGAACCCAAGCGCCTGGCAGGCTGCAAGATACTCAATTGCCAGGATATGCGATACGTTGTCGCAGATCTCCTTAGCTTTTCTGGCAGCAGTTGCAGACATGCTCACATGGTCCTCCTGGTCAGCTGAGGTTGGAATAGTATCAACGCTGGCAGGATGGGCCAGTGACTTGCACTCAGACGCCAGGGAAGCCGCGGTGTACTGCATGATCATAAAGCCCGAGTTGAGTCCCCCATGTTCTGTGAGGAAAGATGGCAGTCCCGTCTTGTTGCCATCCATCATCCTGGCGGTTCGCCTCTCAGACATGTTGCCGAAGGAACACAGGGCTAAGCCCAGGTAATCACCGGCAACTGCCAGGGGCTGGCCGTGGAAGTTGCCTCCTGACACCACCCTGCCATCAGGCAAGACCAGCGGGTTGTCTGTGGCAGAACCCGACTCGATTTCAACCACTGAAGCAACGTGATCCAGGGCTTGCCGCACAGCGCCGTGGACCTGGGGAATGCAACGCAACACGTAAGGATCCTGAACTCTTATCTCCCCGGAAGCCGTTGCCAATTGCGAGCCCTCAAGCAGTGCCCTGAGGTTTTCCGCCACTGCCTGTGCTCCTGCGTGGGGACGCAATGTTGTAATCCATGGGTCAAAGGCGTCTCTTACCACTCTCAAAGCTTGCCCGGTCAGGCTTGCAATTATGTCAGCTGCCTTGGCTAAGGTATATCCCTGATGTACCGCCAGGCCAAGTACCGCGGCGGTTATCTGGACGCCGTTTGTCAGAGCCAGGCCTTCCTTGGCCTCAAGCTGAACCGGGGCAATCCCGGCACGGTCAAGCGCATCCTGCCCTGAAAGCAATTCACCTTCATAGAACGCATAGCCCTTCCCCAGCAACACTAATGAGATATGTGAAAGGGGAGCCAGGTCACCGCTGGCTCCTACTGAACCTTTCTGGGGCACAAACGGCACAACGTTTTTGTTCAAGAGACTACAAAGGGTTTGAACCACCTCGGGCCGGATACCTGACATCCCCTTGGCAAGGGCATTCGCCCGGAGGAACATTGCTGCCCGCACTTCGGGTTCCGAAAACTCCTCACCCACACTTACTGCATGGCTCAATACCAGGTTAGCTTGGAGTCTACTTATGTTTTCGATTGATATGGCGACGTCAGCAAACTTCCCAAATCCTGTGTTTATTCCATACACCCCGTTGTTTTCGGATATGATGTGTTCGATGATTTGCCGCGAAGCTTGCATTTTATCCCATGTATCCTGAGGAATCTCAACCTGTTCTCTGTCAAACGCTACCCTGGCTATTTCCTGGATTGCCTTGGGATTTCCGTCTACCGCAATCGTCATGAATACCATGCTCCTTTGGCCGCCGATTTCAGCATTTACTCTAGCATCGGGATCTTTATACCCTTTTCCTTTGCAGTCTGTATAGCTTTTTCGTAGCCTGCATCAGCGTGGCGCATTACACCTGTCCCAGGATCAGTAGTCAGAACCCTTTGCAGTTTGGCTGCAGCCCGCTCAGTACCGTCCGCCACTACTACCATGCCGGCATGGATCGAGTAGCCGATACCGACACCTCCACCATGATGCACCGAGACCCAGCTGGCACCTGCCGCAGTATTGAGCAGCGCATTGAGGATGGGCCAGTCAGCAATGGCGTCTGAGCCGTCTTTCATCGATTCAGTTTCACGGTTGGGAGAAGCTACGCTTCCGCTGTCCAGGTGATCCCTGCCAATGACTATAGGCGCCTTGACCTCGCCTTTTCTTACCAATTCATTGAAGAGCAGCCCCGCTTTGGCCCGCTGGCCGTAACTCAGCCAACATATCCTTGAAGGAAGCCCCTGGAACTGTACCTTCTCCTGGGCCATCTTGAGCCACCTGATCATGCTCTCGTTCTCAGGAAACGCCTCGATGAGGGCTTCGTCTGTGCGGTAAATGTCGGTAGGATCTCCGGACAACGCCACCCATCTAAAGGGACCACTGCCTTCGCAGAACATCGGACGGATAAAAGCCGGTACAAATCCAGGAAAGTCAAACGCATTTTTCAATCCTGCTGAAAACGCCTGCTGCCTTATGTTGTTGCCGTAGTCAAACACGATTGCGCCCTTCCGCTGCCAGTCGAGCATGGCCTGAACGTGAACCACCACGCTTTCGGTAGCCCTACGTATATACTCATCAGGATCGCTCCCGCGTAAAGCATACGCTGCTTCCAGAGTCATGCCTGCCGGAACGTACCCGCCAAGCAAGTCGTGGGCTGACGTCTGGTCGGTCATCAAATCAGGTACCACGCCACGTTGCACAAGTTCAGGATGGACTTCTGCCGCGTTTCCCAGCACCGCCACTGACTTGGGCTCACCTTTAGCCAAAGCATCTTCAACGACCTCAAGGGCATGATCCAAATCCCTTGCAAGCATATCGCAGTATCCGGTATCCAGCCGGCGCTGGATCCGCCAGGGATCAACCTCTACAACCAGCGCTACGCCTCCGTTCATGGTGATAGCAAGGGGTTGAGCGCCACCCATGCCTCCCAATCCTGCGGTGACCACCAGCTTGCCTTTAAGGCTACCGCCAAAGTGCTGCCTTGCTGCTTCGGCAAATGTCTCGTAGGTGCCCTGTAGGATTCCCTGAGCACCTATGTAAATCCAGCTCCCTGCAGTCATCTGCCCGTACATGGTGAGCCCCTGCCGCTCAAACTCACGGAACTGTTCCCATGTTGCCCATGCTGGAACCAGCAACGCATTAGCTATGAGCACCCGTGGCGCGATTTCATGTGTCTTGAAAATCCCCACAGGCTTACCTGACTGCACAAGAAGGGTCTCATCACTCTCAAGTTGCTTAAGGCTCCTGACAATAGCGTCAAACGCTTCCCAGTTGCGTGCTGCTTTGCCTGTGCCACCGTATACTATCAGTTCGTCAGGTTTCTCTGCCACGTCAGGATCAAGGTTGTTCATGAGCATCCTCATCGCCGCTTCCTGTTCCCAACCTTTACATGACAAAGCCGGCCCTCTCGGTGCCCTCACCGTACGCTTTGCCATTTTCAAGTACCTCCTTCCTGATGGTTCGCAGTATTAAGCACCCGATTCATACCTTGCCAGAATTGTCAGTACTGTATTACATCTAATTCATCGGATTGATACCTCTATCCTTCGTCTAAAAGCTGATTATGGGAAATCATGGGGCGCCTCATCCTACTCGAACGCGGACAAACATACCCTTACGCTGCAACTTGGCATCTGGAATCCCCGAAGTCCGGTTGAACAGCTTATGAGGCTTGGTAGTTGGAGGATGGCGGACGATAACGACCAGGACGCAATCAAATTGGCCAGGGCACCTCACAGGAAATGCCCTGGCCCAAAGACGATACTACACCCTATTTCCCGCCAAATCCGACGGGAACCATAAGTTCTTCTACCCTGGAGCCATCTTTGGCGGAGTATGTCACAAAGATTATGGTTCCGTAAGGGCTCGTGGCAGGCTCGAGATCGATCCAGAAATCAAACCGTCCCCATCCGGGGGCTCCCTCAGAAGCCGTAACCTGCTTGATACCCAGCACGTTGTGCCCATCTTCAACTTCTACTATGAAGTTTGCTTCAAAAATGCTTGCAAATCCTGTCATCCTGACCCTTTCGGTGAGAATGGAACCGCGCTCAGGCCACAACAATACGATGTTCTGGTCCTCTTCCACCACTGATACAGGCGCGGGAATTAAGTCATCTCCACTGGTTCCTGGTTCAATGAGCCTTACGTTTACATCTGCGAATTTGGATAAGGTAAAGGTCGCCACAGGGTAACTGACGACCTCCGCACCGGCTTCAGGTGGAACCAGCCTTATATCAACAGTAAGTTCACCGGCAGAACAGGATACATTTTCCAGGTTCATCTTGTACCCTTCTCTGGGCCTTTGGCCGGCCATTACCGCAAGGATAGCCTGATCCCCCCGTTTGAACAACAGGGCCACAGGCCGGTCAACCTGGGACATGGTTTCAAGCCACTCTGAAATCTCGTCATCCTGAAATCCGGCGGTAACGACCGGCGGCAGGCCGCTTACCTGCGCCAATAGGGCATCAATATCTGCCGAGTATACGTTCTTATTGCCTTTATCGATGAATATCAGGTATTTGCCCTGAGCGTCGTAATATACCTTGCTTTCGCCTGAGTAAAACACGTACTCAGCCTCAACTTCACTCCTTGCATCCTTGGGATCCTTCACGAGCTTCGCCGACTTGAACGCTGCAAGAAACTCCTGGGAATTGTCGACTTTGACCCTGTTTCCGTACCTGTCGCCTACATACAGATCAGCCTTGTCCAGGCCGGCCAGGGAAACCAGATCTTTTGCACCGCACCCTGTTGCGAATATGCTTAGCACCAGCAAAGCTATGAGTAAAAGAGGCCATTTGTTTCCTCTCATCTTGTCCCCTCCTTGTAATCGCAAATGATTCCGACTTCTTACACGACCGGCCCGTTACCGGTCTACCGATAGTGTTTCCCACTCAGTTCCTGATGTTCCTTCCGGCACTTCCACCCAAACACCATTGCTTAATGGGTCTTGTTTTACTGACGTACCTCATTACCCCTGAGTTCCTTAGTAACCGTGCTGCAAAACTCAAATATGTATTGACCATATTCTTAAGACAGGATAGCCTAGTTAATGATGTAATTTGGAAGGCGAGTGGTATTCCTGATGGCAAAGTCAAAGGCATCGGTTCTCATGCTCCCTATGAGTCTAGATATCGGCGGTGCCGAAACCCACGTGGTCAGCCTTTCAAAGGGTCTCAAGTCATTAGGCTGGGAAGTATATGTAGCTTCCCACGGAGGACAAAGGGTAAGAGACTTGGAAGCCGCAGGAATTCCACATTTTTACGCCCCACTCCACTCCCGGCGGCCGCTGAACATGGCAAGGGCATACAGAGTTATCTCAAGACTTGTGGACACTTACGAAATCGACTTGATCCACGCCCACGCCAGAATCCCTATATGGATTGCTGAAAAGATTGCGGCCAAACGGAACATCCCCCTTGTGGCAACATATCACGGATGCTTCAAGGGAGGGTTTCCCTGGGTGTTTTTCAGCCGCCAGGGTGACAGGACCATAGCGATAAGCGAAGTAATCAGACAGTACATAGTAAGAGAGTTCGGGTTTGATGCGGACAAGATCACCGTGATCCCAAACGGCATCGATGTGGGGGTTTTCAACCCTCATGCCCATCGGACCAGGGCAGAGACCAGGCAAGCTCTTGATATCGCTGAAAACGTAGACGCCGTGATTGCATACGTGTCCAGGATGGACGGAGACTTGGCACACGCCGCAGTAGTGGCTGCTGAGACGGTTTCTGAGCTTTCCCGGAAATATCCTGACATAATGCTGCTGGTGGCCGGCGACGGCAGCGATTTCGGCATAGTCAAGACAAAAGCTGATGAGATCAACAGCCGGCTTGACAGAGAGGTCATACGCTGCCTTGGTTTCGTCTTGGACATCCCGTCGCTGCTTGCAGCGACGGATATAGTGCTAGGGATGTCCAGGGCAGCGTTGGAAGCCATGGCAATGGCAAAACCGGTAGTGATCTTCGGGCCGGAAGGCATTTTCGGGCCTGTCTCCCCTGACAACATTGACATGCTTGAAAAAAGAAACTACGTCTCCCTGGATGCCCCCTACCCGCCCACATCTGAAGTGCTGTACAGATTTATCGATGAACTCATCCCGGATCCCGCCAAATGCGCCATACTTGGCGATTTCGGACGCCAGATGGTAGTTGAACGCCATTCTGAAGAGAGCGTGGCCAAGGCTACAGAAAGGATCTACCGGGAAATCCTCACTATGTAAGCCATACAGTATATCCAGGAACCCAATCCGCTTTCCTGCGTCGGAAGCCATAGCGTACAGCCGAGAATATCTTTCGCTTAGGAGGCAGATAATGCTATTTTTGATGACACAGTTTCCGATTGGACTTAGTTCAGGAATCAATTCCAAGGGCACCCGCAGGTTGACGAAACGTTGTGCCGCTGTAGCTCTTGCATTGGTTCTTGCGTTCTTGCATTGGACGGGTGCCTTTGCAGGCAGTTCACTACATAATGATCCGGCTTCCCTTGGGTATCTCAGGGGCTGGTACAACCAGAAACAATTCAAGTTCATGGTGGCCACAGACAGCCATTTTGGGTCATGGCAGGGCAACACAAACTCAGCCCTGGCTCTCGCCCACATCGCCCAGAGCCACCCTGACGCTGCTTTTATGATTCACATGGGCGACATAACCGAAACAGGCGGAGATGAAGAATACGGATTACTCAAGGCGCACATGGCCGGTTTGCGTTTCCCGGTAATGGCAACCATGGGGAATCACGAGTCCAGGTGGCAGGACCCCCAGGGCTCAAGATTCCGGAGCTATTTCGGACCATCCACCTATTCCTTTGATTACGGCATGTGGCATTTTGTGGTGTTGGACACTTCGTACCCTGAGCAGACCTACGGTACGCTTGAACCGTCGGTGCTTGCCTGGCTGGAACAAGACCTGGCATCTCAACCGGCAAACAGGCCTGTAGCTTTGTTCTCTCACCATCCCCTGCTCTATCAGGAAAGAAACTTCCAGGATTCCGACGATGCCCTGCTGGCGCTCATAAGCAAGTATCCGGTTCATGCAATCTTCTCAGGCCACGGGCACTCATTCATCACATGGAAAGTGCAAGGCTGCTCCTGTTTCATGAGCGGGGCGCTCATGGACAACACTTACATGTTTGTGGAAGCAGACGGTTTGGAGCTCAAGGTTTATTCTGTAACGCCGAACACCCCGGACAAAGAGCAACCAGAAGCTCCTCCATATGAAGAATCGCTACTTGGGATTGTTTCAGCATCAACCCAAGACAGTCTTGGCAATCCCCTTAGCAGATTGTCAGTCCAACCGGAAGACGACACCCTAAGAGCCAAGTTCCACCTCTCAGAACCTGCATCCGTATGGTTTCAGATCGACGGCGGGCACTACAACCTGCTGGGCGACAAAAGACGGGGAATCCACGAATTTTCAATTGACATCACGGCCCGCGCCCCTGGCACCCACACCCTGCGAATCAAAGCGGTCACTGGGGACGGACAATATATCACAACCGGTGAGTTTGAAAAAGGCACAGATGAACTGGTGCTATGGAAACAAGATTTGGGGAGTTCGCTTGTGGCCCGCATGCTTAAGGCATCACCTTCTAATGTGATTGTAGGCACCAGGAATGGCGTGGTGTATTCCCTTGACGCTGAGAGTGGCAACATCTTCTGGAAATACGACGCTGGATCGCCGTGGGGCGGTGGGGTGATTGACGGGTACAACCTTTATTTTGGTACTGCAGCCGGGGAGATTCATTGTCTGGACAAGAATACAGGCCGGATGACTTGGAAGATTGCGCTGGATTCTGCAGGGTTTGTAGAGCCTCCCGCATTATGCGATACGGACACAGGCAGGTGCTTAATTATAGGGTCACCTTCAGGCAAGGTGTATGCCCTGAGCACGGTATCGGGAGCTGAGCAGTGGGCTTACCAAGCCTCAGGAGCTGTAACCAACACCCCTTCAACCGGGCTCGGCATGGCGTTTTTCGGCGATTGGGCACAAAAACTATACGCCTTAGACGCAAACACCGGACAGGAAAAATGGGTAATACACCTTGGCAGGCAGATGTACTACTCTCCTGCAGGCAATTCCCTGTTCTACGGCAATACCCTGTTTGCGGTAACCCCTGCTGACAATCACAGCGGGGGCAGTTTCTTGTATGCCCTGAACCCCCACACCGGCAAGCAAAACTGGGCTGGGGTAAACTGGAGGTCTTTCTTGGAGCCCTCTATCCCCCTGTACTCACAAGAAACCACAGTAAGACGGCCGTTCATTTTGGTTCCCGATTCAGGCGGACGAATTACGGCATACTATCGGGCCTACGGTGAGATTCCCTGGCACTTACAGGGTTACTCCACCTTATTCGCAGGCGTACCCAATCTTGATGGCATCTATGTAACCGGCGGCGTTAGAGGGGTACTGGCAATCCATGCGGGTGACGCACAGTTCGACTATAAGGTCCGGGACACGTTTCTGTTCGTGGACCCGTTGGTACTGAAATCACAGGATAACCAGGTGAAGTCCGGATACGAGTACTTCCTGGTTCAAGGCGACAACCGCGGCACTCTGTGGGCGATCAAGATCCCTATCTCTCCCTAGTTTCAAACCTAGAGTAAAACAGTAACCTGGTCATCTGCCGCAACTCTATACTTCTACAGTCTCATAAATCGCTAATCCGGTGGCCAGCGTACTCAAGTATCTGCCATGTTTCTATACTTCCCTATTCTCCGCCGGCTGTCTTTAGCAAGTGCCATGAAGCATAAACGTCTCTTTGGGGAAGGTTAACTAGAGAAGCACTCAAAGCCAAACGGATTAGTACGTATGCCAACTACGTGCGTCAACTACATATGCCGAACCTTAGCTTAAACGCATCCAACGGCATATCAGCCTATACGGAGGGAAGTCCCATGACAGGTGTCTCGCTTCAGAAACCTTCTAAGGTATCAATCATAGGTGCAGGACGGGTTGGCAGCACTTATGCTTTCACCCTCTTGCTCAGGGGAACCGCCGATGAGATTTGCCTGATCGATGACAACAAGGAAAGAGCTCTGGGCGAATCAATGGACTTAAACCACGCCATGTCCCTGGTGGAACGCACGACTATCTGGGCAGGCAGCATCCAAGATGTTGTGGATTCGGACCTTGTGGTGATCTCTGCCGGTTCGGCACAAAAACCTGGAGAAACCCGGATGGACCTCATCCATAGAAATGCTAAAATCGTCGGCGACATTGCAGAAAAAGTGGGCCAGCTGGCGCCAAACGCCATACTGATGGTAGTGACCAACCCGGTAGACGTCATGTCCTATGTGGCCATGGTGGGATCAGGGCTCGCTCCGCAACGGGTTATAGGCTCCGGAACCATGCTCGACACTGCCAGGCTCCGTTATGTGATAGGAGACGAGCTGGGCATAAGTCCTCAACACATCCATGCATCCATCATCGGCGAACACGGCGATTCCGAAATCGCAGCTTGGTCACGGGCTGCAATTGCCGGAACCTCTTTGCGGAACTGGGCTTTATCGGAAACTCATCTGCAAAGCATGTTCGAAGAAGTACGGGACGCAGCGTATAATATCATCAACCTCAAAGGAGCCACGTACTACGCCATAGCAGTTGCCATGGCCAAGATAACTGAAGCCATACTTAGGGACCTCCGCAGCGTCTACTCGGTTTCGTGTTATATTGGCGGAGAGTACGGCGTAAGGGGCGTGTACCTAGGCACACCGGCGGTGGTGGGCAGAGAAGGTATATTGAGGGTGATCGAACTTCCCCTTTCTGACGATGAACTTGAAGCTCTAAAAAACTCAGCTGACACTGTAAGACAGGCCATAAATGACCTCAGCCTGAAACCTGCTCCCTTTTATCAAAGGCTGCTGAAGAAAGCCTCAGGGTTTGATTTCTCTCAGGAGCTGGATATTGAACCGGAACTGCTCACGCCCCACCCCTCCACCGGCTCTTCCGGCAATGTATCACCGTCAGGTATGTCAGCGTCAGATATATCAGCAGGAGATGTGTTAACGTCAATAGAGACAGGAGCAGAAGATAAGGTAAATGTTCAAAAGAAGGCCGTCTATCACAAGCAGCCAAGACCGATCAATGCACGCAGGCCGCACCGAACCTCCCGTTCTGTATGAAGTCCCCTTTGGAGGCTGATAACGTACCACCCGTCGAAAACCAAACTGGCAAGTGCAACCAAGCGCTGCGTTAGCTGCTTACCAAGTGATTACCAAATCGAATAAGAGAGGCCGGGTGAAATCACCCCGGCCCATCTAAAAATCGCTGGTATCTTACATGAGTACAAGCAGTAACCGATGCTAGAACCCCGTGGCCTTCTTGAGCGCCTGGCTCAGGTCGGCAATAATGTCGTCTACGTGCTCCAGCCCCACGGAAATCCTCATAAGGCCGTCTGAAATACCTGCAGCTTGCCTGGCCTCGGGAGTCATGACTGAATGGGTCATAGACGCAGGGTGCTGAACCAGGGTGCTGGTTTCGCCAAGGCTTACTGCAAGGTGACACAACTTCACTGAATCCATCAAGGTCTTCCCTGCCTCGAATCCGCCCTTGAGTTCAACGGATATCATTCCACCGAAACCTATCATCTGTTTCTTGGCCAGCTTATGTTGAGGATGGGACTTGAGTCCAGGGTAATACACCCTTTCCACTCCAGGGTGGTTCTCCAAAAACTCGGCCACTTTCATGGCATTGTGCTCATGGCGCTCCATCCTTACATGGAGGGTCTTGATGCCCCGGAGTATCAGCCACGCATCGAATGGACCCAAAGCTCCGCCCAGATCCTTCTGTGTGGTTTGCGCAACATGGTCCATGAACTCTTTCGGACCTACAGCGATACCTGCAAGCAGATCCCCGTGTCCGCCCAGATATTTGGTGGCGCTGTGAACAACCACGTCTATGCCCCAATCGATTGGCCTTTGGAAAACCGGAGTCATGAAAGTATTGTCCAGGACTGTCATGATGCCATGCTTCTTGGCGATTTGAACCATAGCTTCCATATCCACCAGTTTGAGCACGGGGTTAGCAGGAGATTCGAAATATATCAGTTTGGTATTTGGCTTAATAGCCCTCTCCACCTGCTCAGGTTCAGAACAGTCAACAAAATCCACCTGAACCCCGAATCGTGTCAGGAGTTCAGCCAACAACGAGTAAACACACCCGTATACGCATTTGTCCGCCACAATGTGATCCCCGGCGCTGACCATCGCTATTGCCACTGAAGATATGGCGGACATACCAGAAGCAAATGCTATGGCCTTTTCCCCGTTCTCCAAGGCGCTCATACACTCTTCCAACGCAGCAATTGTGGGGTTGCCCAACCTGGTGTAAATGTAACCCTCAGACTCTCCGGAGAACCTGGCAGCCCCCTCGTCTACGCTGGGAAATACAAAGGTGGATGTTTGGTAAATTGGCGTGACTATTGAACCAGTGTAAGGTTCAGGCCCCTGGCCTATGTGGGTTGCCTTGGTCTCAAGCCGCATGCCATCCTTATCCATATTTACGCCTCCATAAGAAAACTTTGAATGCTTGCACTTACAATATTCTTCGTAACTCAAAATTTTCCTTTTCAGACGGGAAGGGATCAAAAAAAGGGATTGGCAAAACGCCACCCCATGGCATTTAAAACCTTTATCGAGAGCTTATTGAGCCATCTGTTCCAGGTATTTCACTGCATTGAAAATAAGTTCTATGAACCGCTCTCTGTCTACTCCCAAGGCCACATGGCAGTTAGGCTCCCTTCCCGTAACACCTCTGAAATCCACCACGGTCCTGCCTAGGGTAAACTCCGCCGATGTCTCCACACATACGCTAAGGTGCCTGGTTGACACGATATCAGGTTCAAATACTGCGGCAACCGCCAGGGCGTCATGGATAGGATTGCCTTCGAACCGCTTGCGGTAGTGGTTCCCGTAGAAATCCATAAGTTCGGCAACGGTCCTGCCTATTCGTCCAAATCTGCGCAAAGCCTCGATTTCGTCGGGATATATCAGCGCTTTGTGGGTGACGTCAAGTCCTATCATGGTGATAGGCACGCCTGATTCAAACACAATCCGAGCAGCCTCCGGGTCAACGTATATATTGAACTCTGCGGCAGGCGTCCGGTTGCCTTCCAGGGCGGCGCCACCCATGAGCACGATCTTTTCAATCTTGCGTTTGATTTCAGGCTTTGCAAGCAGGGCTATAGCTAAATTGGTAAGCGGACCTACCGGCACCAGGGTCACTTTTTCAGGGTGATTGAGCAAAGTATCGGTTATAAGGTCAAACGCGCTGCGCCCGGAAGCATCCGGATCCTCGTCTCCAGGTTCACCGAGCCCGCCAAGCCCGGTCTCTCCGTGAACTTGAGGCGCTGTAACCAGCGGCCTGAGGATAGGTTTATCCGCCCCCCTGGCCACTTCCACATCTGCCCCGATAAACGACAAGAACTTCCTGGCATTGCGGTGCGTGTTCTCACCTGTGGTGTTGCCCGCAACGGTGGTTACTCCCAACACATCCAGCTTCCCGCATCCGAAGGCCAGGGCAAGAGCTACCGCATCATCGATTCCAGGGTCGCAATCGATGATGACCGGGATTTTGCCGTTACTCATTGGAAGACCTCCCTGACTTAAGCTGCCTTCCTGAATACACTGCAAGCACCACGAGGGTTACTACATACGGGATCATCTGGATAAACTCGCCCGGGACCCTCAAGCTTTGCATGTAATTGGACAGCGCATCAGTGAATCCAAACAAGAGGGAAGCAAGAAACGCCCCAATTGGGTGATTGCGTCCTAGAGCTTTGGCTGCCAAAGCGATAAACCCTCTGCCTGATGTCATGTTCCGGGAAAACCAGCTCACATACCCCATGGAAAGGTGAACCCCACCCATACCGGCCAGGGCGCCGCTCAAGGCCAACGCTATGAACTGCACCTTGTGTACTGAGATCCCCACCGAATCAGCAGCATCAGGATTTTCGCCTACGGCCCTGAGCCTCAAGCCAAAAGATGTCTTGTAGAGGAACAGGTATATCATTACCACGGCGATAAGTGCCAAATATGTGAGCACATTTTGCTTGCCGATGATGGCTCCTATTACTGGGATGTCCTTAATGATTGGGATTTGGATCTCAGGCATCACTTTGCTGGGCAAGGAACTGGAAACACCTTTGTCATGGGCGACTGCGTACAACAAGAACACAGTCCCCTCGGCAGCCAGAAGGTTGAGTGCAATCCCCGCCAAGATCACGTTGGTCTTAAGCTTCAGGTGAAAATACCCGAGCACCAGGCCCATCAGGATACCAGACGCCACTCCTGCCAGAAAACCAACCCACGCTGATCCAGTAAACGCAGATGCGATTACCCCCATAAGCGCTGAAATCAGCATCATACCTTCCAGAGCGATGTTTACTACCCCTGACAAATCGGCAACCACTGCACCGAGGGACGCAAACAGGACAGGAGTCGTAACACGCAATATGGATGCAGCAAAAGAAGCTGAGAACACTGCCCTAAGAAGCGGATGCACGTTGCTTCACCTCTTTCAGCGTCAAGCGGTGTCTGTAGCCGGCAAGGAAAGCTTCAGCGGTCACCAGCAATATGATCACAGCTTGTATGATGGATACCATTTCAGCCGATACGTCAGCGTACATGGCCATGACATCAGCACCTACCCGCAGGTATGCAAGGAATACAGCAGCCAAAGGCACCAAGAGGGGGTTGTTCCTGGCCAGAATCGCGATAATCACCCCGTCAAACCCGTATCCCGGGCTAGCCTGCCACTGGAAGCGG
This sequence comes from Bacillota bacterium, assembly GCA_012841065.1. Lineage (GTDB taxonomy): Bacteria > Bacillota > Sulfobacillia > Fermentithermobacillales > Fermentithermobacillaceae > DTU015. Next base: position 41,951 of record DUVI01000029.1, read on the forward strand.
CGGTAGATGCCGAGCATCTCAACTGCGCCTCCAAGCCCCGCGACGGCACCTCCCAATACTTGGATCAGCAACATAACCTTGAGGACAGGGATCCCTGAGTACCTGGCGAAGCTGATGTTCTGTCCTGTCATCCTGGCCTCATATCCCTTGCTTGTCCTGTACAAGAAGTAGTAGCAGGCGAAAACCACCAAGAACATCACAAATACGCCGGCATGAAGCTTTGTGGTCCTGGTAAATTGGGGTAACCATGAACTCTCCTTCAACGGAAGAGATACCAGAGCTCCGGCCGAAGGATCCCTGAGGTGGTAAGTTATCAGGTACATCCCAAGTTTGAGAAACACATAGTTAAGCATTAGCGACGCTACCAGTTCAGACGCATTCCAACGCGCCTTTAGAATCCCCGGAATGAAGCCTCCTATCGCCCCGGCGACCATTCCTGCTGCCAAACATGCCACTGTGTGTATTACAGGCGGGAGATCCAGGAAAATTCCGGCTGCCGTCGCAGCTACCGCCCCTATGAAAAACTGGCCCTCCGCTCCCATATTGAACTGGCCCGCAGAAAACACCAAGGATACTGCCAAACCTGTAAAAGTCAGGGGAACTGCCGCTTCAAGAAAAGACCCGAAGCGTCTGATACTTGTGAACGGCCCCTTCAGAAAATACCCGAAAGCCTCCGCAGGCGATTCTGAAACCAATGAGGTGACGATAAAACCTATGATAAGCGCTGCGGCAATGGCTACTCCGGTCCTAAGCAGTTCGAACCAAGCATTTCTCCTCATTCAACCGGCCTCCCCATCATCGAAGCCGTAACCTCGTCAGGCTCCTGACGTTTCAGCCCCAACATGTACAGCCCGATCTCTTCTTCCTCAAGTCCCTGAACTTCGTCGAAATAAGCAACAACCTGCCCTTCGTACATTACAATCAGCCTGTTTGAGAGGCTCATCACTTCAGTAAGGTCCGCAGATACTAAGAGTACGGCTGTGCCGCTCTCTGTAGCATCCACGAGATACTTGTGGACAGATTCTGTAGCTCCTATGTCGATCCCACGGGTAGGCTGGTTTGCAATGATCACCTTAGGTTCAGTAGAAAACTCCCTGGCTATAACAACTTTTTGAATGTTGCCTCCTGACAGGGTGCCAACAGCTTGCTGGGCGGATGAGGCCTTTATACCGAACCTGCTGATGAGATCTTGGCCCAACTTGGCAACCGCCTTGATGTCCAAGGAAAATCCATTGCTCACAGGCCGTTTATCGTACCTGGTCGAAATCAGGTTCTCAGATATAGATGCATTGGATGCCACCCCAAAGATCATCCTGTCTTGAGGTATGTGTGAAAGCCCCATATCTCTTATCTCCCCAGGGCTCTTTCCAGTGGCATCCTGCCCGCAAACCCATATTTCCCCACTGTCGCACGGTGAAAGCCCGGTGATCACTTCCGCCAGTTCCACTTGGCCGTTTCCCTCAACTCCTGCAATCCCGAGGATTTCCCCTGCCCTTACCTGCAAGGTTACATCTTTTAGCACTTGGGTGCCGTCCTGGACAAGGTTGAGGTTCTTGGCCAACAGCCGGACTTCACCGCGAGTGCCTGTGGCCTTGGGCCGCATGGGCTTTAGGACAACGTCGCGGCCTACCATCATCCTGGATATTTCTTCAACCGTCACTTGATCTGTGTCCCGGGTTCCTATCACCTTGCCTGAGCGTAAGACTGTTACCCTGTCTGATAGCTCTTTGACTTCACGGAGTTTGTGGGAAATGAAGATGATGGTATGCCCCATCGCTTTCAGTGATTTGAGGGCTTCAAACAGTTCGTCGGTTTCCTGGGGGGTGAGCACTGCAGTAGGCTCGTCCAACACAAGGATATCTGAGCCGCGCATCAGGGCTTTGAGGATCTCTACCCTTTGTCTGATGCCTACAGGCACATCCTTTATTTTCGCGGCAGGTTCCGCATGCAGGCCGTACTTCTCGCTCAACTCTTTGCACACCTGTTCGGCCCGCTTCCTGTCAAACCAAATGCCTTTTCGCGGTTCTGCCCCCAGCACGATGTTTTCGGCCACGGTAAGGGAAGGAGCAAGCATAAAATGCTGGTGAACCATGCCAACTCCGTACCTTATAGCATCATTGGGGGAAGATATCCTGACTTCTTCGCCTTTGATAAAGATACTGCCTTCATCCGGCTTCTCCAGCCCAAACAACACTTTCATTAAGGTAGTCTTGCCCGCTCCGTTTTCGCCTACAAGGGCATGGATTTCTCCTTTGCGCACTTCAAAGGTTACGTTTGAGTTGGCCACCAAGCCATTGGGATAGACTTTGGTGATTCCCTTCATCAACAAAATGGGATCTGTTGCTTGAGGTTGTGCTTGAGCCCTCACGCCATCCACCTCATCCTCTTCAAACTAGGCCAACGGGGCAAGGGGACATCCCCCTTGCCCCACCAACGCTTACGGAGCTACTGAATCACGCAGTTCCTTCACGGCATCAGGGCCCATTTCTAAAGCAGAAGGCACCTGTATTTCGCCTGACTTGACTTTTTGTGCAAGTTCGTCTAGTTTGGCCCTCATTTCCTCGGGTACATTCCTCTCATAAAACTCGTTGATGGCAAGCCCTACTGCGTCTTCCTTGAGGCCCAGGCTTTCAGCCTTGCCAAGTTCAAGCTTGCCTTCCTGGAACAGCTTGGCTGCCCTAAACAGAGAGTTGTCAACGCGCTTCAGCATAGAAGTAAGCACCAGTTCAGCCTTTTCCGGGTCTGAATCCTTGAACAACATGGCCTGGTCAGAGTCTACTCCGATGGCATAAAGACCTCTTTCTTTGGCTGCGTCAAGCTGCCCCAAACCGCTTCCACCGGCTACGTTAAACCCGATGTCGACACCCATGTCATACTGGGCCAGGCACATTTCTTTGCCCTTGGCAGGGTCGCTGTAGGATTCTACATAGGACACTGCCACTTTGATCTCAGGATCTATGCTCTTTGCACCCTCGATGTAACCCACCAGGAAGTCATTGATTACAGGTGCATCCATGCCGCCCAAGAAACCGATAAGCTTTTCTTCGTTTGCCCGGGGCAGATCTGAAGTGGTAACCATCGCGGCAAGAGCTCCGGCAAGATAAGAGCCTTCGTTCTGTCTGTAAAGGATCGAGTATACGTTGCTGTAATCGCCATTCGCGTAGTCCACGGATACGTCAAACAACACGTATGTCTTCTCGGGGAACTTAGGAGCGACTTCTTCAATCTGTGTCTGCATGTTAAAGGTTCCGGTGATGATAAGGTCCCAATCCTGGGTAGATACGTCGGTAAGGGTAGGTTCCCAGGCAGAGGGGTCTGTACCCATTTCGATTACCTTGACCTCCCAGCCCAGTTGCTCTTTGATCATCTGCATGCCCCGGTTAGCTGAATCCAGGAATGACATGTCTCCAAGGTTGCCCGCCAGCAAGAGCACGGCTTTATACTGCTGCTCCTGCCCTTCGCCGTTTTGAGATTCCGGGTCCTTAGTCCCGCATCCGACCAAAACGACAGACGCAAGCAGCGCCGCCACCAGCATTAGCCCTACGAGTCTCTTGTTCAATTCTTGCACCTCCGGTTTTCCGGTCATTATTTTGCGTTGATCGCATCCAAGAACATGTTTTCAATCTTGGCACGATCGCAAGCAAGAGCGATTGAAGCATTTGGTTTGCTTCCGTCATCCATGCGCTCATCGATTACAGTAAGTCCCCTGCTGAACCGTCCGCCGGTCTCTACTGTAACCTTTGCATTCAACTGTTGGGTAATCACAGTTGGGTCAATCGCCGCACATGCGGCCAGCAGATCGCACAGCAGAAGCACTTCTGAGCCAAGGTAAGCTTTTGTTCTTCCCACCGAGTACTCCATAGCTTGGGCAAACGCCTTGCCCACTTCGGTTGAAGATCTCCTAATCCGGACAATAACTTCTGATCCAAACACTGTGTCAAGGCATGTCTCCCACGGAACCATTATTATAGGTATTCCTGACTCGAACACCACTGCAGCAGCTTCGGGGTCAGCAAATATGTTGAACTCCGCCAACGGGCTTGTATTGCCCCTGGCCCGTGAAGTGCCGGCCATCATCACAATCTGCTTAATCCGCTTTTCCAGTTCCCTCTCTTTAGCTATAGCTAAAGCCACGTTGGTAAGGGGGCCCAGAGTAAGCAAAGAAACCTCCTGCTTCTTTGTAGATTCAATGATAAAGTCCACGGCATATTGGTCTTGGGGTGCAATACCCGGTTCAGGCAGTGAGGTATTGCCAAACCCATTTTCTCCATGATACTCCGCAGCATGCTCACGTTGTTGCAGAATAGGCCTGCTTGTGCCCTGATAAACCGGCACGTCTCCACCCATCAGTTCAACGAGTTTGAGCGCGTTTCTGGTGGTGTGATTTAGTCCAACGTTGCCGTGAACCGAGGTGATCCCTAAGATGTCCAAAGCACCTGAGTTGACAGCCGTAATGATGGCAGAAGCATCGTCAATGCCAGGGTCTGTATCGATTATCCATTTCACTTTGCTCAACCTCCGGAGATAAGCTTGTTGGATACGTCCTTGGGAGTCCGCCTTATGTTCTGGCTCCCACCCCCTATTCCAAACCAGGTTCTACCTGTCGAAAAGCTATGCACTTAACATTATCATGTTATTACATTCGCGCAGAAACAAGGATCAACCTTGGAGAAGAGCTTCAACCTCACCGCGTTCCGGCATAGAAGGCTGTGCACCTTTGCGCGTAACAGCCAATGCACCTACCGCATTTGCAAACCTGCACGCTTCTTCAAGGGATTTGCCCTCACACAGAGCCACTGCCAGCCCGCCGGCAAATGCATCACCTGCGGCGGTGGTGTCCACAGCCTGAACCCTGTACCCCGGAATGCTGCCAAACCTGCCGCCTTCAGCATAAACCAGGCCGCTTGCACCTAGTTTTATCACCACAGCTCTTGCCCCTGCGGCAAGCAAGTCAGACGCAGCAAGTTTCGCGCTTTCCACATCCACCACCCGGCGCCCTGTTAGGAAGGACGCTTCATGCTCGTTAGGTGTAAGCACATCGATTCCACTGAGCAACTCCCGTGACAGGACAACAGGTGGAGCAGGGTCAAGCATCACTTGTGTGCCGCATTGTCTCGCGACCTTCACGGCATACTCCACGGTTTCGAGGGGTATCTCCAGTTGAAGCATTAGCACCTTTGCTCTTTCCAAATGAGGCTTGAGTGAATCAACGTCAGCCGTGCTGCAATACCCGTTGGCACCTGGAACAACGATAATCGAGTTGTCTCCTGTATCATCCACTGTTATGAAAGCAGAGCCTGTAGGTACGTCTTGAGTGGTGGCAATAAGTTCCTTACCCGCTCCTGCTGATGACAGACTGTCAAGCACTACCTTGGAAAAGACGTCGTCACCTATCCTCCCTGCCATAGCCACATTACCACCCAGTTTTGCTGCCGCCACAGCTTGGTTGGCGCCTTTTCCTCCCGGAAAGATGGAAAACTCAGTGCCCTGGACAGTCTCGCCCACGGCCGGGCGTCTTGTAACCCTCACCACGAAATCTACATTCATGCTGCCCAGTACAATAAGGTCTCTGTTCACGCCAGTGTCGCCTCCTCACGTTAAATCTATCTTCAACGGGAAGCCAGGGCAAGCTGTTCCGATTGACAAACGACATACTTGGAAAAAGCCAAATACGGCTGATTCCTGTGTCAGATAAGGGTTTACCGGCATAGCGTTATGTGACAGATGTTTTCGGAGGTGCACCATGCACATTCAAGGGTTCTCAGCAACCATTTCAAAGGAAAGCCTGGCGCGGCTCCTGAAGGCCATAAGGTTCCCCGAGGGCGTAACCCTCATTGATTCGATGCTTGCCGACGGAACGATTATCCTGGTACTCAGAATGGCATCGTACTTCGGGATACCGGTAAGGGTTAGATTAGAACTTGATTCCTTCCTTGGCTCGAGGATCATTTTCAAGGCAACTCCACCTATCAGGTTTCCAATTGAAGGTGTCTTGGAAATGTCACCGTCCGATGAACCGGAGACAGTTTCACACAACCGGTACACATTGGCTGAAATGGACTTGGTGAAGCTTTCTAAGGGCATGATCACGGCCGCTACGATAAGCAACTTGTCCATTACCACGCATGGAATCTTTCTTGAGGCACAAGGCATTCAGGCAGACCCACACAAGATTCTTGCTGCGTTCCAAAGCGTGTCAACCAATCACAAGTGACACAAGGGATTCATATTGTATCTTGACATAAGTGCGATTACCGGTGCCTGCGGCCCAGGGGCACCTAAGGAGGGAACAGCATGGACAACACCGGCGAAGAAAGGAAAGACATGGCGGAACCCATAAGCCCACAGCAGCATGTACACCATTATTACGGAAGAACCACCACAGACCAGGACCACTTCCACGTGTTCGACGGCACCACCGGGCTCAATTACGTAACAGGTGAAGGCCATGTTCACCGCTTCAGCAATGAAACTTCAAGAGCTCACGGCCATACCCACAGAATGCACGGGAACACGTCGCTTCAGGTCAGGTCATTTGGGGGGCACGTACATCAGATTTCCGGCATAACAAGTTTTGACGACGGACACACCCATCGATTTGACGTGTTTAGCGGCCCCCCTGCGAGACCCAGGAGAAGGAGACCCAGGCTCATGAGTTTGGCCAGATCGGCACAACAAACCCCGGACGAGGAATCTGCCTCACCCAGACGGCGCCGCCGCTTCCGAAAAATCAGGCCATCCTCTCGGAAACAATAGATACGGCCTTTTCCCTTAATCTGCAGGCCTGCTCCATCAGGCCTTCCTTTTCTTTGATTGCTTGACGGACAAAGCCCTGATCCTTCATCATGGGCACGTTGATATCCACATTGAGCAGCACAGACCGCAAACCCGCTTCTGCAAGATAAGCGGCCACGCCCGCATCGCTGATTGCCATGGTGTTTCCTATCGGCGCCAGTTCACACACAATTTCCAGAAGTTCAACACACGCCCTGGCGGCCTTCAAAGGGGTCTCGGTAGCGCCTTTGAGCGCTTGCTGAAGGAGCACTTCACGCTTTTCCTTTTCTCCCGGAGTGTTTCTCGGAAGCCTGTATACCTCCATGAACTTGCCGAACTGGCTGATATCTTCCTCGACCAAGGCCTCAAAGGTTGACATCAACGCAAGCGCTTTGTCCCTGAGCACAATAACCTGCTCTTCCACATCCCGGTACTTCTTTTTGCCAATCGTAAGGTTGCCTACCATGGCTGCCATAGAAGCCGCAAAAGCTGCGGCTATCGCCGACACACTCCCGCCGCCGGGAGTAGGAGCTGAAGACGCTGATTCCTGAAGTATCTCAGATAAACTCTTGTCAAAGAGGCCGGCCAACGAAATCTCCCCTTTCTATATGTGAACCTGCTATACTTAAGCCTGCTCCTTTTGCAGTTCGATTGCCTTAAGCAGGTTGTTCTGCAAGAGGGCAGTGGTAAGGCTTCCAACACCGCCTGGAACCGGGGTAATCGCACCGGCGACTTCCGATAACCCTTCAAAGTCCACATCGCCTACAGTCTTGCCGTCAACCTCGTTAATGCCTGCATCTACGACTATCACGCCAGGACTGACCATATCCTTGGTCACAAGTCTTGCCTTGCCTGCGGCAGCGATAATCACATCAGCTTTTTTGGTGTGGAATGCCAGATCTTTGGTACGGGTGTGACACACGGTCACAGTAGCGTTCTCATTAAGCAGCAGGAAAATCAAAGGCTTACCTACTGTATCACCACGCCCGATGAGGCATACGTTCTTGCCTTCCAGGGAAATCCCTTCCCTCTTCAGGATCTCTATGCAGCTTTGAGGAGTAACCGGAAACAAGCCGGATTTCTGGGTGAACATCATCCCCCTGTTTATTGGGTTGATGCCGTCCACGTCTTTCAGGGGATCAATTGCCATCATCACACGTTGCTTATCCATATGTTTCGGAAGCGGGAGTTCGATCATAATGCCGTGGCAATCAGGATCCGCAGAAAGCTCTTCGAGTTTATTGATTACCTCTGATTCTTGAGCATCTTCGGGAAATGTGAACAGCTCATAGTCTATGCCCGACTTGCGGCAAGCCCTTTCTTTCGACCTTGCATAAAGCACAGAGGCAGGATCGTCTCCCACCAGGATAACACACAGCTTGGGGGTAATCCCCGCTTCCTTTAGCGCAGATACCTTTTCCCGGACTTCAGATCGGATCTCAGACGCAATCTGGCGTCCGTCGATTATTCTCGCGGGCATGATCCCAAACCCCTTCCTTAACTTGTCAATTCAGCCAATTACTCGCCTGTTACCTGCTTTCGACACGAGGTTCCTGCATACCTCTTAATAATCATGCAGGACATGATCCATTACTCCACAGGGGCGCTAGACCGGAAAAACTAGTCACATTTGAGCTCAATCAAAAAGTGCTGCCCTTCCCCTCTTTTGATTCAACCCCATACTTACCACCGTGCATTTCAAAAAACCACCGGGCCCCATCCGGATGAGGGCCCGGTAGCTACAGGTACAGTAGACGGTTACCTAAGTTGGTTTCCGCATTTGGAACAGAACTTGTCATCCTCGCTTGCCAAGGCACCACACTGAGTACAATACATCCGGGATACAGCTTCATCCTGGGGAGTGCTGACGCTTTCGGCCTTCTGGACTTCCTCAGCAGGAGCTTTTTCAATCTCCTTGTTCTTGGCGTCGATCTTAGCCTCAATTTCATCTATGGCTTCAAAATGTTCGTGGAGCTGCTCGATAGTCCCGCCTTCTTTGTACAAGGTATGAGCCAATCGCCCAATCTCTTCAAACTTCTTCGCCCGTTCGTTCTCGAGTGACAACACTTCTACCTTCAACTTGCCGACCTTGGTAAGCTCCTTGGTTTCCTGCATCAACGTTTCTGCCCCGGACCTAATTGTGCGGCTCAGCTTTGATAATAGGTCTCTGCCTTTGCCTTCAAGATTGTGAGACATAAAATCACTTCCTTTCCAACCTGTTATCGGATGCTCAACGAGCTACCCCCAGTAACTTCTATTTCAACTTTGCCCATTAAATAATCCCATCTTGCAGCGAAAGAATTAACCCTTGCATGTGCTGCACGTTCCACCCGAACATGCGGCACAGGACGATTGGCCTCCTGAGCCTTCCCTTACGTTTGTTGAGAACATCGACATCAGTTTGGTAAGGTCTTCTGAACCGCACCCCGGGCATACCGGAACATCGCCTTTTCTGACCAGGCACTCAAACACTTCACCGCATTTCCGGCACCTATACTCAAAGATTGGCATGAGACACCGCCTCCCGCCAATAGTTTAGATGAAGCATCGTTGTTGTGCAAATTCTCATTCCGTACGCTTCTCAGCATCCTCCAGCAGTGTATCCAGAAGATTGATTATTTCCTCAGTTGTACCTTTGCCTGTGTAGATCAGAGGTTCACAGTTCCATCTTGTAATCACATAAAGTAATTCCTTGGCCATGGATTCAATGTCATGGGCGAGTTCTATTGCTTTGGATAAGCTATTGTCTTCGTCTGATTTCATCGTTTCAGACAGCATATTGGCTGCTTCTGCAATGTCTTCCAACCGGTCAAGGAAAACTCCCACACGCAGAAATCTCGACACTCTTCGACCCCCCCTTTGTCACATTTCTCTCCTGCTTCTGGATTTCCTTTAGTTGTGACCGGTTTTATTAATAAGAAAACAAAAAACGAAAACACTAAAGGACGAATCAGGGAAAGGGGGGGTTTTGTGATTGAACATGAAGATTATCCAATAAGCAACATAGATGGCCAGAGTTCTGCTTCCCACGTTGTGGAGGAGATGAGGCGCTCTTTTATACCTCCGGGGGCCGGTGCGCCAACTACACCCGCCGAAAAAATGGAAGTAGCCCTGTCAGAAGTTCAGAATACCGTCAGGGAGCAGCAGATGCTCATCGAACAGGATCTGCAGGGCGCATTGAGCAAAGCTTCCGCCCATGTGGCTGACTCTCAAGCGGTAGACACGCTGCTTGCCCTCTCACAACAAATTGCTTCGATAGTGTCACAGGGCAATGAAGCAGTGCGCTCCAATTCACAACAGTTAAACGATCTCATAAGCCTGCTGGGAGACCAGCTATCGATGCAACAAGCCAAGGTTGACAGGCAGGTTGCGCAAGCACTTCAAAAAGCAGTCGTTTCTCTGGCTGATGCCCAGAATGCAATGTTCCAAAGCATGGCGATCTCACAAATGTGCCATTACGTAAAGGGCGCAGAACAAGTTGTAAAAGACATTATTGCCCCTGGCCAGGTTCAATGACAGAAGTAGGACTTATGTTCTGAAAACCAAAGCCCATCCGCGCAAGGGACGGGATGATCTCAGCCAACGCTTCAGCAGTATGGCCAAAACCTTCATGAAGCAAAATTATGGCTCCGTCCCTTGCCCAAGCAAGTACCCGCTCAACCACTTCCCGTGATGATCCAGCCCCGATGTCTGCACCCCCGATATTCGTCCACATCAGCACTCTCATTCCAAGTTTCTGTGCCTCTCTGATTTGTGTCTCGTCGAGCATTCCGTGGGGAGGGCGGTAAAGGTATGGCTTTTGCCCTGAAATCTGGGTTATGCACGTTTGCGCCATCTGCAAATCCGTCTCGACTTCCCGAGGAGAGAGTCCGGCCAATATCGTGTGTTCGTAACCATGCACACCGATAACATGGCCCCTGTCAGCCATGTCTTTCACAAGTTCAGGATACTCCCTTGCTTTCTTTCCGATCACGAAGAATGTAGCCTTGATCCCATACTGGTCCAGCACATCTAGAATTGCAGGAGTGGTAACCGGATCAGGGCCGTCGTTGAAGGTAAGGCATATGCGTTTATCAGGCACAGGCAGCTGTTCAAACGGGGGTAAGACAGGTTCTTCAGGCAGTTCCTCAGGGGATTCCTGATTTCCCGAAACAGGGGCTGCATCGTCAACCCTAAGCGCCAGGACATCCCCTGGGAACAAGCGATCCGGGTCCTTCAGCTTGTTTATCTTGATGAGATCAGAAACACTCAGGCCGTACTTGGCGGCAATAATCCACAGAGTCTCCCCTGCCGAAACTGTATGCTTTGCCGGCGGGTTGAGTTTCATCAGTTCGTCGTACAAGGCTGACTTGGTTCCAGGCCCGGCTATGCCGTCCCTGACCAGGCCTTTCCTTTGCTGGAATTCCAGTACTGCAGCCTTTGTCTTGTCTCCGAAAACTCCGTCTACACTTGATCCGTATAAACCCAGTTGCTTTAGGAGTGCTTGCAGCTGCTTGACTTCCTCACCGGTGTGCCCATATCTCAAAACCCGCCCGCTTCCGAAAAGGTCTGCGTAATCAGTTGCCTCTGCGGCAACCCATCCTGGGTATGTGCTCAGGACTAGCGCTACCGGAAGCAGCCAAAACACCGCTTTCACGAACGTCTTCTGAAATGTCCGGACCAAGGCAAAAACCCCCAGCAACAACCTGTGTTTCTGAGGGTATCATGCGTGTTTCGCAGGTAGATTATTCCTTATCAATTATTTACCCCAAGCACTCCGCCACAAGCTCCGGCCAATACGCAAAAGCCTATCCGTTTCAGCAGAGCTCCGAATCCTATGAAGGGAGGATAAAGGATTGCACCTACAAGGCATGTTATTATAGCGTATGATGCGCCAATAGCTGCTCCGTATACAAGGCCATAGCGCCTGGCTCTCCTCGCTGTCACAAAAGATGCCAGCCCTAATATGGCGAAACTCCCTATGTTAACCACCCAGTAAACGATACTTTCCTCCAACTTGGTCAGGTATACCACCGCTGACGCAACTAATATGAGCAACACTGCCATGAACAGGGCGTACCCTACTCCCTTACCGACCATCGAAACCGAGAAGCTCTCTTCCACCTTGTGCCTTTGACTCCACCGCGAGTATCCTGGTTTGCCAGGAGGGCTGTACTTCATATGAAAACACCTCCTGGTTTGTGTATATTAGAGTTCATTGGTTGCTATTACCCGAACTTACCCATTTGAGCGCTTGTGTAATGCCGATTTGCTGCGGACACACGACAGACCTCACGTCATGGAATTGGGCCATGAAATCCCTGCCCCAACCACTCTGCCCGGGCAAGATCTTGGGGTCGAGGAGTATCACCGCAGTCTTCCCGGCACTGCGGCTCAAACTCTCCATGTAAGTGCGGAGGGCAAGCACAACAGGCAGCACGCTTACTTCAATGAATCCGCTCTTCCCGAGGCCTGATACTTCCCTTTGCCTCAGGTCTCTAATTGTATTTGGAGGCAAGAAGGGAATTTTGGGTATTACCAGGATCCGGGGAACGGCTGATGTATTATCCAGAATATCCACTCCGAACCTTGCCAGGACCAAAGTGCCCGGCTCGCTCAAGTGTTCTAGTACCCTTGGCCCGCCGTCTACTCCCTGGGCAAACACTGCAATTTGTTCGCTTTCAAGGAATCCGGCAATATGGGAGCTAAGGTTCCTGATAAACGAATACGAAGGGCACAGGCACAAAACGTTTTCAGATGATTGAAGGGCCAACTGCTTGAGGAACTCAGCCGTGACCTCCAGGTGCTCTGAATAGGACATCCTTTGTCCCTTATCTATGGAGACCAGCAACGGACCGCTGTCTGCTTCAGCCTGAGTCATTGTATGACCCATATGGTGGATCATGTCTCCAGGCTCGAACCCGTACAGGCGCCTGAGTCCTTCAAACTGGGACACGAAACCTGCGTTGGGCGAAACCAACACTACGTTTCCGAAGCGCTCAACCAGCGCATGCTTAGCTTCGATGGCCGGCCACAGGGCTTTTCCTGCAATAATCCCACGGGCAACGCCATAACCTCTCTCCAACAGGTACATAGAGGAACTATCTCCGGTCAAGATGGCCTGAATTTGTTCCATCCAGTATTCCAACCTACGAAGATTCATCCCCATTACAGGTGGATCAACCGGTTGCCCCACGAAGGCACTTGAAGAGTGTCTCAGCTCCTGCCTCAGCCTGGAAAGCACAGGCTCAACTTCCCGGTGCACGGATGCAAGGGCCCGGACAATATCGTCCGGTACAACCATGTCGTGGTTTGACCCGAGGGCATCCAGACTCTTAAAAATGAGCCTGTCAACCCGTTCAGCATCCTGAGTGCATCCCAAATCTTCCAAGGCCTCTCTCAACCTTTCCAGGTTGAGCCTTGGCTGTTTGCGCTCCCATATATCTCCCAAGTCGTCAAAACCCAGCACTATACACCCGGCTGGATTTACCTCCGTAGAAACATCAAAGCAGTTGTATTTGGGAGTGAGGATTACCCGGCTGCCTGCGGCTGCATCTAGAGCTTTGGAATAGAAACATTCCTCAGCATAGGGGCAGTGGCCCTGACAATCGGGAAAGCCTGAGCAGCTAAGTTCGCGGCTTAACGCATGTGCTTTCCCTACAACCTGAATCTCCCTAAACAAACCGTCACGTGTAGCATCCCTCCACACAACGATGGTTGACAGAAACTGCTTTGCCTCAACGTCCAGGTGATCCAGTAGACCGCAACGGGCGAAGTCTTCAACCAAATTGGCTCTTAGCAAACAAAGGTAGTCCTCAGGCACGGACAAGAAACTCACGCCTAGGTCTGATAAGGACAGGGTTTCCACGTCTGCAGCGACAACCACCGGCCCGACATGGGAAGAAAGACTCGCAGCGATATTGCCGGGAGTCAGCGCTTCAAGAGGAAAATCTACGAAAGTATAGCGCTGCTGTGCCTCAAACAGGCCTTCCAGCCAATCAACAGGGACTTGTTCCAACTTCCCCTCATCAAGCATTTCCGGCAGGAGCCGGGTTTCAACAGGCAGACTCCTACCCGCTGATTCTTCAAGGAAGAGCGACAGTTGATGACCGGGACTCTCTCGGCGATCAAAAAGGCATGCAGATACCCAGGCTTTGCCCATTATGCGTATAATCTTTTCACGTACTGCCCGGGGCAGCCGGACAATCTTGCGCTGAATGGCTCCAAAGATCATACCTGTGGCTTCCGCATCATCACACGCCCTGTGGGCGTCGCATAACTCAATATCCAATTGCTGCGCCAAATCTCCCAGCTTGTAGCTCTTGAATCCGGGAAATACAATGCGGGCAAGTTCAAGCGTGTCGTAAACGGGAACGCCTGGAAATCCCTGAATCGCTCTGGAAAGAAACGACACGTCAAACTCAGGATTGTGCCCAACCAAAGGCAAGCCGCCCCGAAACTCCTCAATCTCGCCGCAGACTGAAGCTATATCAGGACTACCGGCCAACTCCTCCGGGGGTATTCCTGTGAGCCTCAGGACCTTGAGCCCAACCTCCCTGCCCGGCCGGACAAGGGATGACCACTTTTTGACAGGTACACCGTTTTCAAAACGAACAAACGCGACTTCTATAATGCGATCCTCTTCAGGGGAAAAGCCTGTGGTTTCAACGTCAAAGGCTACGTAATCCGGTACAGGTAAAGCCAACAGTGTACAACTCCTCTCCAATTCCTCCGCTCAACTGTCACAACCATGGGTCCACAGGTCTTGCTAGTTCTGGGACGACCTGCACAATTCCTGGAAAATGTGTCTGGCTGCAAAAATGGGCAAACCCTGCACACTAGGTTATAATTAGTCAAAGCAATCGGAATTGCCCCAGCTACACATTTCACTAATATAGAACCGAGGTGGGTTCGTTGCAATTATCGGGTGTCATCGCCGCTTTTGTGATCATCATCTTGTTTTCGTTCAAAAAAGTGTCCCTGGCTTATACAATGTGTGCAGCCACCGTTGTCATGGCACTCACTTCCGGCCTTCCCATAGCGCAATCCATACAGGTAATCTGGAGTGCGTTTACTGACGCCACCACCCTTGAGTTGGCTGTGACCGTGTTTGCAATAGGCGTGTTTTCCACCGTAATGAAAGAAACAGGATACCTTGACAATATGGTTCAAGGGCTCTCGGGATTTCTCGGCAATGTAAAGGCGGCGATTATGGCTGTACCTGCGCTAATCGGGTCTATGCCGGTTCTGGGAGGGGCGGCGGTCTCGGCGCCCCTGGTAGACCGGTTGGGAGACGAGCTGGAACTGTCCCCCGCCCAAAAGGCAGCCATAAACCTGGTGTTTCGCCACGGGATGTTTTTCATATTCCCCCTATCGCCCTCCTTGATTGTGGTAGCTAACCTGATCGGCGTATCTGTAGGTAC
Organism: Bacillota bacterium; assembly: GCA_012841065.1. Taxonomy (GTDB): domain Bacteria; phylum Bacillota; class Sulfobacillia; order Fermentithermobacillales; family Fermentithermobacillaceae; genus DTU015. The sequence continues at coordinate 57,127 of DUVI01000029.1, forward strand.
CCTCCTCTCTAAGCTTTGGACTTACGGGGTTGCTTTCTGGGTTGCAGGCTATTGGTTTTTTCTTAGAAGCGCTGGACAGGTTAACACGTTAGAAGCTTCGCCGGCAAGAGATCAAGGAGCTGCAGGCGAACCATCTGCCCAGATACCAACCGAAGCATCCAGTAGCAATTCCAGGGCCGGCCACTTGAGACAGTTCCTCCGCTACGGCTCTCCGCTACTTGCAGCTTTGATATTGAGCATCGCTTTTAAGGTCTCGTTGTGGGCGTCCATGACAGCAGGGATAGTCCTGAGTATCGCCATGGCTCATCTGGAAAAAGCAGCATTGCCTTCAGCACCCACAGTGATCAAAGGAGCTAACCTTCCTCAAGTAGCTGCCATGTTCTGGATAATGGCGTTCAAGGAGTTTGCCGCGCGTTCGCCGGTATTCCCGGCATTGGTAGACTCAGCAAACAGCCACGGAATGTCTCCTGCACTGCTTGCAGTAGTTTTTCCCCTGCTGTTCGGATACGTAAGCGCCAATCACATGACAACCACAGCGGTGCTCATCCCAATCCTGGTACCGGCAGGTGCTTCACCGGACGCAGTGCTGTATCTTACTAGCGTGATCTACGGTGCAGGTTTTGTGGCATATTTCACCTCGCCGCTTCACCTGTGCCAGGTACTTACATGCCAATACTACCACATCGACTTGGCACAAGTATACAAGACATACTGGCCTGTGATCGCTGTAGTGGCAGGTGTGATGCTGGCACTTGCAGGCGTGGCCGCCAACCTTATCTAGGCTGAACCACCTAGCCCGGCTTTCGCAAATAGTAACTATGTTTCAGCCTGCAGCAGAAGCTGCTGCATCTGAGCAGCGTTGATTGCAGCCTGGCCTTGGTGGCAGTTGTTGAAAAGGACGTAAGTATCTTCACTGGCCTCTGCCATTTGGAGCGCTTCCGGTACCCACTGGGCCAGCTCATCCTGGCTATACAGGTAATCATACCTCTCCCAGGCTTGTTTATGGTTAAACCACTTGGCGGCATTTCTCCCGTGGAACCTGACATAGCTCACCCCGGAGGTTACCACAGCCACTCTTGGGAAAAGCCCTCTCAGCTCAGGTTCATCTACACAGCAAAACCCGATGCCCCGCTCCCTGAGGTATTCGTACACTTCATCCCTGGCCCACGCATTGTTCCTGAATTCAACCACGATTTTTGCGTAGTCCAACCTGTCGGGAAGCGACAGCACATAGTCATAGTTGCGTTTGGAAGGCCGGAACGACCAGGGGAACTGGAACAACACGCATCCAAGTTTCCCCGATTGGGCCATGGGCAATATCCCCTGGCGGAATTGTTCAAACTCACTGGCCACAAGCGCCTCCTGGGGGATCTCGTGGGTCATGGTCCTGTGAGCCTTAACCGTAAACCTGAAGGAATCGGGTACTTTGGCTGCCATAGTCTCAATTGAGTGGGCCGCAGGCTGCCTGTAGTAAGTGAAATTGAGTTCCACACAGTCAAAACGTTCCGAGTAGTAGGAGAGGAACTCGCTCTGTTTCATGGTTTGGGGATAAAACACGCCCCGCCAGTCGGCGTAGCTGTAACCTGACGTTCCAATATAAAGCATTGAAGCCCCTCCCCTGTCCAATCTGTGTACCGTAACACCCGGCCCGGCACGGGGCCGGGGCCGGCGTCTTCAGGCACTTCACAAAGCCGGTGTTTCACTCCCCGGTGATGTACTTCTCGTGGGGCCTCTTCCAGCTGTAAATCTCCTCTTCTTTGAAGAACAGCTCGATCTCCCGCCCGGCCGACTCCACCGAATCTGACCCGTGTACCAGGTTGTTGGAAATATCCATCCCAAAGTCTCCCCGTATTGTACCCGGCTGGGCTTGGGCCGGATTAGTGGCACCCATTGTACTCCTGACCACGCTTACAGCTGACGGTCCTTCCCATACCATTGCCACAACAGGAAGTGAAGTTATGTACTTCAGCAACCCCTCAAAAAACGGCTTGCCTACGTGAGCTGAGTAATGACGCTTGGCGAGATCTTCGTCAATCCAGATCATCTTGAGTCCCGCAAGCCTCACACCCCTTGCCTCAAGCCTGCTGATAATCTCGCCTGTCAATCCCCGCGCAACTGCATCGGGCTTAGCTAACACGAGAGTTCTTTCTGTCACAGGTCCGTCTCCCCTTACACTTATTCTTGTGCCGTTATCCTTAATATACCTCATACCGGAGCCCTGGCGACACCCTGTCGTGTCCTGGAAGTCAACGGGCCGGTAAATCTATCGCCCATAAAGTGTATCAAAAAAGATAAGACCCTGCGCTGCTACATGTGTGACGCAGGGTCTAGTCTTTTAGTGTACCGTCCTCATCTGAACCTACAATATGACATCACCTTTCCCGTAGTATTTTGGCTAACCGGCCGCTTCTACGGATTTTAAGAGAACTCCTCGTTTCACTTCTGTTGCAGTTACTGACGTCGCTCCGAATTCTTCTATAATGGCCTCCATTGCTACCCAGGGATCGACCTGGCTTCCGCAAGTAAACGCATCTATAGCAGCGTAACCAAGTTCAGGCCATGTGTGGATTGCAAGGTGTGATTCGGAGATTACAACTACGCCGCTTATTCCCTGAGGTGAAAACCGGTGAAAAGTTGTTTCTATCACTTCCGCTCCGGCGGAGAGAGCCGCACTGACCATGATCTTCCGGATCTTGTCGAGATCATTCAGGATGTCAAACTCGCATCCGTAAACCTCAGCCAGGACATGACGGCCCAGCCCCTTCATCTCTCAGCCCCCTTTCGATGTTTGAAAACTCAGGGCCATATAAAACAAGCCAATCACATTCTAGGTGACTCCCTCTTGGGTGTCAATGCAATATATGCGCAAAGCATCCCGGGGGCACGCACCTATTACATATTTTAGTATACAGAAGGAGTCTGTTAAATCGAAGAGGAAGTAGAGTAGGTGAACAAGTTTGTGAATTGACACAATTCAGTCTAAAGCCTTTTCATTCTAAGGCAGGTGATGCATATGGACTTCTCCAGGCTTGCGATCGCGGAAATCCGGCGCAACCCCACCCGGACCGTTGTAGGTATCATCACTTGTGCGCTGGCTGCCATGATCGTTGTGCTGCTCCGTGTAGTGCCGGAAGGCTACAACGTGGGGGTTGCCTTGCCTGAGCGTACCTTTTCCGGCGGCGATATCCTCATATTCCCTGCACAAGCTCCTTTGTCGTCAGCTGAAACCAGCATGCTCGTCTGGAGACACTGGCAAGGAAGCGATTGGCAATCCCACATACTCTACTATTTCTCCGATACTGCCGCAAAAGGTTACCTTGCTGAAGTGGATTGTGCTGGATGGAGAGGGATGATCCCCAGGCACGTTATAGAGCGGATACTGAGCGTCCCCAATGTAAAGCTGGTTTCAGCCTACCGTTCCCTGCCCTGCATAGTCACCACTGACCGCGGGACAGCCCCAGCTATCCTGCGTGGCTTTGACTTAGAAGGCCATCCCATAGAGCCCCACCTGACTCAAAACGTTGAGCGGCACCCTGCTTTCACCCAAGGGGATAATCTGGAGGTGGTAGTTCCCAATATGGGCAGGCCTTTTTCAGAACTTGGGGTGGGCGATGTAGTACATATTAGAGTGCCTAAGCTCCTGGTTTACCATTCCGGCTCACCTGCCGGCCTTGTGCCCCAGCTGGCTGTAGACTGGGATGAATCTCAGCAGTTTACATTTACGGTTTCCCAGAAATACGCCGTCCGAGTAGGCGAGGAAGTTGATCTTGAGGCTCCCAGAACCGATGGGGGCCCTCCCCCGACTATACCTATCTACTGGGAGCGGCCGGAACTTCTTGTGCCTATGGAAGTGTTTGAAAGAATCCTCAGGGACCTGGACCCGGGGCTCGCCGGCTATGGCGCCGGCAACTTCAGTCTGGACTTCCCCACCTATCAGATCGCAGTCACCGTAGACAGGAATTCGAGACTCAGGGAAACCACAAGGCTGATACGGGAAGCCTTAGGCAAGGACTACGGCGTGTACGCAGTAGCTGAAGCAAGGGGTTATCACACCAGCCACGTGGTTATGCCACCTGCAATGCATAGCGTATACTCAGCTCTTATAATCGGGTTTGCCTCTGTAGTGGTAGCAGGCAACATCTACATAACCGTCGCGCAGCAAAAGCGCAAAATCGGGCTTTTCAGGGTAGTCGGAGCTACGTCAGGCAATATCATTCAATACATCTTGACCCTGGTAGCGTATGTTTCAGCTACAGGTAGCTCCTACGGCGTGGTTGCAGGTAACTTGCTGTACTTGATTACACTCCTCGGGTCTGACCTTACCTTCAGAGAATGGTTAATCCAAGCCCTTGGCGATTGCGGCAAGATAATGGGCCTCTCAATCGGTTTATCCCTTGCCATCGGTTTCGGAATCGCCTGGTGGGCATCCCGACTATCATGTGCGGAGGTGCTGAATCGTGAGTAGATGGACCGGGCCCATAATCAGTTGTCATGAGCTTTCCAAGTTCTATCCTGTAGGAGAAGGGCTGTTTGCCTTAAGGGATGTAGAAATGGAAGTGCCTGAAGGCTCGTTTGTAGTGATCATGGGGCCTTCCGGCTCAGGCAAGACTACCCTCCTTAACATCCTTGGAGGCATAGACCGGCCCAGCCACGGCGAGGTTATTCTCAAAGGCCGCAAATTTTCGCGGCTTTCCGAAGATGACCTGGCAATTCTAAGAAGAACTGAAATAGGCATGGTGTTCCAGTTCTTTAACCTGCTCCCTGAGCTTACCGCCGTGGAAAACATCGGATTGCCCATGAAGCTGGCGGGGTACAAAGACGATACAATCGCCGAGAGGACCGCAGAGCTCCTTGAAACTGTCGGCTTGGTTGACAGGATGAAACACTACCCGTCAGAACTCAGCGGCGGGGAGCAACAGCGCGTGGCAATATGCAGGGCTCTGGCCACACGCCCCGCAGTAGTGCTTGCAGATGAACCTACAGGCAACCTTGATTCAGCACGCTCCAGAGAGATCATGGATCTGTTTGCCAAGTTCAACCGGGAAGAAAACCAGACCTTTATCATTGCCACCCACGACGCAAGCTTCATCGAGTATGCTGACATCGTAATCAAGATCGTAGACGGCGAGGTGGTTGAGAGGAGTGACCGGCATGGTACGCTCATCTGACAGGACACACATTCCAGGCCAAGGCCGGCCCCTTCAGATACAGCGCCCGAAGCCTAATTTTCCGGTTTACAATCTGCTTGCCCAGCGCCGGATCAGGTTCACCCGGGCCTTCGCCCTGCTCGTAACTTGTTCAGTGTTCCTCAGCGCCACGGTATCGTTCTTGATTACCACGATTATAGCCAAGAACGTAGAGGTGCTTGCCGCAAAGGTGCATCTAAACAAGCTGCCCTTTGATGGGCTGATTGCATTTGGCAGCCCCACAGTCACATTTTCCCGGCCGATCAGGTGGCCTGGCGAAACGTATGATGTACAATGGGCGGAAGTTGAATCCAGCGTGGGAAAACTGTCCCTTCTGGGAGCGGGCTACGACTTGCCCGAAGATACAATCCAGCTGCTTTTCCCTGTAGACCCTGCCCACGGCCAAGGCGGCATTTCTGCATGGGTTGGCGACAACCCCTCCCACAAGTTCGGGTGGGCAAACGTGATTCTGCCTGACACAGATGAAGGCTATCCGGCGCTTTACGGATGGGCGTTAGTGAGCCCTGATCTTATCGACAGAATTGATAACAGGCGCCCTGCAGTCTTGCTTGAACTGGCGGAGTATTACCGGTTCGACTCTGAGAATCCAACGAGTATGCCATCGGTAAACAAGTACTTCTCAGACATTGAAAAAAACGTCCCTCCGGGGGCCAGGGCGTTCACACCCTATTCAGGCACCATCTCGCTCAGGCAGGCAACCAGGAGTGCTTTCTCGTCCTGGCAATTTATCTCCCTATTGGCGCTCATGGCTGCCGCAGCTGCAATCACTTGCGTGCTCACCGTATCATTTTTGGGACGCAAACGTTCCCTGGGGATTTTCAGGGTCTTGGGTGGCACAGTCTCCGATCTGCGACGGTCAATGGCGCTTGAAACCGTTTACATCGGGTTGCCCGGAATAATCTTGGGAATGGTTGCAGGACACTATCTGGCGGGCATGCTTGAAATCGGAGAGGCGCTTCCCGGAAGTGCTTATGTGACTGCAGTAATCACCGGGATGCTTACCATGGCAGCAGGAGTATGGATGCCACTTCAGCTTATCAAGAATGCTAACTGTGACCAATTATTGAACAACAGGCCAGTGTATGTGATTTCCAACCCCTCTTGCGCCAACTGCGGCCTGTGCGGAGGGATTTAGGCGGAGGTGGTACCTGTGGCAGAGCACATCTTGTTCGCCGACGCAGGAACTACGTTTACCAAAGTCAGCCTGCTGGAACGCAAGGGGAACACATGGCGCGTCCGCGAAAGGGCTTGGGCGCCCACTACCGTTGACTCCCCGTATTCCGATGTGATGATAGGGCTTAGGCGGGCTATCACTAAGTTGGAAACGTGGGCGGGGGTCAAGTTGCTCTCTCAGAACCACCTGATTTCCGAAACAGGAAAGCATCAGGGAGCCCGCGAGTTTATGGCAACGTCCAGCGCCGGAGGCGGGCTTCAGGTGTTGGTTGCAGGGCTGACCGAGCAAATCACCGCCGAGTCGGGCCACCGGGCAGCTCTGGGTGCAGGCGCTGTGGTTACAGAAGTGCTGTGCCTGAACCAAGCTACTACCGACTTCAAAACCTTAGAACGCATTAGTAACGTGCCATGCGATATGATACTGCTAACGGGCGGAGTGGACGGCGGAAACATTTCAGACGTGCTCACCCTGGCACAGCTTCTGGCTCTGGCAGCCCCCAAGCCGCGGTTTGGCGCCCAGGGGAAGAAGATCCCTTTGGTTTACGCAGGTAACATAGATGCCCGCAACTACCTGGAGAGTATAGTCGGCGATTCAATGGAGCTTATTTGCATCGACAATATCCGGCCTACCATGGAAACTGAATTGCTCCACCCTGTCCGGCATGTGATCCAGGAAATATTCCTCAAACATGTGATGTCGGGCGCGCCGGGTTTCAGGAACCTGGCGCTTTGGGCACAAGACAGGGTCCAACCTACACCTGTAGCTGTGGGCACAGCGCTCACTCAGTTTGCACAGCATGACAACCGCAACATTCTTGCCGTGGATGTGGGAGGCGCGACAACCGACGTGTTCTCTGTAATTGACGGCCGGCTTTACCGGAGCGTGTCTGCCAACGTGGGAATGTCATACAGTATGGGTAATGTGTTGGAACAAATAAGTCCCGATATGATTATTCGATGGTTGCCGTGGATACAAGATGACGGGGTTATCCGCAACTGGCACCTCAACAAAATGATACGTCCTTCAACATTACCTCAAACGCCCGAGGAACTGGTGTTAGAGCAGTGTTTTGCCAGGGAAGCGGTGAGGCTGTCCCTGAAGCACCATCGCTCAATTGTCACCGGCCTCAAGGGCGTAAAAATATCAAGACAGATAGGAGATATCTTCACCCAGCACGGCACAGGCCACACCCTTGTAAACCTAATGGCAACCGGTGCCATAGTAGGTATGGGAGGCGTCATCGCCAATGCGCCCCGCCTAAGCCAGGCTGTGTCTATCATGCTCGACGGAATCCAACCTGAAGGAATAACAGACATTTTCATCGATGAAGGTTTATTCTTGGCGTGCGGTGGGCTTGTTTCAGCAGAAAATGACGGCCTGATGAAACCTGTTCCAGGAATTGGAGCACCTACCTTTGCCGGGACATGCATTGCACCTGTGGGTCCTGATGTAAACCCGGGCACAGTGATTGCAGAAGTAGACTATGGCGGCTACACCTACAATATCGTTGCCGGAGAGATCTCAGTTGTGCCTCAGGTAAATCCTCCGGACGGTTCCCTTCATGTAGAGATTTCAGTGCAACCGAACAAACGCTTCGACGTGGGCGCAGGCCAGGGCCATCCTGTAACTGCAAAGCTTGCGGCTAGCAGAATGGGCTTGATCCTGGACGGCCGGGGACGGCCGGTCGCCCTGCCCAAGAATCCGGAGCAGCGCGTGTCCAGACTCAGACAGTGGTATAAAGCCCTGGGCATATATCCCGACAAGGTCTTAGGCATTGGGGGGAATGATTAGCATGGCCATGTTTTCTCAGATAATCGTAAGACACAACACCAGGTTGCTTAAGGCGCGGACCCTCCCCTCCCCCGGAAAGATCCTGGTAAAGCCGGGAGATGCTGTAGGGCCTACTGCAATCATCGCCAAGACCGACTACCTCCGCGAATCCCCGAGGGTAGTAGACCTGAGAGCAGAACTCAACACTCCTGTCTCCCCGGACCTAGTGGACTCCATTGTGCTGAAGCAGCCCGGCGACTCAGTTAAGACCGGTGAGATAATAGCAAGTCTGCCTGACGGTGAATCGGGCGGCAGGCAAGTGCTTTCGCCGTGTGACGGGGTAGTCCGATATGTATCCAGGTTAGATGCGAGAATTCTTATCCGCGAAGACGCAGATTCTATGAAACCCATGTGCGTAGTGCCTGTGAGTCGCATTCTGAAGTCCAACCCGAAATGGCTCAGGACCCATGTGACAGTCAAAGAGGGCCAGTATGTAAGAGAGGGCCAAATCATCGCCGGCTTTCCTGAACCCGGCAATCCTGTAGCAGTCTATGCCCCCATCAGCGGCGTCATAGCAAGGATTTGCCCCAGGACGGGCAATGTGACCATAGTAAGGCCCATGGAAACCCTGAAAGTGACTGCCCTCGTACCCGGCCGGGTAGCCAAAGTCCTGCCTCATATGGGGGCGGTGGTTGAAAGTTACGGGTGCTACCTGGAAGGGGTATTCGGCGCAGGCGGCGAGTGCCACGGCCGGCTCTGGGTTATGACCCAAAGCCCCGGAGATATTTTGGATGCATCGGATGTTGGCCCTGAAGTCGACGGCAAGATAATCGTGGCAGGAGCGGGAGCTACATATGAAGCGATAGACAGTGCACTGCACTTTGGCGCCAAGGGCATCATAGCAGGAGGGCTCAACCAGAAAGACGTCGCCAGGATTTCCGACTCAGATGTTGCGCGAAACCATAGATGTGCTTTGATCATGATGGAAGGAGCAGGGTTCATGCCGATGAATCACCGGGCATGGGCCGCATTGTGCCAAAATCACGGCAACGTAGTCTCAATCGACGGCACTAGCCGGCTGTCGGGAGAGCTTGTACGTCCCTGGATTTTCACAGGAAGGTTTCCTGACGACAGCGTACCTGACCACGAACTACGCGAAACAGGCACTGAGTTCAAGAGGGCCGCGCCGGCAATGAGAAACCAGGTGCAACCAGGCGACAGGGTCAGATGTGCGAGACAACCGTACTTCGGGCTCTGGGGGGTTGTAGAAGAAGTAATACCGGGGAGAATACCCCTGGAATCTGAAGGGCTGATGGAAGCGGTGAGAGTCCGTCTGGATGACGGTTCTCTGGTACAGGTGGCAGAGGCTAACGTTGAAGTGGTGGAACAAGGCGCGTGAACCTGGGGGCTCATGCCCCGAAACCTGACACCCCTCTTGCAGGAGCCACTTTGATGTCCGGCTTGTAGCCGCATGCTTTAAGTTTGTCCCCTACAACTCGTTCGGCAATTTCGGGGCAATTGCAGTCTATGCTCAGGTGGCTCAGGATGACTTGTTTGGTATAGGGTGTGACCAATCTGCTCAATGCATCGGCCGCGTCATCATTTGAGAGGTGTCCGAACTTCCCCATAACCCGTTGAATCAGAAACCGGGGCCTGCCTGAGTTGATTTCCATTTCTACATCATGGTTAGCTTCGAATACCAGATATTCGATGCCCCTGAGCAGGTTTTTCACAGACGGGGGTACATACCCCAGATCCATAGCAAACCCAACGCTGGAAGATACGCCGTCTATCCTGTACCCCATCGGTTCATTGGCATCATGGGGTTTCAAGAACCCGTGAACAGTATACCCCGAAATCTCCACACGCTGTTGGTCTTCTATGCAGTGAACCAGGCATGGATCCAAGCAGCCCGGGTGGCGCGCCTGAAACCATTTCCAAAACCCAAAAGACGCAAACACGGGTATATTGAACTTCTGGGCGAACGGAGTCTTGAGACACATAGCTCTAACATGATCGCTGTGTTCATGGGTTACGAATATGGCTGCTATATCCTCAGGGGACAACCCTATTTCAGTCAAGGCGTTTACAAGCTGCCTTAGTGAAAGCCCACAGTCTATAAGCAAAGGCCGCTTTGAATCTTCCCAAACAACGTAAGCATTGCCGTAACTGCTCGAACTGGACAACGAAAAAATACGCATAACAATCACCAATTCCAGGAACATATTGGGTACAAACAGTCAGGTGTACCAGAAACGTATTCACCATTTCAAGGGGATAGTCCTCTAATTATCCCGCTCCCCGCAGAAACGGAAAGTTTGATGTGCACCTCATGAGGCACCGGCAGGATATGACCCTACGACGCAGGCACATCATACGTTGAACCTTATGTGTACGATGTCACCGTCTTTCACAACGTAGTCTTTGCCTTCTAACCTGATTAAGCCTTTGTCCCTGCACTCCTTGACGGATCCCACCTTCGAGAAATCATCAAAGGAAACTACTTCTGCTTTGATAAAACCACGCTCCATATCGGAATGGATCTTGCCTGCAGCTTCCTTTGCCCTGGTACCCAGTCTTATCGTCCATGCCCTCACTTCATCGGCATTGACCGTAAAGAAGGAAATCAGCCCCAGGGCTTCGTATGCCGCCTGGGCAATTCTTGCTGTCCCCGGCTGAGTGATACCGTAGGTGTTCAGAAACTCCGTCCTGCTCTCCTCATCCAGCGACTCTATCTCCTCTTCCACGGTCCCTGAAAACGGCACAACCTTGTATCCCCTGTCTTCCCCTATCTTGCTAATCTGCTCCATACCCGGGTAACTACCGGACGTCAGGTGCTCCTCGGCTATATTGGGTGCCAATATCACCGTCTTACTGCTGTAAAATGCGAAATTGGAGACCAAGTTCAGTTCGTGAGGCAAGAAACCTATATCCCGCAAAGGCACCTCTCTATCAAGCGCTTCCTTGCACTTTTCCAGGAACGGGATTTCCATCTGGTTGACAGGCTTAGCTTTGTTAAGCTTCAACCGCTCAAGCCTACTCTCTACTGAAGCAAGATCAGCACAGCAGAACTCCGTCTCCATATTGTCTATGAAGTCCAAGGAATCCTTGACTCCCGGTTCATCCATGAAACACCCGAGCACGACAACAAGGGTATCGAGGTTGCGGACTCCGTTGAGAAACTCCTGACCCTTGTGGACTTGAATGTCCGCCAGGTCAATTCTTGCATATGTGGTCTTTCTGAGATTGTATATCTCAGACAAAATACGCACCCGCTCATCAGGCACTTCCATGACGCCTATGCTACTTGTGCGGCTTCCCGGCTTTGAGCCGGCCACTCCCGTCAGCAACCTGAACAAGGTGGTTTTGCCTGCCTGAGGACTTCCTGTTATTCCAACTTTCATCTGCGCACGCCTCCGGTGAATACATGTATCATTCAGGACACTATAAATATAACATCAATATAACATCAAACTGCTGTATAAGACAGCAAGTTCCGGTGGCCGTCCGGAACTTGCTTATGGCAGGCTATCGCTAACCTTCGCTGTTTCAGGCTTGGCCCGAGTGAATTGGACTCAGCCCAAGCGGCCTATCCACCTGTCACCCACTGAGCTGCTTAATCGGTGCCGGCAGCTTGGAACACCCTTTTCTTGCGTGTTCCCCGTGAGCCAATTTCCCAGGTGGTCTGATCTGTATGAAGCAGTTTATGGGCAAGTTCTGAGCCGGGTTCGCTTAAGAACTTCTCGTATACTTCCTTTACAGCCGGGTTTTCGTGTGAACACCTTATGGCTGCCTTGTCGTCGAGAGCATACAGCATCTGTGACCGTGCACCTGCCCTTTCTTCGTCCTCTACTGAAATGGGCTGGCCTCCTCCTCCGGCACAACCTCCGGGACAGGCCATGACCTCGACGAAGTCGTACTCAACCTGGCCTTGCTTCATTGCTTCAATCAGTTTGCGCGCGTTGCCCAAACCGTGAACCACAGCTACCCGCAGAGTCTTGCCAGGCAATACGAACTTGCTTTCTTTCCATCCCTCAAGCCCTCTTACTTTAGTAAACGCATCGGGCTCAGGATTCTTGCCTGTCACCAGAGCATACGCCGAGCGGAGTGCAGCTTCCATTACGCCGCCGGTAGCGCCGAATATTACACCGGCACCTGACGATACTCCAAGGGGAGTATCCCATTCTTCTTCCGGCAACAGTTGAGCCTGTACGCCTTCTTCCTTAATCATGGCGCACATTTCCCTGGTGGTAAGCACCAGATCCACGTCCTGCCCGCTTCCGGCTTGATTCATTACAGAAAGCCCCGCTTCATATTTCTTTGCAGTACACGGCATTATGGATATTACTGCAATCTTGTCCGCAGGAACGTCCAGTATTTGTGCATAGTAAGTCTTGGCTACAGCACCAAACATCTGCTGCGGCGACTTGGTGCTGGATATGTTGGGCAAGAGTTCCGGATACTGAGTCTTCGCGAATCTCACCCACCCGGGGCAGCATGAAGTGAACAAGGGCAACGGGCCCGGTTTATGGCTCCCCTCTTTTACTCCAAGCCTTTCAAGCAGTTCAGTGCCTTCCTCCATGATCGTCAGGTCCGCAGTAAAGGAGGTATCAAACACGTAATCAAAGCCCAGGTGTTTCAGAGCGGCAACCAGACGTCCGGGAGTTGCCAGTTCTGCAGGAATATCCAGCGGTTCGCCCCACGCAGCGCGTACTGCAGGTGCAACCTGAACCACTGTAATCGTGTCCGGGTCAGCCAGCAATTCCCAAGCACGATCTGTCTCGTCTTTCTCGCTCAAAGCTCCTACCGGACAGTGGGTAATGCACTGGCCGCACAGAGCGCAATCAGATTCACCCAAACGGGCTCCGTAAGCAGGCTCGATTAAGGTCCTTGCCCCTGTGCCTGAAATTCTCCATATGGCTAGAGACTGAACCTTGTCGCAGAAGCTTACACATCTGTAGCACATGATGCATTTCTTCGGATCTCTGACTATGGAAGGAGTGCTGGTGTCTTTTCTCTGAATGGGAATCTCTTTGTTGAGCCTTACATCACGCACGCCAAGGTCACGAGCAAGGTTCTGGAGTTTGCAGTTTCCATTCCTTGAACAAGTCGGGCAATTGCTGTCATGTTGGGTCAACAATAGTTCTACCGCCATTCTCCGCGCGTGACGGACCCGTGCGCTGGCAGTGCGGATTTTCATACCTTCTTGCACCGCTGTATTGCACGCCGTTACCAACTGCTTGGAACCTTCCAGCTCAACAACACATACCCTGCATGCCCCTACTTCGTTTATGTCCTTGAGGTAGCAGAGGGTCGGAATTCTCAGCTGCGCCTGCTGTGCAGCTTCCAGAATCGTTGTGCCCTCAGGCACTTCTACTACCTTGTTGTCTATCGTGAGCTTGACCATCTTGCAACTCTACCTCCTTCCATGGCACCGGATCCGTAGTGATCGCACCGCAGGCACCGTCGGGCCTCGTGAAGAGCTTCTTTGAAGTCCATGCTGAGTTCAATCTGCTGCCAATCGTTGATTCTCTCGGAAGCAGACCTTTCCCTGAGGTTGACTCTGCCCTGGGGCGACAAATCTCCGGGAATGGCAGCGGGTATCTCAATACCATCATCAGGTATACGTCTTTGTCCACCCAGATACATGTCTATATTGTAAGCAGCCACTTTACCCGCACCTATTGCCATGATTGCGCTTGCAGGGCCGCTGACACAGTCTCCGCCTGCGAAAATCCCAGGATTGCCCTCAATTGAAAGGTCGTCGTAGGCAACAACCCTGTCTCTTGAGCGTGGAATACCGTCTTCACCGAGGAATCCCGACTCAATGGCCTGCCCTATTGCGACAACCACCACATCACAGGGGATTCTCTGATCCGGCGCACCGCTGGGAACAGGCTTTGGCCTGCCAGACGAGTCAATAGCTCCTACTGTCATCTGCTGTACCCGAAGGGCTGCCACGTTACCATTGGCATCCTTTTCCACTTCAGCAGGAGCAGTAAGTTCAAGAATGTCTACTCCCTCAGCGAGAGCTCCTTCTATCTCTTCTCGTAGCGCGGTCATATCTTCCATCCGACGCCTATACGCTACTACTACTTTCTGCGCTCCCAACCTTACTGAACTCCGGGCAGCATCCATTGCGACGTTGCCTCCGCCGACAACCACGACTGTCTTGCCCTTCAAGTCGATTGGTTGGCCCAGTCCGATATCCCGGAGCATCTTCACTGCCGGTACTACTCCGGCTGCATCTTCGCCCGGAACACCTAGTTTTCTGTCTCCATGTGCACCTATGGCGATGTAAATAGCATCATATTTCTTCTTCAAGTTTTCAAGAGTTCCATCGCGGCCAACTTCGAAGTTGGTGTGGACGGTTACTCCGAGATTGAGGATGGTTTCGATTTCTCTGTCCAACAGTCTCTTGGGAAGCCGGTATTCGGGAATACCGTACCTAAGCATCCCGCCGAGTTTAGGCTGTTTTTCAAAAACAGTTACATCGTGACCCATAAGAGCCAGATAGTAAGCAGCTGTCAGCCCTGACGGGCCTCCCCCGATAATGCCTACTTTCTTGCCTGTAAGGGGTAACGGTTCGGGTACCGGCACATCCCCTGCAGCTTCAACCGCGTATTTCTTAAGCCCTCTGATATTGATTGCGTCATCCAACATCGAGCGGCGGCAATGAGATTCACATGGATGTTCGCAAACCAGGGCACACGCTGACGGGAACGGGTTAGCACGCCGTATGACTTTCACAGAGTCCTGAGGCCTGCCAGCCCTGATCAACGCAATGTATCCCGGAACGTTTACACCTGCGGGGCAACCTGAGATACAGGGAACAGGGGCCGCAAAAGTCCCGAGACAATACCCTTCTTCGATATGGGAAACATAATCAGTTAGGAACTCCCTGACCGACCTTAATACCATGGCTGCTGCATCAGAACCTATGAGGCAGTCGGCTGTATCCACTATGGATTCAGACACTTCTTCCAGAAGCTTGATGGTTTCATCGTCGCCCTTGCCACTCAACATGTCTTCTAAAAGATCGCCAAGCCTGCCAAGACCTATCCTACACGGAACACATTTTCCGCACGTCTGTGCGTGACACAGCCTCAAGAACACCAAGGCCATGTCTACCGGACATATGCCCTGAGGAGCTGCGGCTAAACGTCTCTCCATTTCATGGACCATACGTTCCATAACGATCTCAGCATCGTCCGGCGTATAAACAGTAAGTCTGCTCATGAGAGAGCCCTCCTCTCCACTATGTGTCTTGCCGCAGATGTTGCTCGAAGAAATCCGGTTTTGTGAATGCGTTCACAAGTTACAGGTCAATCATAACACACACAGTACGAGAATGCAACAATGTTCAGTACAACTTAACGCCATTTAGTGAGACCGGACAATCTGCCTAGGTCCGCAGCCATCCTCAGAAACAAAACAGCTTCCCGAAAGATCTGTAGGATTTTCATACGACCTTTCGAGAAGCTGTACTCTTCCTACACGTCAGTCTGTGCCGCTTAAGGTTATCTCTGACCGATGATACCCTGGTAGTGTGCCGGCAGTCTCATCCAGATGAACTTCCTCCGGCATATCGCCCACGAGTTCCTCGAGCAAGTCGTCCATGGTTACTATGCCGACAGGTGTCTTTCCCTGGACTACTACGGCCAGATGCACTTTCATCCGCTGCAGCCTGGAGAACACCGACAGGAGGTTTTCCCCGGCCATCACCTGATGTACCGGACGCATCACTTGGGTAACAGACAACGCCTTGTTCTCGGGGTTAGAAACAACCTCACGCACTACATCTTTAATATATGCAACACCTATAACTTGGCCGCCGGCTTCAGAAACCACTGGAATCCGGCTGTACTTGTGTGAATCGAACAGTTCCACGGCTTCCCACAAGGTAACACCGGGCTTATAAGCTACCACATTATCCCAAGGTTGCATTATCTCCGCCACAGTCTTGCTTCTGGAGCTAAAGACGCTGTCAATGACATCCTTATCCTCCGGTGTTACATACCCGTCTTCTTCGGCGATTTCGAATATCGCCAGCACCTCTGATTCCGGTTCTCCGGCAACCCCTTTGTCATCCCGTGAAAACACAGAAACGAGAAACGCCGGAACTGCTGCCATCACATATGCCACGGGGCTCAAGAGCTTCACCGCAATTCCAAGCGGGATAGACACAGCCAGAGCTGACTCAGTTGGAGCGTTAGCTGTGTAAGTCTTGGGAATCAGTTCTGAGAATATGAACACAATGGCTGTGGCAAGCAGCGATACAACAGTCACATGGATCGGCCTGTTGAAGCCCAGGGAAACAGCGATTGACAGTGCGCTCACCGAAACCAAGATCGTGAATACGTTAGTGCCTACCAGGAGTGCAGACACTGTGTTTTCGGAATTCTCCTTAAGTTCCTGGAGTATACGTGCCCTCTTGTCACCTTCGTTTGAAAGGCTGCTTATGACCCACTTATCCATTGCCAAGAAAGCAGTCTCTGCCCCTGCGAAAAACCCTACGGCCAGAACGGATATGACCAGCGCGCCACTTCTCAAGAGCACTGAAACGATCGGAATGTCAGCATTCATGATTGTCCGGTTTCTCCCTCAATTCTTTCTACCAGTACCTTGTTAATTCTAGGGCCCTTTACCTCTTCTATGGTGAAACAGACTTTCGGTTCGATAAGGCAAAAGGCGTCGCCCGGCACCGGTACCCTGTCAAGGCATGTCATCACAAGGCCTGCCAAGGAGTCACAGTCTTCAGCGTCGATCTCAAGGCCTGTAAAGTCCTCAAGTTCCACCAGGCTGATACTTCCGGGTACCCGCCATTTCCCATCGCCTACCACTACATATTCATGATTTTCAGAATCATACTCGTCCTCTATGTCTCCGACGAATTCTTCAATCAGGTCTTCGATGGTTACCAGCCCTGAAACGCCGTCATACTCGTCTACAACAATTGCCATGTGTACTCCCAACGCCTTCATTTCATTCAGGAGATCAGACACATTCTTGCTTTCAGGTACAAAATGCGGCGCAACCGCAAACTGGCTGACGGGAATGTCAGCCAGAGCGCTCCCCCAGTCTGAGGGCCTTTCTCTGAGAAACCTCGCCAGAGACTTGATATTTGCTATGCCGGTGATGTTATCCCTTGACCCATGATAAACAGGGATCCGTGAAAACCCTTCTTTTAACATGAGGTTAAGAGCCTCAAGCGCACTTGCGTGCTCCTGTATAGCTACCATTCTTGGGCGTGGAACCATAACTTCGGATACGTCAATATCCCGGGAGTCTATAACCCCGGTGATTATCTCTTTTTCAGTACAGCTTATAGCTCCGACGTCCTCCCCATACTCGAGAGCAGCCATTACCCTGGCTTCGGACATCTCCTCCAAGTACGCTGAATCATGGGCGGGCTTTGGAAGCAACCATGAAAACACAGCAGCCGCTTTCTCCAATATGCTTGTAAAAGGCTTCATGATGAGTTGCAGCCACGAAAGGCTTCCCGCAACCTTTATTGCAATGCCCTCGGGGTTTGAGCCCACCAGGAGTTTCGGGGTAATCTCGCCAAACAGCAAGATCAGAACGGTGCCGAACGCAACTGACACGACCTCTGCTAACCCCTTTGATTTGGGAAGCAAAGCGTAGACAATGACGGTGAATGTGGAAGAGAACAGGATGTTCACAAGGGTATTGCCAAGCAAAACACTCGAGAGCAATGAATTGGGGTTCTTTTTCAAGTGGAGAACTTCTTGAGCCCTCTTGTTCCCAGGATACTTGCTCTTAAGTTTTACTTCATCCGAGGAAAATATGGCGCTCTCTGAGCCCGAGAAGTATGCAGACAACACCAGACAAAATAAAGCTACAAGGTAACTACTACCTCCGGGGTCGTCCACTCATTATCACCTTCCGACAATGTATATTTTGTTAGCGGGTGTCACCTATATCTTAACTCGTAAGTAACCGTCTGGCAATATGTTTCACTGGACGGACCGGCCTCACACGGTGCGCAATCAGGCATTTGGGGACGTATCCTGGGAGCGATTTGTAAACTAATCAGGATCGTCCCCAACATTTTAGGTCAAGTTCACTTGATCAGCCCGACCCAATCCCCCAGCAAGAACTGCATTCTGCCGAGGAACAGCGATACACGCGCCATGACCGTGTTGCCGAAAGCCGCTCCAAACGCGAGCATCATAACCCAACGGCCCACGCTGGATATCTTACCCTGGACACCCTTCTTCTCAACTGTGAACAAGAAGTACACCAGAGCGCTGAACGTACCAACGATGTAGAGAATGTTTGATACGCTTTGCCACCAGTCACCTGCAACCCAAAGCGGCAGGAAAGTTGCACGGATCTGGTCTATGAACATCGGCTTGAACTGCGTAGTCAAATAGTACGCTGAACCAATTCCCAACAGGAAGCAGATGTGGTAACGGCTAATCCATGCAATGGGCCTCACATACCTGGTGTAGATCATGAGGCCAATGAGTACGGGGAAAATGTACCACCATTTGCCTTCCTGCATAATTCTCAACTGGATACTCGGCCTGATATACTGGAACCACTGCAACGCCACCGTATAACCGGCATACAGGCCTACATAAGTGTTCTCAGCAAACCTGTACAGAGGGTTATCTTTGAACACCACTGAAAGCAGCAAGATTGTGAAAATTGCGTTAAGCCAAGTGCCCAACAATTCCACTGGGATTCACCTCCTGTCGTCAATCCAGGCCAAAGTTACAAGGTTATTTCTCCTTCTCCCGGGTCAAAAGATAACCCACGTTCCCTAAGATGATGAAGATTATGATTAGCGCGTGTGAGAACGACTGCGCGTCCATACCGGCTGTCGCACTGCCCGGGTTGCCAACCAGGAGCTCGTACTCAGCTGCTCCCTTCATTCCAAGCACAGCCGCATGGACCTGGCCGGCCTGAATCAGCGGCATTAGCTCAGGAACGCTCACTGATATGGTTGACACAAGCAAAGGCTTGTTGTGAGGCGATGTCACGTGTGCAATATATTGCCTTTCACCCGGGGTTCCGGTAACAAATATGAACACCGCGTCGACGTCCTTGAGGGTCGCCACTTCTTTCATAAGAGGCAGGGTGTTCAGGTCATTGCCGTAATGATCCACGCCAACGGCCGCTTCGTAGATGCTGGAAAGCATCTTCTGCAAGAGCACTTCGTTGCCGGGTTTGTAACCTACGTTAACCCAGTCGACGCCGTATTTCTTGTCGGGGAACTCTTCCTGAACAATTGAGAAAGCAGTGTCTGCCATGTCGCCTGCCATTACCCACATGCCAGCGCAGACGAACCGCAGGTCTTTCCTGAATCCCTGCCTTACCAGTGACTGAGCTGCCGGCATCAGTTCAGGGATTCCGCCTGCCGAAAAGTCAAACCCAAGGTATACCATGCTACCTGGCTCTAGGGCTTCGATAAAGTCGTATACCTTTTGGGTTTCTGCAGAAGGAACAATAGCTAGCCCAACAGGTTTTATGAGAGACAGGGCGATTATGAGAATCATCAGGGCGTATATAACCCGCCTGTCGATGTTGGCTAGTTTCTCCCACACAATGATTCACCTCCTCCACTATTACTCACCGGTACCCCCAAGGTGCGCACGTTCAATTCCAACAAGAATTCTCAAAGCAGTTGCAATACCACCAAGGGTAGCGCCGATTTGGATGCCCCGCATACCCGCAGAGTTGGGCACGTTCAAAATCCAAGCCGAAGCGTCTTGAATCCAGTCCCCGAGCAACACCGAGCCAAGGGGTACCTGGCCGAGCATCATCACTATAGCGGCAAGCAACAGCACCGCAGCTTCTGCGTTTCTGACCCTAAAAGCTCTATAGGCAGCAGCGCCGATATAGAACACCAAGGTGGAGTAAACGGTAGCGTTCATTGGCGCAATCAAATTGTTGTACATGAATTTCCAGCCGTCATGGTCTGCACTCTTGGCAATAAGGATGCCGAAGAGAGCCATTCCGAACATGCAGATCATGAGCCATAGGCTGTAGAACCAGCCTTCGCGCTTTTGCTGGACCCGCTTGCCGTGAATCTGGGTCAGGTTGACGACACCCACTGCAACGGCCCAGGCAGACACGACCAAGAACCAGTCGTCGACGTAGTTCTTTGCCGTTGCAAGGGCGTCAATGCCACCTAGAAACATGGCTGCCACTATTAACAATCCAAAGGCTAATCCAAACAAGATCGGCAATTCTTGTTTCAATTGGTTTCCCCCCTCCCGTTAGGAGTTACAAGTATGAATCTAAGCCAGGTGTGGTTGTCACAAACTTATTTACCCATGATGTCGGTTAGGAAAGTGATGTTGAACGTCCTCAAAATGACGCCAAGCACTATGCAAATGGCTGCGAACATCTTGCCCCAGTCTTGGACGATGATGCTGCCCATGAGAATGGGTTCTCTGGTGAGGTATGCGCTTGCCGCGTAGAGTTCCTCGCCTATAAGGCAATAGTCACAAGCTGCAACGAAGAATGGAATCTGGTGGGTGTTAGCAGTACCTGCAATCTGGATTGCGCCGGCCGTAGCGCCAACTTCTGCGAAGACCAGCGACTCGGCCCAGAAACCACCGAGAAGCAGGTTGGCTGCAGGCTTCTCCCTGTACATAATTCCCGTTACGCCGGTGGCGTAAGCGAACTGGTCTTCGGAAATGAAGCGTACGTTCTCTACCTTAAAGTTCTGGAGTTTGCCTTCCTGGATAAAGGCCTGCCTTACGATTTCTTCCGAGATAGGATACACTACTGTTCTTCTGTTGGTTACGATGATGTCAGTGTCGTACTTTGCGCACTGTGCTGCCACATAGCTCAGGATAGACAGTCCTGCCAGGGTCTGGGCATCATCAACGCCTGCGATACCCGGCGAGAAGTGCAGGGGCCTGCCCATCTCAGTGCACCGTCCGATGGCCTCGTCCATGGCTTCGAGACCCGGAACCTGATACAGCTCAGGAATCTTCATGCCTTTCCGCGCCCTACCAATCATCATCAACACGGCTATGCAGTAGATCAGTAGTGTAATGAAGGAAAATACCTGCCCTTGTGCAATCGTCATTGTTTTCACCTGCCTTCCGAATAATCGTTTGTACTATCTGACTTTTCAGCTAATGGATCCGATTCTCAATAATCTGTCTATGCTGGCTTCGGGGGAAAAATCCTTAATTCCCCAATAACATTGGGTGCTAATCGTTGTATGGTCATGTGGTACTGTATATGCAGCGTGCACTTATAATATGAGGCTTCCGGGGCCAAACGTGTTTGGGATCAGATCTGAGGCACAGAAACCACAGACACGGTTGAAACCAAGCCACAATTGACAATCCACTCAGGCTGAGGCATAATCAAGCATATCAACCGCCGAATAATAGTCACAGGATATTGACCTGAGGACATGTTAAGCTAGGCAAATAGAGGGCCTATGACTGAGAATAGTAGAAGAGCCCGGGATGCACAGAAAGTGAACCAGTAGCTGAAAGGTTGACCTTCCACACTCTTCGAACCCGCTCACGAGGCTATAGGCGATGAGTCTATCGGAACCCCACCGTTACCCGGGGAGATGGCTGGCAGGCCATCGTTTTAAGGGGCACAATGCCCGAACTAAGGTGGTACCACGGAGACAAACCTTCGTCCTTAACGGACGGAGGTTTTTTTGATGCTTGGGGGTGTGCTTTAACAGTGAACAAAGCAACAACAATGAGGAACATTAAGGAAATGAACGGCACGCAAATTGGGTTTATCGGAGCAGGCAACATGGCCACAGCCATTATCAAGGGCCTTACTTCATGCACAAATGCGCCAGGTCCCAAAATGACGGTGATAAACAAGAACAACCGCAACCGGATTTCATACCTTTGCGGCACATACGGCGTTACAGCCGCCAAGAACTTCGAGGAACTGATGACGGTATCAAACATAATCATACTTGCCGTAAAGCCTGACCAGACACCGGAAGTGCTGGAGGCTATATCAGGTCTGGTAACCGAAGATCACCTGATAATTTCAGTTGTAGCAGGTATCACCATAAACGCCGTTGAAAACTGCTTGAATCAGAAAGCCCCGGTAGTACGGGCTATGCCCAATACCCCCGCCCAGGTCGGCGAAGGGGTATCTGTGCTCTGCGGAAGTCACCGGGCGACCGATGAACATAAGGCGCAGGCGGAAGCTGTGTTCTCTTCTGTGGGGAAAGTTTTCTGGATGGACGAGATCTATATGGATGCAGTCACGGCATTGTCAGGCAGCGGTCCTGCGTACTTCTACCGTTTGGCGCAGGAGATGACCGAGGTAGCCGTTGAAATGGGGCTGGAAAGGCAACTGTCTGAGAAACTGGCCCGTCAGACCCTGATAGGAGCAGGTTACCTACTGAAGTGCACTGACTTGACGCTCAAACAACTCATTGACCAAGTTGCTTCCCCTAACGGCACCACTGAAGCAGCGCTCAGGGTGTTTGAATCAAACGGACTCGGCCTCTTGGTGGAAGAAGCAATGGGCAAAGCGCTCCGCCGGTCAGAGGAGATTTCTGCAGCATACTCAGAATCTGAAACCACAAAGCGTACTGCCATCACCAGGGCCATAAGAGTGATAATCAAGATCGGTTCGTCAACTGTCACCGACGAAAACGGGATGTTCAACGAAAAATTGCTCAGAGGTATCGTCGAACAAGTATCGTCCCTCATGGCAGAAGGCCGGGAAGTGGTAATCGTCTCGTCGGGAGCCATGGCGGCAGGCAGGGGCCGGATAGGCAAGGAAAAAGGTTTTTCCATTACCGAAAAGCAGGTGCTGGCTGCGGTAGGCCAAGGGCTCCTCATGAGAAGCTATGAAACCCTGTTTGAAGAGTACGGGCTCACTGTGGGGCAGGTGCTGCTAACCAGGGATGACTTGGGAAGCCTCAAACGTTCAGCTCTTTGCAAAGACACCCTGGAAGTCATGCTTGGAAGGGGGATCATCCCCATTATCAACGAAAACGACACCGTGGCTGTAGAAGAAATACGGTTTGGCGATAACGATACCTTGTCAGCAAGGGTCGCCGTATTGATTAACGCCGACTTGCTCATCATGCTTACAGATACAGACGGGTTTTACGACAAAAACCCCCGCATCCACCCTGACGCCCGGCTCATCACTACAATCAGGAATATTGACGGCAATATCCTGGCTATGGCAAAAGGAACCCACAATGCAGACGTAGCTACCGGAGGGATGATAACCAAGGTGTGGGCTGCCAACATGGCACTGGAACACGGGATCCCGACGGTAATAGCCAACGGAAGCAGGCCCGGCGTACTCAAATCGATCCTTGAAGGCAAGTTGATAGGCACCTTGTTCGTAGAAGACAAAGCATTTCAGGGGCACAAACCCGAAAACGCAGCAGCAGGAGGAGAAATACATGACAGTGATTGACAAGGCAAAACTCGCCAAGCAGGCATCGAATCTACTGGCAGCTATGAGCCCGGAGGCGAGAGCCAGGGGTTTGATGTACATGGCCGATGAGCTGGAAGCAGGACAGTCTCAGATATTAGAAGCTAATCAGGAGGACCTGGATGCTGCCGACAAGGCAGGCATTACCGGAGCTATGCGTAAGCGGCTTGCCCTCTCAGAAGATAAGATCGGCCGGATGGCACAAGCTCTCAGGCAGATAGCCCTGCTTCAAGATAACCTGGGCAAGACGATCCAGATGATCACCCGCCCAAACGGACTGACCATCAAGAAGGTAAGAGTGCCGTTCGGGGTGATAGGCATCATTTATGAATCCAGGCCCAACGTTACCGCAGACGCTGCAGGGCTTTGCATCAAATCCGGCAACGCGGTGATCCTCCGTGGAGGCAAGGAAGCGCTCAGAAGCAATACTGCCATTACCGACAGGCTGCGGTCAGGACTGGACAAAGCCGGAATCACCCCTGAATGTATTCAGTACGTAGACAATCCGGACCGCTCAGAGGTACACACCATGATGAACCTAAGGGGATTAATCGACCTCCTCATCCCCAGAGGCGGCCCCGGTTTGATCAAGGCCACCATAGAAAATGCAAGCATACCCGTTATTGAGACAGGCGTGGGCAATTGCCACACGTACGTAGACGCCGCAGCTGACCTGGAGATGGCTCATTCGATTGCGGTGAACGCCAAACTAAGCAATCCCGCAGTGTGCAATGCCATGGAAACCTTATTGGTCCACGAGAGTATAGCAGACAAGTTCCTGCCCAAATTAGCCCGGGACCTGGCTGCCCAAGGCGTAGAGCTCAGGGGCTGCCCGAAAAGCCGGGAGATCGTCGCTTTTCTGGAACCGGCCATGGAAGAAGACTGGCATACAGAATACCTGGACCTAGTGCTCGCCATAAAGATTGTGTCCGGGGTCGATGAAGCTATAGAGCACATTTCAACATACGGAACCGCCCATTCGGAAGCGATAGTCACCGAAAATCCTGACGCGGCCGCTAAGTTCACCCGGTCGGTAGATGCAGCTACGGTTTATGTAAACGCCAGCACGCGCTTTACCGACGGCGGCGAATTCGGCTCTGGTGCTGAAATGGGTATCTCAACCCAAAAACTCCACGCCAGAGGCCCCATGGGCATCAATGAACTGATGACGTACAAGTACGTGGTAGAAGGTACAGGGCAAGTCCGATAATTCTCCATAGAAGAATGGCTGCCGCCGGCAACATGCCACGTGTTGGTTCCAGCCGGCAGCAGCCACCTCTGTGCACACCTTGCCTACAACGCTCCATCAAAGCCTTGCCGGTAGCCTGTCAGCCGGAATGGTCGCGTTCCAGGGCACCGATGGCTTCACTCCTAGCGTTTCCTCAAGACCTTACCTGGCCTGAGGCCTGTACACTCACCCTCCCAGATTACAGGCCAGCCGTTGACGAACACCCCGAAAATCCCCGAAGGGAACTGCCAGGGCTTTTGGTATGTGCTGTTATCGATAACCGTATCGCTGTGGAAAATCACAACATCAGCGGCAAGTCCTGCTTTTAGCACGCCCCTGTCGCGGATATGCATCTTAGAAGCAGGCAAAGAAGTCATCTTCCTGATTGCCTCTTCCATGGTCAGTACTTGCTTCTCTCTGACATATCGGCCGAGCACCCTGGGATAGGTGCCAATGCTTCTGGGATGGATATTCCCTCTCGCCTCTGTTGCCACGTGACCGTCGGTCACAAAGCATACCCTGGGATGCTTCATGGCCGCTGTGAGGTCGTCTTCGCTCATTGAATGCCTGATTATGGATACGCTCATCTTGTTGCTGGCCAGGATGTCCAGGGCTTCCTCCTGAGGCGGTTTTCCGGACTTGCGTGCAATCTCGTCCATATTAAGTCCTTCCATCCACTTGTCTGCGGGGTTTTCTACCGAAGTAACAACGATCTTATCCCATCCCCCCTGCTTTTCAGTGCGGGCATGGGACTCGGCAGCTATCCGCTCACGCACAGGGCTGCCCTCTAACAGCAAGTCTACTGCTGCAGCTTTGCCCTCTCCCAACACCCAGTCAGGCAACACAATGGCAAGTTCAGTGCTGGAAGCCAGGTATGGATATACATCGGCGGAAATGTCTATGCCCCGGGCATTCGCCTCATCAAGCATCTCCAAAACCTTGGGAAGTTTGCCCCAGTTGTCTTCCCCTACTGCTTTGAGGTGGGATATCTCAAACCTCACACCGGTCTTTTCAGCGACTTCCATTGCTTCCTGGACTGCTTCAAAAAGCGCAGGGCCTTCGTTGCGCATGTGCATCGAATGGATGCCGTTAGCTTCTGCTACAGGTATTGATACGGTTGCCAGCTCATCCACATCTGCGAACCTGCCCGGTACATATTCAAGCCCGCTTGACACGCCAAACGCGCCTGCCTGCATCTGCCCTCGGGATATCTCGAGCATCTTGTGTTTTTCCTCAGGTGTGGGTTTCCTGCCTGAGTTTCCGAGCACTTGCACCCTTACATCGCCATGGCCAAACAACATGGCAAGGTTGACTGCAGGCTTCACTTGCTCCACTGCACGTAGAAACCCGTCAAAATCGTCCCAACTCACTCCAAGTTCCAGATACTTATCCCGGTTTGTGTGCTTCTCCGAAGACGTTCCACCGGCGCTGCCTCCACAATTGCCTCCCACAGAAGTTGTAATCCCTTGCTTTATGAGACATTCGGCCTCGGGATGAAAGATTATACCCCCGTCTGAGTGGCTGTGGATATCTATGAACCCCGGTGAAGCGCAAAGCCCTGTGCAATCGTACTTGACTGTCTCAGCCGGGACAGCTAAACTGTCTATCCGTCCGGCTGCGACAATCTCGCCGTTGCATATCAAAATATCGCCTGATATGGGTGGAGCGCCTGTACCGTCATAGATTGTCAGGTCTTCTAGGAGGAAACAGTTTGCTGCCTTGACTTGTTTCATCAGCTAACGCCCCTTTCACCTTAGCAGGAACTGCCGTTACTTAATAATGCCAAGCCAGGTTCCGAAAATGTTCTGAAGGAATCCAAGGTAAGTCGCAGTGTTGGCTGCAACCGACGTAGCAAATGACAACCCGAAGGTGACCATCATGAGATATATGCCAGTCTTGCCAATGGCTTCAGTGTTCTTCCTCGGTTTAACGGTAAAGAGGAAGTAATACGTGACGCAGAAGGTACCCACGACTATTATGATGTTGCTTACCGAATTGAGGGGGAGCATTGTAGCCGCAACCTGCGAGAAGAGCTGTCCGCTGATAGTGCTCCTGAGGATTATGCCCGCCCCTAATCCGATGGGAAACGCCAGAGCAATCCGGCTAAGGTATTCCAGCTTCGGTATGAACTTGGTGTAAAGCAGGGCTACCAGCACTAACGGTATAATGAGCGTCAGCCGCTTTTCCTGGAACAGCATCAATCCCTGGGACAGCCTATTGGAAATCATTGCTTCATGTGAGTTCGAGAAAGAAAAGAAGTAACGTGTTTGTGAGGTGTCTAAGTGCCCACCACAATAGCTGTGCTGCGAAGATTTCAGACTGTTAGTCGAAAGCACCTGATGTTCCACGATTGTCTCCCTGTTCTATGCAATCGTCTTCTGGTATTTCCTGGCTTCATTTTCAGGTCGCTTGGTTCCTAACCGCTTGTTCCTCGCTTCTATGAACACTCAACATATGAT
>DUVI01000030.1 GCA_012841065.1 Bacillota bacterium
ACAAGATGACAACGCACCGGACGAACGCATTCGTCGAATGATCTTTGTTACGGTAACATATATTTGTTACGTTCCCAAAATTCCCTTCCGTGGTTGCTGAATCTTCGACCATGTTCGAACGGTTGTAAATGGGCGAAGTATTGCCTTGTGCACCCCGTGTTTCCAAGTTATGTCCTTGAATATACATGAACGAAATCTCTGTGCTTTGGGATAGAAGGTTTTTGTGATCTCATCCACGACTTGGCCCTGCCCGGACCTGTGAGGTGGTTACCGGTATGAGAACCCTGGAAGATGATTTGTGGATCTACTTCGGCTATCCCAACGAGTATTGGCGTAAGAAGTGTGCCGCTTGCAGGGAAAAGGTACTGAAGCTTAAGACCCCTGTGCCAGAGTGTATCGATTGTTGGAAGGTGGAAATCTGGAGCCAGAGCTCGTGGTTCCAGGGAGCGGGAACCGGGGTTCACAGCGGCGGGGCTGATGGACTAACCCACTTGTACCTCCTGGCTTTCGAACTGGCTGCAAGGTATGGTGTTTCTTTTGTGGCCAAGATTTCAAAATATCCCATTCAGGTGGTCCGGACAGGCGAGCCGCCGGGTCAATATCCTGATGTGAAAACCGACTGCTTGCTCATGATTTATGCAACTTCGGTGCAAGAACGGGAGAATATCCGGCAGGATATATGCCGCGTCCTGGGTTTAGACCCAGCGGCTGCAATAGACATCCCTGTGCGCCGTGGATGCTGGCTGTACGATCCGATCTTGGGTCCCTGGCAGACTTGGGAGCTTCGGTGAGCCACATCTTGGCTCGGGAATTATACATCCTGGGCTCGAGAACACTGTTATCATGGTGCTTGCCGGCTATTGCTCCTGCAGACTGCGGGAGTGCCGGCTCTCATCCACTATATGTTGACACAATCCAAGCCGAGCCATACAATCGATACACATACACCCCGGTGGGGGTGGCGGGGGTGCTGAAAGAGATAGAGAAAGGAAAAGAAACGCGGTTCAACGTCACAGGCATGACTTGCGCGGCATGTTCAGCTGCAGTGGAGCGCAACGTCAAGCAGCTTCAGGGCGTAGAGGATGTGACTGTGAACCTTCTCACAGGAAGCATGCGCGTTAAGTATGATCCGGAGCAAGTAGTGGATGAAGACATTGTGAAAGCGGTTACCGAAGCCGGGTACGGAGCTTCTGTAAGAACCAGAACGCAAGACACGGTGGGCCAAGCTTCATCCACCGCGCTATCTCAAGACTTGGTGGAAGAACAAATCCAAGCCATGAAACAACGCTTGGTTTACTCCCTCTTGTTTATGGCGCCTTTGATGTATGTATCCATGGGGCCTATGATTAATTTGCCTTTGCCTTCATTCCTATCGGGCATCGAGAATTCGGTTTCATATGCTTTCACCCAGTTTCTCCTGGTCCTGCCGGTGGTCTACGTTAACAGGAAGTTCTTCACAGTTGGCTTCGGAGCGCTTCTCAGGCGAAAGCCTAATATGGATTCGCTGGTTGCCGTAGGCTCCGGAGCCGGCTTAGTGTACGGGGTGTTTGCCATATTTCGGATGAGTTACGGTTTAGGCGCAGGGAACTGGGAACTGGTAGTACAATATGCTCATGACCTGTACTTCGAATCTTCGGCAATGATCCTCACCCTCATAACCCTCGGGGAGTTTCTTGAGACCCGGGCCAAAGCAAGGACTTCAGACGCCATTAAGAAACTCATGGATCTGGCGCCCAAGACCGCATTGGTGGAACGGGACGGGGTACAAGAAGAAATTCCTGTTGAAATGGTTGAAGTAGGGGATGTAATAGTCATCAAGCCCGGAGACCGGATCCCCGTGGACGGGGTGATAAGTGAAGGACAATCTTATGTAGACGAATCTGCCTTGACCGGCGAAAGCATACCGGTCAAGAAAGAGGTAGGCGACCGTGTAAGCGCAGCCACGATTAACGAGTCAGGTGCTTTCAAGTTCAGGGCCACTGAAGTTGGTATGGATACTACCTTCGCCAAGATTATTGCGCTTGTAGAAGAGGCAAGTGCCACCAAGGCACCTGTAGGCAGGCTAGCTGATAGGATAAGCGGCATATTTGTGCCGGTTGTGATGGCAATCGCCCTCGTTAGTACCATTGGATGGCTGTTAGCAGGGCAGAGTTTCGAGTTTGCCATGTCCATCGGGATATCAGTGCTGGTTATTTCCTGCCCGTGTGCTCTGGGGCTTGCAACGCCGGTCGCCATCATGGTGGGGACAGGTAAAGGAGCAGAGCATGGCATACTCATAAAGTCAGCTGAGGCATTAGAGATTCTCCATCATGTGAATACCATAGCGCTGGACAAGACAGGCACTTTGACAGAGGGCAAGCCACGTGTGACAGATATCGTGCTTGGCAGTGCCGGCTCGCGAGAAGATCTGCTGGAAATCGCGGGCGCGTTGGAAAAGAACTCAGAACACCCTATTGCAGAAGCCATTCTGAACTACGCAAAGGAACTTAACATTGCCTTGAGGAGAGTGTCTGACTTCAAGGCGGTATCAGGTAAAGGGGTAGAAGGCCGCATTAACGGGAAAGCCTATTCTGCCGGGAACGTGCGCCTTATGCGTGAGAAAGGTGTCGATACCGGGCCCATGGAGGCTCTTATAGATAAACTCTCCGGGCAAGGCAAGACGCCCATATGTTTCGCAGAGGAGAACTCTTTACTTGGGGTGATTGCCGTTGCTGATGTACCCAAGCCAACAAGCCGCCAGGCTGTGGAGAGGTTCAAACAAATGGGAGTCAAGGTTGTGATGCTCACTGGCGATAACCGGAAGACAGCCGAGGCGATACGGGTGCAGTTGGATATTGATGAGGCCGTTGCCGAGGTATTGCCCCATGAAAAAGACAGTACAATCCAGGGCCTGCAGCAGGATGGGCGCAAGGTTGGCATGATAGGCGACGGCATTAACGATGCCCCGGCCCTTGCAAGAGCAGATGTAGGAATAGCGATAGGTGCAGGCACTGACGTGGCAATTGAGTCGGCGGACATTGTGCTAATAAAGAGCGATTTGATGGATGCTGTCGGGGCCATGGAGTTGTCCAAGGCGACTATCAGGAATATCAAGCAAAACCTATTCTGGGCATTCTTCTACAACACACTGGGGATACCCGTAGCTGCAGGGCTGCTGTACTCTGCATTTGGGCTCAGACTCTCACCGATGATTGGTGCTGCTGCCATGAGCATGAGCTCGGTGTTTGTAGTTACCAACGCGTTGAGATTGCACAAGTTCAGGCCCCCTGCGCCTGAAAAGCAGGACGGTTCTGAGAGGCGTTTCGAGCCGGTCTCAGTGTCATGGGTGGGAACGGCGGTTTTGGGTACCCGAGTTGAACCTGCGGGTGTTTCACAGGTTTTGGGTACTGCATCTGGGGACTTTGCTGATGATTCAGGCGTCCGGCCCGTTGCCGTGGAGAAAACAGACGGGGAGGATCTAATAATGAAGAAAACCCTGAAAATCGAGGGGATGATGTGCCAGCACTGTCAGATGAGGGTGGAAAAGGCGCTCGGGGCAGCGGAAGGAGTAAGCAGCGTTGAGGTAAGCCTTGAGAACCAGAGCGCTGCCGTATCCCTCGAGCGCGATGTATCTGATGAGGTGCTCAAGCAGGCTGTAGAAGAGGCCGGTTACAAGGTTGTCGAAGTATCGTAACCGGGAGTCGATCTAGCCGGCGGGAAGTGTTACAGGCGGGGCCCAGAGTTTCGTGTGGGAATGTTCTGAGTATATGCAACGGGAGATGAAAATGAGAGCAGACAAGGATACAACCTTGAGGAAACTCAAGACTGTAAGGGGACAAATAGACGGGCTTGTCAGGATGGTTGAGGATGACCGGTATTGTATCGAAATCTCCAACCAGCTTATGGCGTCTATCGGCATCCTGAAAAACATAAACAGAGACATACTTCATGCTCACTTGAGACATTGTGTCGCCGAAGCTTTTGAGGATCCTGAAAGCAAGAAGCAGAAGATAGATGAGATCATATCGGTAGTAGACAAACTCGCCAGATAGATGACGACATATTTTCGCAAGCATAGGTCCTGTTGTATAGATCTTGTAGTACAGGTTTTGCATAAGGTGCTGTTACGAAATACTGACTTCTTCTGTACCTTCTACGCGTTTCAGTTCAGCTATCAATGCATCTTTGTCCACCACAGGAGGCAAAGATACGGAAAACACCACATCCATGAAGTCACCGTCGGTGTCTACTATATCTATATCTCTTATCTGCACTTTGAACCTGCCGATAACGCCTGTCACCTGAGCTAGCTGACCAGGCATATCCGCGATGGTCATTGCAATACTGGTCAGCCCCACTTTTTTCGCGAACAGCCGCTCGAAGCGCCGCAAGCATATGAGTGTAATATATGCTAGTACAAATGCTGCTATCCCACCTGTGTAAAAGCCGGCTCCTATGGCAAGCCCGATGCACCCGACAACCCAAAGGCTTGCAGCTGTAGTAAGGCCTCTTATTCTATGCCCGTCTTTCATTATGGTGCCGGCGCCCAGAAAGCCAATGCCGCTTACCACTTGAGCGCCCAACCTCGCCGGATCCAGATTGACCAAATGATGATATTCCTGAAATAAAGATTCGCTGGTAACCATTATCAGAGCCGCGCCCAAGCAGACCAGTGTATGTGTCCTAAGCCCCGCCGGCCTGTTTACAAGTTCCCTTTCAAGCCCTATGATTCCACCCAAGAACGTAGCTAGGAGCAGTCTGAGCACTATACCCCATTCCATACGAAGACCTCCTTTATACATCTTGATATATTCCTCTGCTCGCATCTTCAATGCCGGTCACCTGACAAACTCACGTTTCGGGGAATCCGGGGCTGACGATTGGCGATTGCTGCCGGCAGGCTTGACAGCTTGGCGGGCATCATACGCCTTTAACAGCAAGTACTTCTCGGGCCTTGGTGCGGTCTCCGGTGCAGTTTATCATCCGAGGAGCGTCAAGATACCTAATGGAAAAGCCCAGGTCTGCATAAAGCCTGACAATACGGCCGGTCGCTTGATTGGACAACACCACCGGGCCAGGGTGTTCCGACAGCCATCTGGCAAGCCGGACCTGATCCTCCCAGGTGAAACCTTCTTTCGAGTACTGGGTAAACTCAACGTCATAGGGTGGATCTGCATAAATGAAATCGTCTGGGTTGACGGGGATGTCCTCGAAATCCGCGCACATGAATTCCCAATTCCTGAACAGGTCCTGGTAGGTTGAGAAATCCCGTGTGTAGTTTATGGTCTTGTAACGGCCAAAGGGAACGTTAAACTTGCCTTTTTTGTTGAACCTGCAAAGGCCGTTATACCCGGTCCGGTTGAGATAGTAGAACAATTCCGCTGCTTGTTTGGTGTTACTGAGGCCTTGCTGTATAAGGTGGTTGAAGCGGGCCCGGTGGGAATAATAGAGTTCCTTATCGTTCCGCATATCAATTTCAACCTGAAGGCCTCTTGAGAGCCAACAAAAGAAGTTGATTAGATGCGGATTTATGTCGTTGAGCAGGGCGGAGTCTGGCAGAAGCCCCAATGCTACCGACAATCCCCCGCAGAAGGGCTCAACCAGCCGCCGGTGGCAATGGTTGTCCCAATACTCCCGCAGGTAAGGAACTAACCACCGTTTGCCACCTGCCCATTTTAGAGGTGGCCTCAGAGGTAGGTGTGTGGTGTCTTGGCTGCTCAATCCATTATTCTGTTTGCGTTCACATTGTTTGAATCTAGCTTTCAACGCCATCTCGCTATCTACGCCCTGTCATCTTGTTCCCCAAACTTTGCATGATCTCCGTGTTTTACATATTCTCCGCGCTTTCTGCGTGGTTTTGTCAGTCACGCTGGGAACCTGTTCTACAAACCCGCGGTGTAGTCCTGCTTCTTGCGGCCGGTGACACCGGTGAGGGAGTATTGGTGTCTCTAGTGGCACGGTGGCAGAAGTTGAACACCGGGGGTTGGGCAGACTCACTTATTGACCATATGGATAGGATATGCCGTCAGATTTTGAGCACTTGGCGTTTGGCCATGGTCAGTTTTTGCGTAGACCGCTGCCGGACAGGACAAGATTTTGAACGTGTAGCGGCTATGTGTGCTCGGTTTTTGACTATGTTCCGACCGGGTAGGCTCAGATTTTGAGTATATGGGACTTGGATATGCTCAGTTTTTGCGCATGCCGGAGCGGTAATCGAACGCCGCATCCTTTGTCTCAAGACTAGAGTAAGAGTCTTCCGGTTTTCCGGGAGAGTAGCATGGAACATATCAGGCCGCAAGCTAATGGAGCAGGGAAAATACAGGTGGTGGGCCATACAGGACTCGAACCTGTAACCCTCCGATTAAGAGTCGGATGCTCTACCAATTGAGCTAATGGCCCATGAAGCAAGATTTGGTAGCGGCGACTGGATTCGAACCAGTGACTCTACGGGTATGAACCGTATGCTCTAACCAACTGAGCTACGCCGCCACACAGCATAGCTAATTATAAGCAGGATGCAAGCACTCGTCAATATTCAGGGCCGGATTCTGCTAACCGGTGGTGAGCTTATGGCCACATGGGCACCCTGTAAGCGGAACCTTGTAAGCGGACTGATAGGACATCCGAGCTACTTACCCGAAACTCAATATCTTTCACCGTTCCAAACAGACCTTGCTTGTTCGACAAGCATTTGGTTCCCCGTACAACCGCCTGAGGACAAGCCCCGACATGATATTTGCCGTTCAAGGTATAAAATGGAAACGCGTGACAATGCAGCCGGATGAGTCGTATGACCAACAGCGCACGAGACCGCCTTGTTGACCAAGTCACCAAGTAGACAACACACTCCCGGAAGTACCCAGGGGGGAATCAACGTGACCAAAATGACCGATTTTATCAAGAACCAATTAGCCCGGACCCGGAGGAGGCCCAGGCAAGAACCGACCGGCCAGAGCCTTGAGGAACCTATCGGAGGGCAAAAATCAATCATTCCTCTGTACCTGCTTTACATAATGGCGTTCCTGCTTGGCCGGGCCCGTATCATAGGAAGTCTCATTCCCTTCGGTCCTGGGTTTTACGTAGCTTACCGCACTGTGCTGGGCGGACTCTCAATACTAGCGGGTGCTGCCGTGCTTGCCGGCACTGCTAGTCTCAGGCAATGGAGTCTGCTGATTCCTGCAGCACTTTCAATGATAGGGATTACTCTGCTTTCACGCGAGGAGAAGCGGACCGGTTACCCACGCATAGTGAACGCACTGATCGCGGGTTTTTGCGTTTTCATGGCGCGGACTGTTGCAGGACTCGCCACAGGGCTCAGTTTTTCACTTTATCTGTCTGCATTCATAGAAGCGTTATGCACCATGGTTTCAGGGTTGATTTTCATTTCAGCCTTTGACATGGCATCCGGTGCCGAAAAGCAGGGTTTACTATCTAAGAAAACAGGACAAGCGCTGCTCTTATTGAGCCTGTTTGCAATTGGCGGATTTCAGGGCATCAGACTGCTCGACCTAGACATTGGCGTCATGATAAGCATGGCCGGTACCCTTGCGTTGGCATACGCCTCCGGCCCAAGCGTAGGCGCGTTAACAGGAGTGTTATGTGGTTTAGTGGTGTGCATGACAGGTGTAGAAAACCCTGAGATAATCGGGCAGTTGGGCGTAATCGGAGCGATCGCAGGGTTTGGGGGTAAATTGGGCAAGTTGGAAGCAACCCTGGGATATCTGTCGGCTGGCTTGGCTCTGGCGTTCTTTTCCGATTCCGCTTCCCTCATAAGACACAGGCTGATAGAGCAAATCATGGCGTCGGCAGTGATCTTGTTTATCACCCCGGGGATAAGGGCGTATCTGGTCGAGAGTGTTTTCGGGTTTGCTCCTGGCCTACGGCAAACTGACAGGCGTGCAGGTCCCGATGCCGTTTCCACGGAAAAGACAGTTGCCGGACCGGCCCCGGTATTCGATGTGCTTTCAGAACTTGGCCGCTTGTTTGATGAAGCAAGTGTTTCAAGGGCAGAGTCTGGCGGGTTGTCTGGGTTAGATGACTTCGGTTCAGATAAAGCCGTCCTGGGGGGGCAGACAGCCGGTGGCAGAGTTCTTGGGATAACAGCCTCTGGGGCAGCACTCCATGGGGCGGGCAAGCGGGCGGACAGGAGAAGCCTGGGTCGGGACATTGAAGCTCAGGCAAGCCATGACTTGGATACAGCTACCATCAAGCATCTCTTCGACAAGGTATGCCACGATTGCGGAAACCGCGGTTTTTGCTGGGAGGAGCGCTTTGGCGAAACATATGAAAACTTCACCAATCTTGCCCGCAAGGCCCGGCTTACAGGCAAAATCGGCTTGTACGACAGCAGCTTGGCTTTAGCCGATACGTGCGGCAGGTTTCGGGAGATGGTACTTCACCTCGATTACGAGAAACATATAGACAGGCTTGAAAAACAGCTCAGTTCCATTGAATCTGACACCATAGGGTGCCTTGCGTATCAATTCAGGTGCCTAAGCCAGCTCAAGCTGGATACCTACCCGGGCGGGGTTACCGGAGCATGCGGAGACAAGAGCCCCTCCCTCAAAATATCTGTAAAGGGTACCACGATCGCAGCGTCCGGCGTTGAAAGACCCGGTGATACCTGGGTCAGGTATGACCTGGACGCCGGAAGGACGCTGCTGGTTCTGGTTGATGGCATGGGAAAAGGTGAAATTGCCGCCAAACAAAGCAGGGATGCGGTGCGGCTGCTCAAATCCTTGATAGACTGCCGGCTTGACCATACCACATGCATATCATTCTTGAACTCCACTTTGCATCTGGCATGGAGGCCGGACAGTTTCGTAGCCTTGGATTGTGTGGTAATAGATGCCGGCGTAGAGCGCGTATATTTCTACAAACTCGGGGCCCCGCCGTCGTTTATCAGGAAAAGAGACGGAAATGTCCTGGTAGTCCGCGGCTCCAATCCTCCTGCAGGGGCCGTGACCCATGTATTCTGTCACGGAACAAGTGAACCCATCGGTCCAGGCGACTTGATCTTCTTGGTTTCGGACGGGGTGTTCAGGTCGAGCCCGGTGCCGGCAAGGGCAGAGCATATGCTCATGATGAGATTAGGCCGGCTGAAAGAAGGATCTCTGGGTGATCATGTAAAATCCTTGGTGAATCACAGCCTCCGCTATCAAAGGCAGATGCCCAACGATGATATAACAGTAGTAGGTGTTCTCATAGAGAGTATTTGAAAACATTGGCGGTAAATGGTATGTGTATGTAGGAGAAAACTGTAGGGGTGATTCACTCGGCTGGGGATCCTGTCAAGCAAGTCCTGGACACCGTCGCTTCAACCATCCGGGAATACGGCATGATTGAACCAGGCCAGACGGTGATCTGCGCTGTTTCCGGTGGGCCCGATTCAATGTGTCTGCTGGACAGCCTGAATATTCTATCCGGTGAGCTGGGTTTTAGCCTCTATGTGGCACATCTTCATCACCACATGCGCGGAGAGCAAGCTGACAAGGACGCTCAACTTGTGGTGGATTTTGCCCAGTCGCGGAATCTTCCGGTTGAGGTAGGGCACGCTGAGGTTTTCGAGATAGCAGATACTCTGAAGGTTGGTATCGAAGAAGCGGGCAGGATAGCCAGGTATGATTTCTTCTTCAAATTGATGGAGCAGATTGGGGCCCACAGGATTGCTTTGGGCCATAACATGAACGATCAAGCTGAGACGGTGATCATGAGGCTGGCCCGGGGAGCCGGCACCCAGGGGTTGGCGGGTATTCCACCCGTCAACGGCCCGGTGATAAGGCCGATCATCCAGGTCCCCCGAACCCTTATCGAGGAGTACTGCCGCAAGAGAAACCTCCCGGTGATAACTGACGTATACAATTTTGATCTCAAGTATACGAGAAACCTGGTACGGTACAGACTGCTTCCCAAGCTGGCAGATATGCTCAATCCATCCCTGATCGAGACCCTGGCGAAGACAGCCAGGGTTCTAAGATGGGATGCGGATTTTCTTGAGGAGCGCGCAGGAGCGGCGTTTCTCAGCGCTTCGATGAAAGAAGGCAGGGTCACCCTGGTCTGTGAGGAGCGTTTGCAGGCATTTCCTAAAGCTATCGGGTCCAGGGTATTGGAAAAAGCTTGGCAAGAATGTACCGGAGAAACAGACAGTCTAGAGGTGAGCCACATACTGCGATTGCTCGAAGGCAGTGAGAATACAGTGTCGTTGCCAGAGCGGGTAACTGCTCACAGGCATCAGGGGTGTATAGGCTTTTATCCCCCGCCTGAAGACGTTGATATTCCGGTGCAAGTACCCGGACATACACCTGTGCCTTCATTAGGATTGACCGTTAAGACCCGGATCCTGGATAACTCTGGTGCCGGGCATTGTAAAAACCGGTTTACCAAGCAAGAGAGCTTTTTTATGCTGGAATTAAAGGCGTGGGCAGATTACAATAAATGTGAGGGTGAGATCCGGCTTCGCACAAGACGGCCAGGTGACCGGTTTACCCCCTTGGGGATGCAAGGGAAAGAAAAGCGAATCAAAGATCTGCTCATATCTATGCGTGTCCCTCGCTACTACCGCAGTTTTGTCCCCATCTTCGTGTCTGGAAACAAGGTTGTTTGGGTTGGGGGATTCAGACTAAGTGAGCAGTTCAAGGTTGGGCCAGGAACCTGTAAAATTCTTGAAATCGAGATCGAGCCCTTATTGCGGAGAAGGCAGAATTGTGTTACGATTTAGCGAGTAATTGTGTGCTCAACACGGAAAGGGTAGAAGATGCAGTGGCGGATAAACGGAGAGGGGGATTCGATTGAACAGCAGGATATGGAGAAGCCTTGCAATTTATGTCTTGCTCATGTTTGTGGCAATTTCTTTGGTTGATCTGTTTGCCCCCAAGGATCAGCTGGCTGACATGGACTTTAGTCAGTTCCTTTCGCATGTGGAAAAGGGTGAGATAACTTCCATCACGATAACTGATCAGAAGGCTGCTTCGGGAACTGCAATAGGGACCCTAAAGGACGGTACTAAGTTTAGGACGGTTATTCCAATCGACCCAGAGTTGTACCAGCAACTGGTGGCTTCAGGAGTTGTGGTCGAACTGAGGCTCCCCCAGGAACCGTCGATCTGGGTATCGCTCTTGACAAATATGCTGCCTGCATTGCTAATGATAGGCATATTTTTCTACATGATCCAGCAAACCCAGGGCGGCGGGAAGCAAGTGATGCAGTTTGGCAAGTCCAGGGCAAGATTGCAGTCCGATTCACATGAGAGGGTCACATTTGATGATGTTGCGGGCTGTGATGAAGCTAAGGAAGAATTGCAGGAAGTAGTAGACTTCCTCAAATATCCGAAGAAGTACGTTGAGATGGGCGCCAGGATTCCAAAGGGAGTGCTGCTTTTCGGGGCGCCGGGCACAGGTAAGACGTATTTGGCCAAGGCAGTCGCAGGAGAGGCAGGTGTACCCTTCCTGTCCATCAGCGGCTCTGATTTTGTAGAGATGTTTGTAGGAGTGGGTGCAGCCAGGGTCAGGCATCTGTTTGAGGAAGCCAAGAAGCGCGCTCCGTCTATCGTGTTCATCGATGAGATCGACGCAGTGGGCCGTATGAGAGGAGCAGGCATGGGTGGCGGACACGATGAGAGGGAGCAAACCCTGAACCAGCTCCTGGTTGAAATGGATGGATTTAGCGTAAACCAGGGGATTATCGTTATGGCCGGTACCAACAGGCCGGATATCCTCGACTCTGCGCTTTTGAGGCCGGGAAGGTTTGACCGCCAGATCGTGCTTGAAAAACCTGATCTGAGGGCGCGGAAAGAAATACTCAAGGTTCACAGCCGCGGCAAACCTTTGGCGAAGGATGTCGACCTTGAGACGTTGGCCAAAGCTACCCCAGGGTTTACTCCTGCGGACCTTGAAAATGTGATTAACGAAGCTGCGCTTCTGGCGGCAAGGCACCGGAAGAGACGCATCGGAATGCAAGAGTTTGAAGAAGCGATTCAAAGGGTAGTTGCAGGGCCGAGGAAGAAATCCAGAATAATGAGCGCCAAAGAAAAGCGGGTTATTGCATTCCATGAAGCCGGGCATGCTTTGGTTGCCCACAAACTTCCCAATGCCGATCCCGTCCACGAAGTAGCGATTATTTCCAGAGGGGGCGCGCTTGGATATACCCTTCAGCTCCCGACAGAGGACAGGTATCTTGTAACCAAGTCTGAGATTCTGGACAGAGTTACTTCGACATTGGCAGGGCGGGCTACTGAAGAACTTATATTTGAAGAAGTCTCCACCGGCGCGGCAAATGACCTGGATGTGGCAACCCGCCTGGTGAGACGGATGATCATGGAGTTTGGCATGTCTGAGAAACTAGGCCCGCTTACTTTCGGCAAGAAGGAAGGCCAGGTATTTCTGGGCAGAGATCTTGCCAGGGAAAGGGACTTCTCTGAAGAAGTTGCAGCAGCGATAGACCAGGAAGAACGTGACATTATCAACCAGTGCTACGACAGGGCTAAACAAATCTTGTCTGAAAACCGTGACACCTTGGTACTCATTGCTGAAACCCTTCTGGAGAAGGAAACCATTAAGGCAGACGAACTGGAACGCCTGATATCAGGCAAGCGTCTTGAAGAGGCCGAACCGCAGCCTGAGAGAGCGGCTCCGGATGCTAAATCTTCTCAGGATGTCTTGGATGAAGGGTTTTCAAAAGAAGTACGGAGGTCGGGCAGGGTGACCCCTGTTCCTGAAGTGCAGTAACCGTATTATAGCTGATGCGGCAAAGACGGCCGCAGGGACGAACCCGGCGGCCGTCTTGTTATGCGCGTTTTGTGCGTTGGCTCACCTTTCCCTTCGGGTACTGAAGGACTTTTGACCTCGTTGGACGAACACAATCACAATAAGGCTGTATCCGGAAACATGTACATTGTCCTGATGACAACTTGCGGTGGGGTTCACTTGACTTCTAAACTTCCGTACACAGGTTTCGCAAAAGTCTACGATGAAATAATGGCTGATGTGCCTTATGACCGGTGGCTCGACTACATCGGGTTCCTTTGGTCAGCTCATGGGTTTTCGCCTGTTTCAGTCCTTGATTTGGCTTGTGGAACAGGCAACATGTCTCTGCGCCTTGCCAGAAGCGGATACCTGGTAACAGGTATTGACCGTTCACAACAAATGCTGGAGGTTGCCCGGCAAAAAGCCCGGGACGAAGGTCTCTATATCTCCTTCATTAAAGGCAGCATGGAAGACTTCACTGTAGACCGGCAATTTGATGCAGCCGTGTGCGTGTTTGACAGCCTCAACTACCTCTTGGAGGCACCGGATGTTCAGTCTTGCTTTAAATCGGTGTTTAACGCCCTCAGCCCTGGAGGGTGTTTTGTGTTCGATGTGAACACCCGGTTCCGGCTATCCACAATACCTACCGACACAAGCATATATCAGGGCCCGCGGTATTTTGTGGTGTGGAGAGATTCATGGGATGAAAGGCACGAATGGTGGCAAGTTAACCTTACAGGTTTCTTGAAATGTAACGGGGTGTGGAGCAGATTCGATGAAATTCACAGGGAAAGGGCCTTCCCCCTTGAAAGCCTTTCTGACTGGCTAGAGGCAGCAGGGTTTGTTGTAAAAGGGATTTATGAGTCTAACACCTTGAAGCCGGCTTCTGAAACCACTCTTAGAGCATACTTCGTGGCCTGGAAGCCAGGCAGTTAAGGTCAGGATGTACTAACCGGTTCCCTCGGTTCGGATGCCACATCCGTGGCTCGGAAGTTGTAGCACGCAATGAGTGGCCTGAGTTGTTATTTGCACATGATAAGATAGCAAACACAATTGGAGGGCGGCCAATGCAATCGACAACAACCGGAAAACCGGACGACATTTTCAAGACAGCAGAACTAGGACATGGTATTACGCTTCACTATCTGCCTGAGACCAAATGGAAGGCCTTGTCCATTGACGTCTTCTGCAAGATTCCTGCAATGGCAGATAAACTTGCGGCTCTTTCTCTGGTACCCAGGCTGGCGGCCAGGGGTACTGAGGCTTTGCCTACAGTGCAGGACATATCCAGGTTTCTGGAAGACATGTACGGTGCCGTCATGAGCGCAGATGCCAGGAAAGTAGGGCCCATCCAGGTGATCAGATTCGGTATAGACATACCGTCTCCGTCTCACTTGGGCCAAGACACGTCCGGGTCGTACAGTTCTCTTGTATCCCGGGCGTTTTCGTTTGTTTGGGACCTGGCTACCCGGCCAAAACTTAGGGATGGTGCCTATCCTCAAGAGGTGTTTGAGGTTGAGCGGGATGAGCACCGGCGCGCCATAATCGGGCTTATCAATAACCGCCCCTATTACGCTACAATCCGTCTGCTGCACGAGATCTCCCAGGGAGATCCCAGGGGGCTTCCGGCTTGGGGAACTTTGGCGGACCTTGAGACAGTCAACTCCAGGGATACATGGAACACATGGAAGCAGGTGCTTTCCCAGTGTCCAATCAGCATCTATGTGATAGGTGACTGCGCTGAGGAGGTTGTCCGGTTTCTAAGCAATTACGAGCTATGGTTTCCATATGACAGGTCGGAACAGCTGATGGATATATCAAAGGAGGTAGATCCTCCTCCCGTGCCGGAAGGTGTGTTAAGAGCGGTAGATTTCCTGCCCGGAGAGCAGACGGTCCAATGTATGGCCTTTGGAACCGGAATTCGTGAGGGTACTCCTGAGTTGCCCGCGATGTTATTCTGTGACGGCATCCTGGGCGGTTTTCCCCATTCAAAGCTATTTACCGTTGTAAGAGAACAGCATGGCCTGGCATACTTCTCGGATACAAGCTCCAATACCTGGCGGGGGTTGATTATCGCTACGTCCGGTATTTCAGACGCTGACAGGGAAGAAGTTGAGAGGTTGGTAGTTGGCCAGGTTGAAGCCATGAAAAAAGGCGATATTTCGGATAAGGAGATGGAGAGCACGAGAATGGGGCTGGTCAGAAGGTTGATGACAGAAGGGGATTCCCAGACAGCTTTGGTCATGCGGTCTCTTAGCCGCGAAATCCTTGGGGGGATAGCCACACCCCAAGCGCTTGCAGATGCTATCTTGACGGTGACCAAAGAGGATGTAGTCAAAGTGGCATCGCAAATGGAACTCAAAGCTGTATACACTTTGAGGGCAAAGGAAGATGCAATTGGATAAGCAGCGTACCATACTTAGGCATGATATACTCAAAGAAGAGATTCATGGAACGGTCATAGACGGTATTAAGGTTTTCGTACTACCCAAGAGGGGCTTTAGGAGGAAGTATGCGGAGATTTCCGTGCGTTACGGCTCCAACGACAATGCTTTCATACCCAACGATACAGGTGAGCAAGTTAACGTACCTCCGGGCATAGCTCATTTTTTGGAACACAAGATGTTTGAGAAACAATGGGGGGAAGCCTTTTCAGCTTTTGCGGGTTTGGGAGCTTCAGCCAACGCATACACAGCCAATAACTACACTTCGTATCTCTTCTGGACCCTTGAAAACTTCCCCAAGGCTTTGGAACTCTTGATGGAGGTTGTATTCTCGCCTTATTTCACTGACGAGTCTGTGGAAAAGGAAAAGAGCATAATAGCGCAGGAAATCCGGATGTACCAGGACCAGCCTGGTTCGAGGCTCTTCAAGGAAACGCTGTCGTCCTTGTTTCTGCGCCACCCCGTCCGCCTGGACATAGCAGGCACAGAGGATTCCATCCAGCAGGTCACCAAAGAGCTCCTCTATCTTTGTCACACTAATTTCTACTGCAGTGCCAATACCAGCTTGTATATGGCGGGGGATTTTGACCGGGAGGAAGCTCTGACTTTGGCCGCAGAGATTATCGCACGAAGGGATCTTAAGCCCTGCCAGCCGCCTGCGCGCATCC
The DNA here is from genome assembly GCA_012841065.1 of Bacillota bacterium. Taxonomy (GTDB): domain Bacteria; phylum Bacillota; class Sulfobacillia; order Fermentithermobacillales; family Fermentithermobacillaceae; genus DTU015. The sequence continues at coordinate 15,832 of DUVI01000030.1, forward strand.
GTCCCGAGGAGCCCGAGGAGGTTGGCGATAATGTGAGAATCACCATGCCTGTACCTACTCCTTTGCTTCAAATAGGGTGGAAAGACGTGAACCGAAAAGACGGCCGCGAACTGCTATTGCGTGAGGCTTCCGTAAATATGCTCCTTGAGCTTATGTTCGGACGGAGTTCTTCCTTATTCAGGAGAGTAAATGAGGAAGGGTTGGCTGACCGGTTCAGTTTTTCGTATGAGGGGTGGCCTGATTACGGATTTGCGGGGGTGGGCGTCGAAACCACCGATCCCGACAAGCTCATGGGGATGGTGTTTGATGAAGTTGACAGGGTAAAGCGCAGCGGCGTGGATTCAAAGGACTTTGAAAGACTAAAAAGGACTCTGTTAGGCCGGTTTATCACGGTGTTCGACTCTTTTGACACAGTCGGGCAGCTGCAGATGCGCCTGTCGGATATCGGCGAGGACGTATTCTCTTACGGCTCGATGATAAAGGAGCTCGACCTGGATGCTATAATGTCAGGTTTGGACTGCCTGGACGGGCGGAGGTCAGTGGCTACGATTATCGCCGACGATGGCAAACGCAGAAGCGGACCTTCAAGTTTGTAGCGGTAACCTGCAGGGAGAGGAGTGTTGAGTGTGGAAAAGGCCGGCTCTCGCAATCTGCCGGGCAAGGTGCTTGCCGACATGGTTGTAATCAATATAGGCCAGATCCTTACCATGAACCCTGGAAAAGGGCCTAAGCGGGGTGCTGAAGCCAAGGACTTAGGTATCATAGAAGACGCCTTTTTGGCTGCTTACCAGGGGAAGGTGGTGGCATGTGGGCCACAGGCAGCGTTCCCCGAGAGGGTTGAGGTATTGGCCGGTGCCACGGTGATAGATGCGTGCGGCAAGGTAGTCGCTCCAGGGTTCATCGATTCGCACACTCATGTGGTTTTTGCCGGGTGGCGTGCTGATGAGTATGGAATGAGGTGCCGGGGTGCTTCCTACCTGGAGATTGCCGAGCAAGGCGGAGGCATCATGAGCACTGTGAGAGCCACCAGATCCGCTTCTAAAGAGGAACTTGTCGAAAGGACCCTTGGGTTTCTGGACGAGATGCTAAGCTTTGGGACAACTTCCTGTGAGGCCAAGAGCGGTTACGGTTTGAACTTGGAGACTGAGATCAAACAACTCGAGGTAATCCAGGAATGCAACCGTCTCCACCCTATAGACATTGTGCCCACCTTCATGGGGGCCCACGCGTTCCCACCAGAGTTTAGGCACGATCGCAAAGGGTATATTGACGAGATTATCAGGATGTTTGAGCCTGTAAGCAGCAATAAGTTGGCTAAGTTTGCAGATGTGTTTTGCGACGTGGGCAATTTTACCGTAGACGAAAGCAGGGTGATCCTTGAGGAAGCCCGGAAACACGGATTGGAGCTCAAGGTTCACGCAGATGAACTCGAGAATACGGGCGCAACCGAGTTGGCTTGTGAGCTAGGTGCAGTATCCTGCGACCATCTGATAAAAGTATCGCAAAAGGGCATTGAGATGCTGGCTGAAAGCGACACTATAGCAGTGCTGCTTCCGGCCACATCGTGCTTTCTGGGAGAATTCCCGGGTGCTCCCGGCAGGCAGATGCTTGACAGCGGTGTAGCCGTGGCAATTGCCACTGACTTCAACCCAGGCACGTGTACAGCCTTGTCTATTCCCCTGTGTATGACTCTTGCCTGCTCCGCGTTGGGCTTTTCGCCTGAGGAGGCTTTTGTGGCAGCTACCTGGAATGCTGCGTGGGCTTCCGGGCTTGGCGGAATTGCAGGAGGGTTTGGACCAGGGTTTGCCATGGACGCAGTGATCTTTGATACGCATGATTACATGGATGTTCCTTACAGGTTTGGAATAAATCTCGTCGATGTGGTAATAAAAGCAGGAAAACCGGTGAGAAGCAAGAACAATAAGTAATTGCAGCCTCTTGGACGACAAGTAGCCGGATGTTTGCAATAGCTGATGCGTAGGTGGTGAAAACAGTGGATCGGGGTAACAAAGCAATTCTGCATGGCCTCAGAGAACGCGACCTGGAGAAGCAGTATCGCTCCGAGTTTCAGCAATATGAAGAATGGAGAGCTTCGCAGGCGGAGGGTTCCGTAGCCGAAGCTGAAACCAAGGAACCGCCTAAAGAAAAAGCGAAAAAAGGTATAACGAAGCTGGACTTAATATTCCTTGGCCTGGGCTTCCTGGTAGCTTTTCTTTGGCGGGGATGTCAGTCATCATAAGAAGGCAGATTGGCCGGAGGTTTCTGCCTTTAGGTTGCTTGTGGAGTTTCAAGTCAGAAAGGGGAGTTGAACTTGAAGTCGGATATTGAGATTGCCCAATCAGCCAAGATGTTACCGATATTAGAGATTACCAGGAGCCTCGGGATACCCGATGATTATGTTGAAAATTATGGTAAGTACAAGGCCAAGCTTACCCTCGATCTGCTGGATTATCTGGAAGAGCGTCCCAAGGGAAAGTACATAGTAGTGACAGCTATCACTCCGACTCCTCTAGGCGAAGGCAAGACCACAACTGCAATCGGGCTTGGCCAAGCCATGGGCAGGCTGGGCAAGAGCGTAATAAACACCATACGCCAGCCCTCCCTCGGACCGGTGTTCGGGATTAAGGGCGGCGCTGCAGGCGGCGGCTATGCCCAATGCGTACCCATGGAGGATTTCAACCTCCACTTCACCGGCGACACCCATGCAGTGGCCACGGCTCACAATTTACTGGCAGCGTTCCTTGATGCAAGCATTTTGCACAAAAACCTGCTCAACATAGATCCCCTTACGATAACCTGGCCAAGAGTATTGGACATATCTGACCGGGCGCTCCGGAATATCGTGATCGGATTAGGCGGTTCTCAAAACGGTTATCCAAGGGAGACAGGTTTTGATATTGCAGTTGCATCTGAAGTCATGGCTATCTTAGCTTTGACTACCGGTCTAAAGGATCTCAGAGAAAGACTAGGCCGTATAGTCGTAGGTTACACGTATGACGGAAACCCTGTAACCGCCGAAGACTTGCAGTGCGCAGGCGCCATGGCTGTACTGATGAAAGACGCCATAAAGCCCAATGTGATACAAACCCTTGAAAATACACCTGTGTTTGTCCACGCAGGACCATTTGCCAACATAGCTCACGGCAACTCTTCGGTGCTTGCTGACATGATGGCAACCCGTCTGGCTGACTACACAATTACTGAGGCAGGCTTTGGAGCAGACATAGGTGCAGAGAAGATGTTCAACATTAAGTGCCGCCACAGCGGGTTGAGGGTGGATGCCGCGGTGCTGGTGGCTACCATCAGGGCAATCAAGATGCATGGCGGAGCCATCAAGGCGGTTCCCGGCAAGCCCTTGGATACTGAAGCCCTTGCTAAAGAAAACCTGGAAGCGCTCGATAAAGGGTGCGAAAACCTGGACAAGCAAATTGAAAACGTGCTCTTGCACGGGGTTCCGTGCATCGTGGCCCTCAACCACTTTCCCACTGACAGTGACAGGGAAGTTGCGTTTGTGTTGGAAAGGGCCAAGAAAGCCGGGGCTTCTGCAGCGGTTGTATCCAAAGTATGGGCTGAAGGCGGAGCGGGCGGCATAGATCTGGCGAAGGCCGTTATCGATGTGACCGAGAACGAGCCCGCTGATTTCCGGTTCCTTTACTCGTTGGATGCTCCCATCAAGGAGAAGATCGAGACAATTGCTACCAAGGTGTACGGGGCAGACGGTGTAGACTACTTGCCCCTGGCCAACAGGCAGATAAGGCGTTACACCAGGCTGGGCTTTGGAAACCTGCCGATTTGCATGGCCAAGACACACCTGTCTTTGTCCCATGATCCGAACCTAAAAGGGCGTCCAAGGGGTTTCAGGGTAACTGTAAGAGAAGTGCGGGCATCTATGGGAGCCGGTTTCTTGTACCCGTTGCTAGGCGAGATGCGGACCATGCCCGGGCTTCCATCCAAACCGGCAGGCGCAGGTATGGATATCGACGAAGACGGAAGGATCACCGGCTTGTTCTAGAGCTTTTATCCGTTGTGAAAGGCCGGGGAAAAAATCGGGCTACATCTGGTGCGGGCAGTCCCGCGCTTTGTAGCCCGTTTGTAATGAGAGGGTGTGAGAGATGAGTTCAATTGCAGATGTGAAAGGGATTAAGGTGGGCCACGCATGCGACTCACAAGGTATCACAGGCATCACGGTGGTGTTGTGTGAAGACGGGGCGGTAGGCAGTGTAGCCGTTGTAGGCGGGGCTCCGGGTACCCGGGAAACGGATTTACTGCGGCCGTCATATACCGTGCATGAACTGCACGCCATATTTTTGACCGGCGGCTCCTCGTTCGGGCTCAATGCGGCTGAAGGTATTGTGAGATACTTGGAAGAGAAGCAAGTCGGATTTGACACGGGATTGGCCAAAGTGCCGATTGTGTCAGGTGCAGTAATATTCGACCTGGGCGTAGGCGATCCCCGGTGCCGCCCTAACCCTGATATGGCGTATACAGCTTGTACCAATGCCGGAAGCCACGAAGTCCGTTCGGGAAACGTGGGCGCAGGCATAGGTGCCACCGTTGGTAAACTCCACGGCCCCCAATATATGATGAAATCCGGTTTGGGTAACGGCTATGTGAAGTTTGAGAACGGGATTTCAGTAGGATGTACCATAGTTGTCAATGCTGTAGGAGATGTAGTCCACCCCGGCAGGGGGCAAATTCTGGCGGGAGCGTATGATCGTAATGCCCGCCGGTTTCTGAACTCTGACAGGTGCAATCACAATTCTGCAAGTCCACAGCAGGTTTTCGGATGTGGAAACCATGACTTGGCCGGACAGAATACCACGATCGGAGTGGTAGCTACTGATGCGGCTTTGACCAAAGAGGAATGCAGGCGGGTTGCCATTATGGCCCTGGGTGGCCTTGCCCAGGCAGTCAGGCCTGTATTTACTCCTTTGGATGGAGATACGATTTTTGTAGTCTCTACAGGGAAAATCGGGGCCGGGCCTTCGGAGAGCCATGGTTTAAGGGTGCCTTTGGTGGCGGAAATAGGCATTGCCGCACAACATGCCGTCAGGGAAGCAGTAGTGGATGCCGTCATCAGCAGCCAAGGATTAGCCGGCATTCCAGCAAGGTGTGACCTGGAGGTCTAATACTTGGGGTTGACGAAGCATGTTTGAATGAATATATAACGAAATAGGGGTAAGACGGGTGGCAGATGTTAAATCGCCACACCATTGACCTATCTTGAACTACTTGAATTCCAACGGCATTCCCGGGGGTGGAAGCCGGAATGGAGGTGCCTCTATATTGAAGTTATCTACTCGTAAGATCACTACCGTAGGTTTGCTCGGAGCATTGACAGTAGCTTTAGGATTTATGCCCGTAGGTGGATTCATTCCTGTGCCAACCCCTGCAGGTTCCGCAACCACCATGCACATACCAACCATTTTGGCAGGTGTTTTTGGAGGACCTGCAGCAGGGGCCATTGTAGGCGCCATTTTCGGAGGGTTCAGTTTCTGGAGGGCCCAGACCGATCCCAACCCTGTCGCCAAGCTCATGTTCTCGAATCCGCTCATTGCGTTTTTGCCAAGGATTCTGATTGGAGTAGTGTCCCATTATATTTACAAACTAGCCAGGGGGACCACAGGCCGCGTGCTTCTTATGTGTGTCACCGCAGCTATTCTGGGACATACCGGATATTGGAGTCTGGCAGATAAACCCTTAGCTTGGCGCTGGTTGGCTGCTGTTGTGCTGGGAGCAATAGGGGCGATGGCGATTGTGCTGATAAACCGGAAGAGCACCAACCAAGGGCCTGCCCTGGCTGCTGTATCCGGCAGCATCGCCAACACTGTTGGGGTGATGGGGCTTTCAGCGCTGTTCAAGTATGTGCCTGTGGAAGCAGCTGTTGCGGTGGGCATTACCCATGGAATACCTGAGGCCTTAGTTGCTATGATACTGACAGACTTGATATACAGGGGTACGCGGTCGTTGCGGGGATAGGGAAGCCGGCGGTGTAACAGTTCCTGATCAAGGGGGAGAGGCTAAATTGCTGCTTGCGGTGGATATCGGCAATACACACATCGTGGTCGGGCTCCTGGATGGCGGCGGCAAGGTCCGCTTCAACTGGAGGATTGCAGGACAAGGACACAAGACAGAAGATGAATACGGATTCATGCTCCAATCAATGCTCCAGCATGCAGGTATTACAAAAGAAGAATTAGCCGGCGGTGTGATTGCATCGGTTGTTCCGCCCCTTACGCCGGTGTTCGAAAAAGCCATGCGGGTGTATCTCGGAATCAGTGCCCTGGTGGTTGGGCCCGGGACAAAGACAGGTGTCAACATTAAGTATGAGAATCCCAAAGAGGCAGGACCGGACAGGATTGCCAACGCAGTGGCCGCTTATCACAAGTACGGCGGGCCAGTGATAGTAGTGGATTTTGGAACTGCCACCTCTTTTGATGCCATATCAAAGAACGGCGACTACATGGGAGGGGCAATCGCTCCGGGAATCATGACCGCTACCGATGCGCTTTTCGCCAAAGCTGCGAGATTGCCCAGAATTGAACTGCTCAGGCCGCCCCAGGCCATTGGTAGGAACACTGTTCAGAGTATGCAGTCGGGTATTGTATTTGGATTTGCCGGCCAAACAGATGCCCTGGTAAAACGGATAGCTGCAGAATTGGGAGGCAATCCGAGGGTCATAGCTACAGGGGGACACGCCCAACTTGTAGCTTCAGAATCTGAAACCATAACCGATGTTGATCCCACTTTGACCCTTGAGGGGCTGTACTTGATTTACAACATGAACAACCGGGCGTAACCCAGAGAGGCCTTGGGGCCTCTCTGGTAATCACACGGGTGGAACTAAGTCAATTTGGGTGAGCCCCTGGGCCTGAAAGTCCTGCAACAAGTAGCTTCTGAGGTTCTGGCAGAATGTCCTCCCTGTGATTCCGTCGCTCCCATGGTGCCGGCTTCCATCCTCTGACGGTCGCTTTGGGATCGGGATCTTGACCTCTCCTGGTCAAATAACCGGTCACTGCGGAAGTCCAGGGATGATGTTTCCATCCTGGTGGTATCAGACTTCATCTGATCCTGATCTATCAGAATGGTATCTGCTTCGCACACATCACCCTGTCCCCAATAGTGGCATGAACTGACCTTACATTTTACCTCAGTCAAAATGAATTCACCTCCTCACGGTACTAGTTTTGCCGTATCCCTTGACCGGTTATCCAGTAAAGGAATTGCTCAGGTAGGGTAGAATGTAGGATACAAGGGGGTTAAGATATGAACCGGATAAATCCTCTGATTTTTCGAGAGTACGACATTCGCGGGGTAGTGGGCGAAGACCTCACTGAGAGTAACGCATACATAATTGGGCGGGCATACGGAACGCTTCTAAAAAAGCACGACGTTGCCTCTGCGGTCTTGGCCCGGGACAACAGGCTGTCTTCCTATGCATACTCAAGAGCAGTGTTGGAAGCTCTTTGCGATACAGGTATAGATGTTGTAGACATAGGAATGGCCCCAACTCCTGTATTCTATTTTTCCAGGCTGAAGTATGGCATTGAGGGCGGTGTTATGGTCACAGGCAGCCATAACCCTCCTGAGTTTAACGGGTTTAAGCTAGGATTTGGGCGGGATACTCTCTTTGGAGAAGGGATACAAGCTGTCCGCGAGATCGCCGAAACAGGTGATTTCGAGGAAGGTTCAGGTACTGTAACTGAAAGGGATCCTCTGCCTGATTATGCCGGGGATATTGCCGGAAGGATACACCTTGGCCCTAAGGAGATTTTCTGTATTGTCGACGCCGGCAACGGTTCTGCAGGGCCGGCTGCCCGGATGGTGTTGGATAGCATAGGTGTCAAATATGAAGCGCTGTTTTTCGAGCCTGACGGTAATTTCCCCAACCATCACCCTGATCCTACCCAGGTCCGCAATCTTGAGTACCTTATCAGGAGAGTAAGAGAGACTAATGCCGATCTTGGGATCGCTTTTGACGGTGATGCTGACAGGATTGGGGTAGTTGACAGTTCAGGCAACCCTGTGTGGGGCGATGAGCTCCAGACCGTGTTTTGGCGGGAGATCCTGGCGAAGCATCCGGGGGCTCTTGCCCTGATTGAAGTAAAATGTTCAGAGGCTCTTGTTGACGTAGTTAGGCAACTTGGAGGAAAGCCCGAGTTCACCCGCACAGGACACTCGCTGATAAAGGCGAGTATGAGAGAGTCGGGAGCGCTCTTTACAGGCGAGATGTCAGGGCATATGTTTTTCCGGGATGAATACTATGGTTTTGACGATGCTATTTACGCTGCAACAAGGCTTCTGCGCTTGTTATCAAATTCGGACAAGAGCCTTGACGAACTGCTCCAGCTGGTGCCCAGATACGACTCCACTCCGGAAGTAAGGGTTGATTGTCCGGATGATTGCAAGTTTCAGGTTGTGGATGCTCTCAAGGAGGAGTTTTCAAAGCAATACGAGACCATTACCGTCGACGGAGTAAGGGTGAAATTTGCCGGTGGCTGGGGGTTGGTGAGGGCATCCAATACTCAGCCCGCGCTGGTGCTCAGAGCGGAAGGCAGAACCCGGTCCGACCTTGAACAGATCAAGCAAATCATCGAGGAAAAGCTTTCAGGGTATCCTCAGGTTGGTCGCATAATATGGAACTAGGAGGGATGGGATTGATCCAGGTCACTGTCGACAGAATCGGAGTCGATCAGAATACTGATCAAGCTGTAGTCTTGCTCGGAGATCTTACCAGGACCACCTTTATCCCTATTTGGATACGGTCGCTTGAGGCGACCGCTATTGCGCTCCCGCTTCAAGGAGTCAAATCTCCGAGGCCATTGACCGCTGACCTGGTGATAAGTGTGGCAGAGCATCTGGGCGCAGAAATTGTAATGGCAACCATTGAAGAGATTAAGAACGAGACATTTTACGCTTCCTTGGTTCTGTCAAAAGGGCAGGAGACTATCAATATCGATTGCAGGCCGTCCGATGCAATTGCCGTTGCCCTCAGAAAGGAAGCTCCTATATATGTAGATGAGAAAGTCATGGCTGAAGCGGGTATTTCAGCTGAGGACTCACAAGTTCAATAATACTTGATAGGTGGAAGACGTTGAATCAGACGATGAAACCGTTGCGCTTTGGACATCTTTCTATATGGCCTCCTTTTGTCGCTGCTCCGATAGCCGGGTATACTGACAGTGTTTACCGTGAGATCTTGAGAGAGTTTGGTTGCCCGTATTGCTACACAGAAATGGTCAGTGCCAAGGGATTGGCATTGGGCGGCGAGGCTACGACGGCCCTGCTTGAGCATTCAGAACATGACCGGCCGCTTGCCGTTCAGCTATTTGGCTCCGATCCTGGCGACATGTTCAAGGCAGTTCAGAAAATCCACGAATCGGGCATAGGATTTGATGCAGTTGATATAAACATGGGTTGCCCCGCCAAGAAGATCACTTCACAGGGAGCAGGTGGAGGGCTGCTCAAGGACATTTCCAGGGCTGCTGCGATCGTCCGGGCGGTAAAGAGCGCAACCGGCCTCCCGGTATCGGTGAAAATAAGGACAGGCTGGTCAGACTCTGACAATGCAGTTGAAATTGCATTGCGCCTTGAGGCTGCCGGTGCAGATATGCTTGCTGTTCATGGGCGGACTGTAGCCCAGGGTTACGGCGGGGAAGCTGACTGGGATGTGATCTCCCGGATTGCTGAGAGCCTCAGTATACCTGTGGTGGGAAACGGCGACGTTGTGTCTCCCTGGCAGGGCCTCAAGCGGCTCCGTGAGTCGGGATGTTCGGGAATAATGATCGGCAAGGGTATATTGGGCCACCCCTTTTTCTTCAGGAACCTCCACGAAGTGCTCCAGGGGGTTGAACCTAAGCTCCCGGACTGTGGTGAGCGTTTTGATGTGGCTATTGACCATTTGGAGCGTGCAGCTCACAGGTACGGGGAGCGCCGGGCAATGCTTGAGCTAAAGAAGCACCTTGCGTTTTACTTCAAGGGAATTAAGGGGGCATCAAAGCTCCGGGTTGCCATGAACAGCGCAAGTTCTTGGGCTGAACTGGTCAGTGCGGTAAGACATGCCTCTAGCTGGTACGACAGCCAGCAAGCAGAATAAGCAGATTCTTCAAGGTGGCTCCCTGTAGTACGGGAGCCACAAACGCTTTCCAATTGTGCTTGCCTGAAGTTACTGCCCTTGATATCATATTGTACACAACATTGTGCACATCATGGTGGTGATACGGTGAGGGAGTTTGTGAGGATAGGGGATAAGGTTATCAGCCGCCAGAAGATTGACGCTGCAATAGATGAGATATTGAGTCTGCGTGTGCAAGGTATGTCCCAGGCTGAGGTGGCAGGTATAACCGGAGTGGACAGGACTTTCATTTCCCGCCTTGAGACGTTGGGCGAAATAAGGAAGGGCGGTTCCATTGCCATAATTGGCTTTCCGGTAGCCAACTGCGAAGAAATCCGCCAGGTTGCAGCCGGTGAGGGCGTGGAGTTTGTTTGGCTTATGACAGACAGTGAACGCTGGGATTGGGTAAGGCAGAAGAGCGGGGCTGATCTGCTTAATGAACTGCTCAAACTGATCAACACCGTGCGCAGTTTCGACAAAGTGATTCTAATAGGCTCTGACAAACGGCTTGAGTTGATGAAGGGACTCCTCGACCGGCATACCCATGTGTCGGCCATAGTGATAGGGCAATCGCCTATGACAGGGGATGTGCATCTGAACCCTGATCTGCTGCGCGACATGATCGTCAATCTGAAAGGGCAATAGGAGGGCGCTATTGTGAAGCACATAGTGAGTGTGAGCATTGGTTCATCCAAGCGTGACAAGCGTATTGAGCAGGAACTCCTTGGTGAGAAGGTAATTATCGAGCGGATAGGAACTGACGGTTCCATTGACAAAGCAATCGAGTTCATACGACGGCTGGACGGCAAGGTCGACGCGTTTGGAATGGGCGGTATCGACCTGTACGTAGCGTGCGGCAGAAAAAGGTACACCCTGAGAGATGCAATACCCATCGCAAAAGCTGCCCAGAAGACATCCATTGTAGACGGTTCCAGGCTGAAGGGCACGTTGGAGCGGAGGGTTATCAGGTACTTGGACCAACATGGCAAAGTAGATTTCAAAGGCAAAACAGTGTTGCTTGTGTGCGCCATGGATCGCTTCGGTATGGCTGAAGCTTTGCAGGAAACAGGTTGTAATTTGATACTGGGTGACCTCATCTTTGTGCTCAACCTGCCTGTTCCCCTACGTTCTTTGAACGCCCTTGACGCGGTCGCAAGAATCGTGGCGCCAATTGTGGTCAAACTGCCGTTTTCCATGCTTTATCCCACAGGGGAGAAGCAAGACAGCAAGAAAGGCAAGCAAACATTGCCTGCCAAGTACTATCACAAGGCGGATATCATTGCCGGGGATTTCCACTATATAAAGAGGTACATGCCCGATGATATGACGGGCAAGATGATCATAACTAATACAGTAACCGAAGAAGACGTGAAATGGCTCAGGCGGTTGGGGGTACACACTCTTATCACCACCACCCCTGAGATGGACGGGCGTTCTTTTGGAACTAATGTGATGGAGGGGCTTATCGTTTCACTGCTCAAGAAATCTCCTGACCAGATTACAGACCAGGAGATAAATGAAGTCTTGGACAGGTTAGATTTTACACCGAGAATAGAAGTCTTAAATCCTGGTCAGATTTAGACATCTGAACCTCATCACAACATGTTCTGCCATTTACTCGGAGGAAGTGACGATATTATGGGTAGTTTTGCTTTTATTGTCCACCCTATTGAAATATCGGATGTAGCGCGCAAGTTCCGGATCGCTAAATACCTTCCGGAAAAGCTCGTCGAGCATGCGCTTAAGTATGTATCGCCGTTTAAGATGTCAGAGATAACCGGGGTCAAGTCCGATCATGGAAGTGCTTCTGGGTGGTTTATATCGTGTCCTCTCACCCCCGGCATGATGATGAGTATGCCCGAGGACAAAGTGATGAACAAAATAATAGATGCGGCAAAGCTGGCCCAGGACCTAGGAGCCAAAATCGTCGGGCTTGGCGCGTTTACTGCAGTGGTGGGCGATGCGGGGATAACGGTCAGTCAAAATGTGGACATCGCCGTAACCACGGGAAACAGCTACACCGTGGCTACTGCAATAGAAGGGACTCTAAAAGCAGCAGGGCTGATGGGCATTGATATGGACGCGGCAGAGGTGCTTGTTCTGGGGGCAACCGGATCAATTGGGCGGGTCTTAGCTTTGATCCTTGCTCACAGGGGTTGCAACCTCACATTGGCGGCCAGGAACGTAGCAAGGTTGGAAAGGGTTTCGTCCCAAATCACAAAGGAAACGGGAATAGTCCCTAGGATTACAAGCGATGTAAAGCAAGCTGTGAGAAGTGCTGACGTGATAGTTTGTGTAAGTTCTGCCTTGGATGTGCTGATAGAGCCGGAGGATCTCAAGCCGGGGGCGCTTGTATGCGACGTTGCGCGGCCAAGGAATGTATCCGTCGAAGTACAGCAAAAAAGAAAAGATGTGCTTGTAATAGAAGGTGGAATCGTGAAAGTGCCGGGTGATGTCGAGTTCAACTTTGATTTTGGGTTTCCGAGAGGCCACAGCTATGCATGCATGGCAGAAACCATGATCTTGGCCCTGGAAGAGAAGTATGAAAACTGGTCCCTGGGCCGGAGTCTAACAGTCGCTCAGGTGAGCGGAATAGCTCAGTTGGCTCAGAAGCACGGCTTCGAACTAGGGGGGTTCAGAAGCTTCGAAAGGCCTGTTACCCAAGAGCAAATAGCTATGGTGAACAGAAACGCTCTGCTTAACGATACTAACAGGTGATCGAGAGGGTGCGCCATGTCTATGTTGACTCTCATCCAAAGCTTGCACTATAATTTCACGTGACTATTGGCTTCCAACCACTGGTAGCCGGTCTTTGTCTATGGGCATAGACGATACCACCGGGACATACACTGATATGAGTTTGTGCAGGTTAATGCTCAGGCAGTGTGCTCATAAGTTTGATGAAAGGCAGGAGATGCAGGAGGATGGCTGAACGCGAGATAATACTCTCTCCTGAAGGAAAAAAGGCTTTTGAAGCTGAGTTGAGTCATCTTAAGCTTGTTAGAAGAAGAGAAGTGGCCGAAAGGATAAAAGCTGCCAGAGTATTTGGGGATCTCTCAGAGAATGCTGAATATGAAGATGCCAAGAAAGAACAAGCTTTTGTTGAAGCACGTATCTTTAAGCTTGAGAACATTCTCAGGCATGCGGTAATAGCACCAAGTTCTGCTCATAATTCTGATGTGGTATGTGTCGGCTCGACTGTCACCCTTAAGGATGTTAACAATGGCAAGATCCACCAATACACCATAGTTGGTTCACAAGAGGCCGATCCGGGCAGGAAACGTATTTCACATGAATCCCCTGTGGGGAGGGCGGTTTTGGGCCAGAAGCCGGGTACAGTGGTTACCGTTACCGTTCCTGCAGGCACGTTTCAGTATGAGATAGCATCTATAGACCAGAACTAGTTCTCACCATAATGCCCTGTGGCGCCTTTTGCTTTTGATTTGGACAGATTATTAGCTCTTATATGTCAGGGGGATGAAGTGTGGATTGCAGTAATGGACGAGTACATGATGATTCAAGGCCCACAGAGGAGATAAATCGGCGTACATCCAAACTTGATCAGATTCGGGACTGCGGCATAGATCCTTTCGGCGGGCCTTATGAGGTTACCTCCACTGCTGAGGCGATCAGGACCAATTGCGATGACATGACCGGTGAACAGGTGAGCATTGCCGGTAGGATTATGGCTTTTAGGAGCCACGGTAAGTCAGCTTTTGCAGATATCAGAGATCGCACCGGCCGTGTACAGATCTATGCACGTAAGGATCTCCTCGGTGACGAGGACTACCGCCGGTTTACCGAACTGCTCGATATAGGCGATATTATCGGCGTTACAGGCAAAGTGTTCCGCACCAAGAAGGGTGAACCTACTATAGAAGTGGACAAGTGGGTTATCCTGTGCAAAGCGCTGCGGCCTCTGCCTGAAAAATGGCACGGGCTTACCGATATCGATCTACGCTACAGGCAAAGGTACGTAGACTTGATAGTCAACCCGGATGTTGCAGACGTGTTCATAAAGCGCAGCCGGATCATATCCTTTATCAGGCGTTACCTTGATCAACACGGGTATCTTGAGGTGGAAACACCTGTGCTCCAGACCATAGCAGGTGGCGCCAATGCACGGCCGTTTATCACCCATCATAACGCCCTCGATATTGATGTATATTTGAGGATTGCAGTTGAGCTTTACTTGAAGCGGCTGCTCGTAGGCGGATTGGAGCGGGTATATGAGATAGGCAAGAACTTCAGGAATGAGGGCATAAGCACCAGACACAATCCTGAGTTTACCATGCTGGAAGTGTACCAGGCCTACGGTGACTATGAAAGCATGATGGAGCTTGCCGAGGATTTGATCTATAAGTGCGCCATGGAAGTTATTGGAACACCTAACATTTCATATGATGGACATGAGATCGACTTCACACCCCCGTGGCCAAGATTGAGGATCTGGGACGCAATTGAAAGGTGGGCCGGTATCCGGTACGGCGAGCTAAATGACGACGAAGATGCTAAGGTAGTTGCGGACAAACTCGGGTTTAAGATGGATAGGCCTCCTACCAAAGCTAACGTCATCAATAAGCTACTGGACGAAAAGGTTGAGCCTAACCTGATACAACCCACATTCTTGCTGGATTATCCTGTAGAAATATCCCCGTTGGCGAAACGGATACCTGAAACACCGAATCTTACCTACAGATTTGAACTGTTTGTCGCCGGCAAGGAAATCGGGAATGCTTTTTCCGAGCTAAACGATCCCTTGGATCAGAGGGAACGGTTCTTGCAGCAGGCCAGGGAAAAGGCAATGGGAGATGACGAAGCCCACGTGTTTGACGAGGACTTCATCTTGGCCCTTGAGTATGGAATGCCTCCTGCCGGAGGGCTTGGAATAGGAATTGACAGATTGGTAATGCTTTTAACTGGCGCAACATCGATAAGGGATGTCATTTTGTTCCCTATGATGAGGCCAAAGCAGTGATAAACTGGCGGTTTTTTGGAACCGGACAACAAAAAGCCGGAGAACTTTGCGAAAAGGTATTGATTTAAGCTCAGAAGGATGCTATATTACTCCTTGCGCCCCCCGACAGGGCGGGCGGAAAAGTGAACTGACACACGTCGGTCCTTGAAAACTGAACAGCGTAGAGTACTTTGAGTTTAAGGATACAGGTGTAACGGAGAGTTTGATCCTGGCTCAGGACGAACGCTGGCGGCGTGCCTCAAACATGCAAGTCGAGCGGG
>DUVI01000031.1 GCA_012841065.1 Bacillota bacterium
ATAGCAACTCTTTTTTGCTCAGCAGCCACTTTTATGCCTCCTTAGCACGAAGATTTCGCCGTTATTCTTCTTTCACCATTTGCAAGGCTTTTTCTTTTCTCGGGCATTCGCGGGCACAAATTCCACAGCCCTTGCAGTGGTCGTAGTTTATGCCCACCATTTTGCCGTCTTCTGTCTTGATGGCGTTGTCCGGACAGAAGACCCAGCACATGAGGCAGTGAACGCATCCTTCTTCGTTCCAAATGGGTTTGAAACTTCTCCAATCCCCTGTCTTGTACTTGGCTGAATTGCCTGCTTCCGTGATTATGCCGCCAATAGAGATGTCCTTGTACCCTTTCAAGTTGGTCATGCCAACTTCACCTCCTCAAAGGCGCGGCGCATAGCTTCGATGTTTCCTTCTACTATGTTTTCCCGTCCCCGGAATTTAACCGAAAGATCTTCTCTCATCCTTGCGAGAAAGTCATCAAACGGGAGGATTTCGACCAATTTGAGAAGTGCTCCCATCATCGGGGTGTTGGGGATGTCACGCCCTATGCATTCTGTAGATATACCGCTTGCGTCCACTGTGGCAACCTTGAACTTATCGCTGCCCAGCTTCTGCTTTACCTCTTCAGGCGACAAAGTGGTGTTGATGATGATGATCCCGTCTGGCTTAAGGCCTTCAGTTACATCAACCGGGCCTACCAAGGTAGGATCCAACACCATGACTACATCGGGGTTCTCAACGTTAGAATGAATCGTAATCGGAGCATCTCCTATCCTGTTGTAAGCTTTGATAGGTGCGCCCATACGTTCAGGACCATACTCGGGAAACCCCTGTACATATTTCCCGGCAGCCATGGAGGACTCGGCAAGCAAGGTTGAAGCTGTCTTAGCTCCTTGTCCACCTCTGGCGTGCCAGCGAATCTCTACAAGATTTGACACGGGGCCCTGCCTCCTTCAAAAGGTGAATTGGTAATGTGTGTATAACCGATATACTTGTAGATGCTCATCGTGAATACGTTAACAAACTAACCCATGTACAGTCAAGAAGTCCCAAGACATGGTACTTCTGAGACACGCTTTAGCACCGGTAATCCCACACCTGCCAGGCGCTGGAAAACGCCGATGCACGTCTCAGACGTTTGTAGAACATAAGTAAACACGCATTCTTATGCGCACGCGGATACCATCAAGTGAGGATTGACTAAGCCGCCGTGGAGCCGGCGAAGGGAATCGAACCCTTAACCTACGGTTTACGAAACCGTTGCTCTGCCCTTGAGCTACGCCGGCCCTAAAAATCAGTGGAGCGAGAGACGGGATTCGAACCCGCGACCCTCGGCTTGGGAAGCCGATGTTCTACCACTAAACTACTCTCGCTCGTTCCTACATTATTATATCCGGCACTCGCCCCACACGCAACATCCTGGAACGGATCTCCTCAACCCCCAGAGCGCTTTGCCATGATTGTCTGCGCATACCGGTTCCAACACTCAGAACACAGGAAGAGATTTTCTATCACTTCCGAGACATCACGCAACTTGCCGCACGATCGGCAACGATCTTTCCTACAGCAAGCAGTCAGCACAACTCCATGGGGCTCGTTCCTGATTGCAAGGCGTTCACCAAGGGACCACTGAAGCGTTTCCCTTATCTGAACGGGTATGACTACTTTACCGCCGGAACCCAAGTAACATATTATCATTCCAGCGCTTTGATCCCCCGCCTCATGCAAAACCAGACTGTCGCCGGCTACACCGGCCCTGAGAACTGTACCTTCATCCCATCCACGTATCTTTCGGATCTGGGCAGGTAAGGTAAACCTCCACCCGGTTGTAATGGTGCGCACGTATTGTCTTTCAGATATTTGATTATCCACTAATACTTCCACCCTAGCATCCCGCCTTGGTGATACACCCCGGCTATGTAAGTGCTAATGAATACTGCCCCTGCGATGCCGATTATAGTGCTTCTCTCATGCTTTCCAAAGCTGCCGCCTCAAGCTTGTCACGGCAAAACCTGCATAGATGTACGTTGGGAAGCACTTGCCCCACATCCAGCTCGGAACCGCAAGCGCCACACCGAACTTGCTGCTCCTCAGGTCTTACGATAATTTGGTTTCCATGCAGTGTAAATGACAGGAGCTGCCCCGGATATAACCTGGCTTCTTCCCTGACCTTAGGAGGGATCAGCACCTTCCCAAGGGCGCCCACACGGCTAATGTCAGGGCACTGAATGCAGCCTATCTTGGGGCAGCAAATAGTCAGCTCAAACCCGTCCCAGTGAACACATACGTCCCTGCCGATCTTCCACCCCAATGTGCGGCGGATAGGTTTCGGGATCGTGACCCGCCAGCCGGAATCAATAAACCGCGTCCAAATTTTCACCACTTCTTCCCCCGGTCCCAGGTCGTTGTTTCTCACCTTCACTTCACCACTGAAGCTAAATTCTTATCCAGAGGAGGAAACACAGTTCCGTTTTCTGTAATGATAGCAGATATGAGTTCTGCAGGTGTAATGTCAAACGATGGGTTAAACGCCCGGGCACCCGCCGGCGCTACAGGTTTACCCATGAACTCAAGGATCTCGGTTTCGGACCGTTCCTCGATTTGTATCTCCCTGCCGGTAGCCAGACTCAGGTCAAATGTGGACATAGGCGCAGCAACGTAGAACGGGATGTTGTGGAGCTTGCACAGGCATGCCAGAGTATAGGTGCCGATTTTGTTGGCCACATCGCCGTTAGCTGCGATCCTGTCGGCGCCGACCACCACTGCATCGATTCTCCCCAGCGACATTACATAGCCTGCAGCACTGTCGGCCAGCAGAGTTACGGGGATTCCGTCTTGCATAAGCTCCCACGCGGTAAGCCGTGCCCCTTGAAGAAACGGCCTGGTCTCATTTGCGTAAACCATTAGAACCCTGTTGTCCGACCACGCCTGCCTTATCACGCCCAGGGCCGTTCCCCACCCGCCGGTAGCCAAGGCTCCTGCGTTGCAATGGGTCATAACGTTTGAACCCGGTTTTATAAGGGCTGCCCCATTTACGCCGATCCTGCGGTTTACTTCGATGTCTTCCAGTTCTATGCTTCGCGCTTCTGCCAGGGCAACTTCAGCAGCGCCGGATGCTCCCCCGTGCCTGAGGGCTGAAACCGCCTTCTTCAAGACACGCTCCACAGCCCAGGGAAGGTTTACGGCAGTAGGCCTGGCTGAAACCAGAACCGAAGCGGCTTCCCGCAGGAATTGCTCTGCCGCAGCCAAAATCTCAGGGCTGTCATTTCCTGAGCCAAACTTGTCTGCTGCTTCGCTCGCCGCCAAAGCCAGTCCGTAGCCCCCGCTTATGCCGATTGCCGGAGCCCCCCGAACCACCATGTCTTTTATCGCTTTGGCGGTTTGCTTGTAATCAGTACACGTTATGTACTTGACTTCCTGTGGCAGAACCCGCTGGTCCAGAAGGGATAGTACGCCTTGGTCCCACTTTATGGCTTGTACCATGCCCGTGCCACCTCTTAAGACAGCACTCTTTCCAGCTCTTCATGGCAAGAGCATTGAACCGTGGCGCGAATGCTTTCTATAATCCTCCGCATAAGATCTTTAAGCTTTTCATTGTGCTCCATGAACACCTTTGTGACTTCTTCAGCCGTTACCGGCTTTATATCAGGCCTTCCTTCAAGCCCCACATCGTAATCGGTTATCAGCGACACATTGAGGTAGCACATACCGAGTTCCCGGGCGAGCATCACTTCAGGGTACCCGGTCATGTTGACCACCTTCCATCCCATTGACGAAAACCATTTGGATTCCGCCCTGGTGGAAAACCTGGGGCCTTGTATTACCACCATGGTCCCGTCGGGATGGTAGCGTAAACCCAGCTCCTTGGCCGCGGCGATACCCATCTTCCGCAACTCTTCGCAGTAAGGATCGGCTGAACTCAGGTGGACCGTCTTGGGGCCGTCATAGAACGTGTCTTTCCTGCCGGTTGTCCTGTCGACAAACTGATCGCAGAACACAAAGTCGCCTGGGCGTACATCCGGCTGGAGGCTGCCCACTGCACACGGGCCCAGAACCCGCCTTACACCCAACTGTTTGAGCGCCCACAGGTTGGCCCTGTAGTTCACCATGTGGGGGGGATACTGGTGCTTCTTCCCGTGCCTGGGTAGAAACGCGACTCGCTTCCCGGCGATTGTCCCGACCGAAATCGCGTCGGACGGATGCCCGTAAGGAGTGTTCACCGTTATCTCAGTCGCGTCCTCAAAGAATTCATAAAACCCTGTGCCGCCGATTACGGCTATCTCAGCTCTCCTGTCTGTGTCAGCCATACCTGCCTCCCCTTTCTGGATTCCCTCCGGTTCAGCATGCACGTAACATGCCTGTCCTTAACCCTTAATGACTCCCATAGGCCTTACCCTGGCCACTTTTGCCGCCAACCCGGCACAATGGGTAGCTTCCACTACTGTACTTACATCCTTGTATGCATCAGGAGCTTCTTCTACAAGCCCCTTCATGGTTGCGGATCTTACGAATACGCCTCGGCTTTCCAGCTCGTGTTTGAGTTCATCAATGGTTATGGCCTTTCGCGCCTGTGTCCTGGAAAGGGCGCGGCCGGCTCCATGACACGCAGATCCAAATGAAAGGTTCATGGCGGTCTCAGTGCCTCTCAGGATGTACGAAGCGCGGCCCATGTCACCCGGGATGAGCACCGGTTGGCCCACTGCCCGGTACTTCTCAGGCACATCTTTGTGCCCGGGGCCAAATGCCCTGGTGGCTCCCTTTCTGTGGACCAGCACTCTCCGCTTGACTCCGTCCACCAGGTGTTGTTCCAGCTTGCCGATGTTGTGAGCTACGTCATACAGCATGTACATTCCTAAGCTTTCCGGAGTCTTGCCGAAAGTCTGGCTCACCGACTTCCTCACATAATGGGCTAGTACCTGCCTGTTCGCCCAGGCGTAGTTGGCTGCGCTTGCCATGGCCGCAAAGTACTGTTTGCCTTCGTCAGACATAACCGGAGCGCAATCAAGCTGCCGGTCAGGCAGGGAAATGCCGTATTTGGACACGGCCCGGCGCATCACACGCAAGTAGTCACTGCACACCTGATGCCCAAGCCCTCTTGACCCTGAATGGACCCAGAACACCGCCTGATCTTTGAAAAGCCCGAATATGCTTGCTGCTTCTTCGTCAAATATCTCTTCCACGTAGCTCACTTCTATAAAGTGGTTGCCCGAGCCCAGGGTACCCAAACCATCGCTTCCCCGCTTAAGAGCCCTTTCGGACACATGGCTGGGATCTGCACCTTCCATGCACCCGTTTTCCTCACAGTACTCCAAATCCGAATCCCAACCGTAGTCGTTGCTTACAGCCCAACCTGCGCCCTGTGTGAGCACTTGCTCGAGTTGCTTCTTGGATAGGCGGATAGATCCTTTCTTGCCTACACCTGTGGGAATATTTGCAAACAGGTTACTTACGAGTTCTTCCTGGCGCTTAATCACATCGGCCCTGGTGAGATTCGAAACCATGATCCTCACGCCGCAGTTGATGTCATAACCGATCCCGCCGGGACTCACGACCCCGTTGTCGAGATCAGTTGCAGCAACCCCGCCTATAGGAAACCCGTACCCTTCATGGATATCAGGCATTGCCAACGAAGCTTGCAAGATACCGGGAAGGTGAGCTACATTTCTCACCTGTTCTATCGCCTTTGTCCCTTGCAAATCGTCAATGATCTCTTGGGTGGCGAAAATGATCCCGTCTACCTTCATGCCCCCTGATCTGGGCATAACCCACTGACATTCCCGCACCATCTTGAGATTGTTCGCCATTCAAATCACGCCCCCTTGACAGATTGGCCCTGTAATACGTTCTCAAACATCAAAAGTAACCCAGGCTTCTGTGGGAGTGAGATGTAATCCGTGAAACGTAGCAGCTTTGATTTGGACGTTCACGTTTGCCTCCACATGGGACACAGGTGCCCCGCACATCACCGACTTGAGGCAGACCGCTTCCCCATCGGGATCTTGTTCGATTGTGAGCCCTTCTACTTGTGCCATCACCATGCCGTCTGTGTCAAACAGGCCCAGCTGTTCGTTGAGAAAGGCTATGAGCAGGTCTTCCATATCCATGCCTGATACTTCGATATGCCATTTATGCAACGCAGGGATTTGGGCTTCGCCAAACATGACAAACCACATCGCCTCGGACATTTCCGAAAACACATCTTCGAAGCCCGGTCCCGACGCTTTTACCCTTATATCTGCTACGTGATCCACAACCTGGAATCCCCTGGACATGCTCATTCACCCTCAATCATGCTGCATGCAGACAGCCGGTCACCGTCTTCAATTTTCATCAGCCTCACACCTAAGGTATTCCTCCGGGCAACCTTGACCTCAGACAGCTTGATCCGTATAGCTATGCCCTCAGCTGTAATCAAAAGCGCTTCTTCGTCTTGTGGGGTGACCATACGCATGATTGCCAGGTTGCCACCCTTCTTGGACTTCTTGATAGCTATAACGCCTTTCCCGCCCCTTTTCTGGAGAGGGAAATCGGTTACTTCACTGAGTTTGCCGTAGCCCTGTTCAGTGACCAGCAGCACCTTGGAATCAGGTGCCACAGGATCGGCGCCGATCACATAATCGCCTTCACCCAGCCTGATAGCTATTACACCTGTAGCAGTCCTGCCCATAGGCCTTACATCGTCCACACTCATCCTTATGGCTTTTCCGAAATACGTGCTTATGAGGATCTCATCCCCGTCCTGGGCAAGCCTCGCAAGTATCAGGCTATCCTCTTCCCGGAGGTTGATAGCCCTTAATCCCGTTTTTCTGCTGGATAAGTATTCAGAAAACGGGGTCCGTTTGCACATCCCTTGCTTTGTGACGAAGAAAAGGTCTCCGGCATCATCGGCGTTTTCAGGAGCAGGGATGAGTGCCGTAACCCTTTCGTTCGGCTCGAGGGAAATCAGTTTGGATACCAAGTAGCCTTTAGACTGCTTGCTTGCTTCAGGTATATCAAACACCCTGAGCCAGTATGCCTTTCCATGTGTGGTAAACAGCACCAAAGTGTCGCGGGTGGTAACCGACACAACCTTCTCGACCCAGTCTTCGTCCCTGGTCTGCATGGCTGTGGCGCCCAATCCGCCTCTCCGTTGGCTCCTGTACGCATTGAGGGGCATCCTCTTGATGTACCCCATGCCGGTCAAAATCACGGAAACCTCTTGTTCCATAATCAGCTCTTCTTCAGAAATCTCGGCTGACTTGGCCACGATCTTAGTACGCCGCTGGTCTGCATAGGCCTCCTTGACGTCTTCCAGATCTTTCTTGATTATGCCCAGTATCATTTTTTCAGAGCTCAGAACTGCCCTTAAGTATTCTATTTCCTTAAGCAAAGCCCGGCGTTCTTCCAGGATCTTGTCCCTTTCAAGGCTTGTAAGCCGCTCAAGCCTCATATCCAGGATCGCCTTGGCCTGGATTTCATCGAGCAGAAACCTTTCCATCAGCCTGACTTTGGCTTCTGCCCCGTTC
Organism: Bacillota bacterium; assembly: GCA_012841065.1. Classification (GTDB taxonomy): domain Bacteria; phylum Bacillota; class Sulfobacillia; order Fermentithermobacillales; family Fermentithermobacillaceae; genus DTU015. Next base: position 7,492 of record DUVI01000031.1, read on the forward strand.
TGGGAACTCTTGATAGTCTCGATTACCTCATCAATGTTAGCCAGGGCTATTTCCAGGCCTGCAAGGATATGTTCCCGCTCTTCGGCCTTTCTCAGCTCGTACCTGGTCCGCCTTGTAATAACCTCTTCCCGGTGCATGATGTAGTGGGAAAGCATCCCTTTGAGGTCGAGCACTCTAGGCCGCCCGTCGACCAGGGCAAGCATTATGCCTCCAAAACTGGTTTCCAGCTGGGTGTACTTGTAGACCTGGTTTAGCACCACTTTGGCTTGGACATCTTTTCTTACCTCGATGACTACCCTCATCCCACTCTTGTCGCTTTCATCCCTAAGATCGGTTATCCCCTGGATCTTCTTGTCCCTCACCAGATCTGCAATGGTCTTTATGAGTTTGGACTTGTTCACCTGGTAAGGCAGTTCATCGATTACAATCCGTTGCCTGCCGTTCTTCATGGTCTCTATGTTGGCCTGAGCCCTGACCTTCATTACCCCTCTGCCTGTGGTGTACAAGGATTTTATAGGCTCGACGCCCACAATCACGCCGCCTGTGGGGAAGTCAGGCCCCTTAGTGTATTTCATGAGATCAAGTGAACCTAAATCAGGGTTGTCTATCAGCGCTATCAGCGCATCCACCGTTTCCCCGAGGTTATGGGGAGGGATATTGGTTGCCATGCCCACTGCGATTCCTGAAGACCCGTTAATCATGAGATTAGGAACTCTCGATGGCAACACAGCAGGTTCTTCCAAGGAATCATCGAAGTTAGGCACAAAATCGACGGTTTCCTTGCCAAGGTCCTTGAGAATCTCTCCGGCAATCGCGGTCAGCCTGGCTTCTGTATACCTCATAGCTGCAGGAGGGTCACCGTCTATCGACCCGAAATTGCCATGGCCGTCAATCAGTGGGTAACGCATGTTAAACGGCTGGGCCATTCTGGCAAGCGCATCGTATATAGCTTGGTCTCCATGGGGGTGATACTTACCCATAGTTTCTCCGACCAGACGTGCACACTTCTTGTGAGGCTTGTCATGGCGCGTACCTAACTCGTCCATGGAGTAGATTATTCTTCTTTGAACCGGTTTGAGCCCGTCACGCACATCGGGAAGGGCACGGGAGACTATCACACTCATGGAGTAGTCGATATACGATCGTTTCATCTCTTCTTCAATAGGCGCGGGCACGAGTCTCCGGGCAATATCTGTCATGCTCAAACCCTCCTTTGTTATCCTACAGTGTCAAGGTTCTTAACCAGATGGGCGTTCTGCTGGATAAACTCCCGCCGCGGCTCCACCCTGCTGCCCATAAGGATTGTAAATATCTCATCAGCTTCTATATTGTCTTCTACATTTACCCGCCTCAGCGTCCGAGTTGCAGGATCCATGGTGGTCTTCCACAGCTGATCGGGGTTCATCTCTCCCAAACCTTTATACCGCTGAACCGAGTAATTAGACCCTTTGATCTCCTCCAAATGCGCCGCAAGTTCTTCATCTGAATACAGGTATCTCTCTGATCTGCCGCTCCTCACAAGGTACAACGGAGGCTCGGCAATATAGAGGTAGCCTTTATCGATAAGCCCCGGCATATATCTGAAAAAGAACGTAAGCAGGAGTGTCCTGATATGGCTCCCGTCGACGTCAGCGTCGGTCATTATGATTATCTTGTGGTATCTCGCCTTGGTGATATCAAAATCATCACCGAACCCTGTGCCGATTGCCGTGATAAGCGCGCGGATGTCTTCATGTGCCAGCGCCCTGTCAGGCCTTGCCTTTTCAACGTTGAGTATCTTGCCCTGAAGGGGTAGCACAGCCTGGAACTGCCTGTCCCTGGCCTGCTTAGCTGATCCTCCTGCCGAGATACCCTCTACCAGGAACAACTCACACTCTGTGGGATCCTGGGAGATGCAATCAGTGAGTTTGCCTGGAAGTGACGTGACCTCGAGCGCGCCCTTCCGCTTGGTAAGTTCCCTTGCATGACGGGCAGCTTCTCGCGCTCTTGCCGACACAATCGCCTTTTGAGCGATAATCTTGGCGATGTCGGGGTGTTCCTCGAAGTACTCATTGAGGATTTCGGTTACACACGCCTGAACCGCCCCAGCGACGTCAGAGTTGCCAAGTTTGGTCTTGGTCTGTCCTTCAAACTGAGGATCCCGTAGTTTTACGTGGAGCACTGCTACGATACCTTCACGGATATCTTCGCCTGTAAGGTTGGAATCGTTCTCCCTCAAAACCCCGGACTGTCTGGCCTGCTCATTGATAACCCGAGTCAGCGCCGTCTTGAAGCCTGATTCATGGGTTCCGCCTTCTTGGGTCCGTATGGTATTTGCAAACGATTGTACATTCTCGATATACGAGTCATTGTACTGGAAGGCAAACTCCACATCCAGGTAGTCCCTGGATGCCTTGCCGTAAACAGGCTGAGGATGCAGGATATCTTTGTTCCTGTTAAGAGCATTCACAAATTCGATTAGGCCGCCGTCATATCTGTACGTAACCTGCTGGCCGGTGCGTTCGTCGTAAAGGTTCATCTCAAGCCCGCTGTTAAGGTATGCAAGCTCCCTCAACCGCCGGGCAACTGTGTTGAAATCAAACTCCATGGTATCAAAAATCTCACGGTCAGGTTTGAATCTCACATAAGTGCCCGTCTCATCCGAGTCACCCAGGCGTTTGAGAGACACCACTGTTTTTCCCCGCTCAAACTTCATGTAATACAGCCCGCCGTCCTGCTGTACCTTAACCTCAAGCCATTCTGAGAGCGCGTTTACCACCGAAACGCCTACCCCGTGGAGCCCTCCGGATACCTTGTACCCTCCCCTGCCAAACTTGGAGCCCGCATGCAACCTTGTAAGCACTACCTCCACGGCAGGAAGCCCCACTTCGGGTTGAATGCCCACAGGTATCCCACGGCCGTTATCTGCGCAGGATACAGAACCGTCATTGTGAATAACCACGTCTATCCGGTCGCAATAACCGTTAAGAGATTCATCTACGCTGTTGTCGACAACCTCAAACAGGATGTGATGAAGCCCTCTTTCAGACGTTGACCCGATATACATACCGGGCCGTTTACGCACTGCCTCAAGCCCTTCGAGTACTTGTATATCTTTGGCAGTATAATGCTGTTTTTCCTGATCAAATTGTTTCAAACTTCGCCCACCTCGCAATGAGAATTCTAGCACAGTTTATATATCGAATCGATGTTCGGCTGTTGGCACGGCCATCAGCGTCTGCCCACCCGTCCTTTCGCCAAACGCGAAAACCTCTTGCCAAGCACTTTATCAAGGTGTTCCTGGGTCACAAGGTGCCCAGGTTGTCCAGTACGCAAGCTTACCAATTTTACCATCAGCTCGCGGAGTTGGAATTGTTCATCGATTGTGAAGTTCCTCGTGGCAGCCGTGAAATAAGCTTGCCTCACTTTCCGGTACCATATGGAATCAAGACTCTGCCTGGCCTTTGCAAATATCTCCTTTTGCTTAACGCCTGTCATTACAGACAGGGTGAGGTCAGATGTTTCAGGATGCCTCTCAAGGATAGTGATTACGCGGTTGTAATCATCTGATTCCTGCTTAGCTTTGCAATAAGGGCACTTACGCTCCGGTTGATACAGGAATCCGCATGTGTCGCATTTTTTGAACCCTTTCTTGAGCAAATATTTCTTCCGCTTCTCCATTGTAGCAGCAAATCTTTGGAAGACGGAAGCGAGCAGTGAATCGTCACCGGTGTTTGCCAGGGAAATTATCCGCTGCTTCTCATCAGGCGTTAAAATCTCTTGAGACATAAATTGCTTATATTCCTTGTCTACCTGGACGTGTGTATCAGGAACACCAAAGGATTGAGTCGTGCCCCACAAGTGTTCAGAGAAACGTATATCGTTAATGTAATTCCCACCCAAGTAGGCGTTTATCCGCGAGATAATGCTCTTCCGCATGAGTGTGAGTTCTTGGGCCCATGCTGATGAGTTGGTTGCAACATACAGCACGTCCCCGTCTATCCGCCTGGGCCGTGCGTTCCGAGCAATCTCGCCTACGATCCTGGCCCACGACCAGAACACCTGGAACCGCTTAGCTCTCGGGAGAAGCCCGATTTTGTCCAGGGATTGCTGCAATACGTTGCCTACAAGTTCAGGACGCGCCATCTTATCCTCCTATCGTGAATTTCCGGTCCCCCAGGGCTGTACAGTGTTGTTCTCAACACAGAACAGGGAAAACCTGGGCCCTGTGTGCTTAGGCAATTCGATCGAAGTCATAAGCACCTGGTATCCGAAATCACACAACGAAAGCACTTTCGACTTCTTCTCCCCATCCAATTCAGAAAATACATCGTCCAGCAAAAGCACAGGCCTGGTCCCGAAACTCTGCTGGAGGCACCGGGCCTCGGCGATTTTCAGCGCCAACATCACACTGCGCTGCTGTCCCTGGGAACCAAAATACCGGAAACTTTTCCCGTTGAGTGTAATCTCCAGATCATCCCTGTGAGGACCTGCAAGGGTCACGCCCCTTGCAATCTCTTCATGCCTTATTTCCCGGAGCTTGGCTTGGAACCGGGACCTGATATCCTCTGGGTCAGGTGCAATATCGCCTACCGTGGATATGTATGTTACAGAGCAATTGCCGTTTGCTATGAATTTGTAAGTAGATTGTGTATGTGCAGACAGGTCCTCTACCAGCTCAAGCCGCCTCAACAGCAACCGGGATCCAAGGTTTATTACCAATTCATCCAGGGTTTCAAGAGTTCTCCTCCATGAAGTGTCGAAGCCGGCCTTCTTGAGAGCATTGTTCCTCCTGGAGATGGTATCGTTGTAGCGCTGGAGCGTCCTGGTGTAAACCGGATCCTGCCTGGACAAGATCGAATCGATTAGCTTTCTCCTGAGGCTTGAGCTTCCCTTCACTATGTACAAATCGTCAGGTGAGAAATACACACAGGGAAACAAAGCCAGAAGCTCTTTCCTGGTCACACGCGTGTCGTTAATTTGGAGCTTCCGCCTGACAGAAGGCGTAACCACTGTATCGATTTTGACAGTTGTGACGGTATCAGGATCTTCGAGCCTGGCCGCCAGAGAAAAAGCGTTCGTACCCCAACGTGCCAAATCCGACTCTCTTTCCGCCCTGGGTGAGCCGACAGAGGAAATGTAAAAACACGCTTCCAGCAGGTTTGTTTTTCCTTGTGCGTTTGGACCCATGAACAATGATGCACCTGGAGGGATCTCAAGCTCCAGGTAAGGATAGTTGCGAAAATCCCTTAGAAGCACATAAGCAAATCGCACGTATTAGAATGCTCCCTTTGGGCTCATGGGCATGATCACGAATGTGGATTTCACAGCACCCTCAAGTGGATCATCTTGAACAGGCTCAATAATCATCTGGCTCACCTGGCCTGTCATCCCGAACCGTGTCTCTTCTGTATCTATCTTGCTAAGTGCCTGAAGCACATAACGGTGCTGCACCCAGATCTCAATATCTTCGCCTTCCACGCGCGCGGGCAGTGCCTCTTCCATCTTACCCTTTTCTGCCGAACCTGCCCTTATGGTGAGAGTTTGGCTCTTGCTGTCAAGTATGAGCCTCATGGCTCTGTCTTCTTCACTGGCCACAATCGAAGCCCTTGAAGCTGCCCCGGCCATGGCTTCCGTGGATACGGTTGCCGTGCAAGAGAATGTCTTCGGAATAACCTGTTCGTAAGCATAATATTGCCCTTCGATGAGACGGGTAAAGCAGGATACGTTATTGGACGTGAAGTAAAGGTAACCGTCGCATAGCTCCAGGCCCACCTGTTCCTCTTCCTCATCAGTATCTTTGAGGTTCAGGCGTGCCAGATCTTGCAGTACATTGGCAGGCACAATTGCCCTGGCTTCTGCTGTGTGCATCCCGGCTGCGGACTTGGAAAGGGCAAATTGGTCTGTGCTTACCATGATCAGTTGATCACCGAGCATATCAATCAAGCATGCTCCCCACAGGGGCCTGGCAGGGTTTGATACTGCACAGGTTGCGCCTATCTTGATCAATTCGCGGAAGGTCCGGGCCGTCAAAGAGATTTCGTGGCCGCCTGCAGGCTCGGGCCACTTGGGAAAATCATCCGCAGGCACGGCGTTGAGCACCATTTCAAGATTGCCCGATTTCACTATGAGGGCCCATGCCGATTCATCGAGAGAAAGGGTAACATCACCTGGAGGCAACGTCCTGACTATATCCGACAGGATCTTAGCAGACACAACCAGCGAGCCTGAAGCAGAGACCCTCGCAGGCAAAGATGCCTTTACGCCCCAATCCAGGTTGGTACCTGAAAAGATCACCCTATCCGAAAGTGCTTCTATGAGACAACCCTGAATAGCCGGCAAAGTGCTTCGTGCAGGGATGGGGCGCGAAGCAGTGTGTACTAACCAAGCAAGGTCGTGTGTTGGTATTGACAGGTACATATCATACGCCTCCCTGTGTTGATCTGTGAGAACACGTCCATTCCTTAAGTATATCGGTTGTGTATATTCTAAAACCAGTAGTAGTAGTAGATTGTGTGAATTTGTGCAAAACACCTTCCTTGTCCAGAAAAACAGCCGTATTTCCGTGTGGAAACTGCTGTGGAGAAAAAGTGGATGACTGTGCATAACTTGTGCAGATGGCTGGGGCGCCATAGTTATCCACATTTCCTCAACAGGCAATCCAGATTTCATCCACAGAATTCTTCACAGCAGCAATCTACACCTTCCTAATGCGCTCAATCAGTTGTTCGATGGTGTTATCCAGATCGGGGTTGGCCTTCCTTTCCTCTTCGATCTTCGAGCATGCGTGAAGCACGGTGGTATGATCCCTGCCGCCAAAACTTTGGCCTATCTGGGGCAAAGAAAGCTCGGTCAAGCTGCGGCACAAGTACATTGCCACCTGCCTTGGAAACGCGATGTTACGGGTGCGCCGCTTAGCCAGCAACGCGTTGACCGGAACGTTGTAATAATCGGCAACCGCTTTCTGGATCGATTCAGTGGTGATGGGAACCACCTTCTTTTCCGGGAGCAGGTCTTTGAGTACCTCTTGAGTAACGTCAAGGGTGACATCGCATTTGTGGAGTGCGGTGTAGGCAAGCACTCTGATTAGGGCGCCCTCAAGTTCCCGGATGTTACTGGGAATCCTCTCGGCGATATATTGACACACCGACAGAGGAACCACCCTCCCCTCAAGTTCAGCTTTCTTCCGCAAAATCGCAATGCGTGTTTCTATATCGGGTGGCTGGATATCGGCTATGAGCCCCCATTCAAACCTTGTCCTGAGTCTGTCCTCAAGGGTGGAAATCTCTTTCGGAGGCCTGTCCGATGAAATCACAATTTGTTTAGAGGCCTGGTGCAGCGCGTCAAAAGTGTGGAAGAACTCTTCCTGTGTAGCGTCTTTGCCCGCAACGAATTGGATGTCGTCCACAAGCAATACATCTGCGCTCCGGTACCTGTTCCTGAATTCCTGGGTATTGCCGTCCTGGATAGCCAGGATCAGCTCGTTGGTAAATGTTTCAGAAGACACATACGATACCTTGAGCCGTTGGTGGTTGGCGAACACATGATGGGCGATAGCTTGCATCAAATGAGTTTTCCCCAAGCCTACGCCTCCGTACAGAAAGAGCGGGTTGTAGGCTTTGGACGGGCTTTCGGCGACTGCCAGGGAAGCTGCATGTGCGAACCTGTTAGAAGCTCCCACGATAAAATTGTCAAACACATACCTTGGGTTCAAACTCCGGAGTTGCTGGTACCTATCGTTGGAGGACGGGCGCTTTTTCTTAGGTGCTACCGCCTGGCCGTCGTGGGGAAACAAAGCAGGTGCCTCAGGTATTGGTTTTTCAGGCTTAGTGACTGAGAATACCAGGTCACACCGGCCGCCGTATGCTTCTTTCCATGCCGAGGCCAGCTGTTCTTTGTACTTTGTTTCAATCCACGTCTTGGCAAATTCGCTGGGCACTGCAATAGTGAGGACTTCATCTTCGAGACTCACCGGCTTTGTGTCTTTGAGCCAGTTTCGTATGATTCCAGGGTTTGAGAATCTCATAGATGCCCTTGACAGCGCATCATTCCAGAGGGTTTCAAGGTTTCTCCGCATAATGAAGACCACCATTCGTAAAGATTATGAAACATCTACACAACCCGGAGCTACGCTTCATCTTGGAACACCTTGCCCGGCGGGGACAAATATACCTGCTTTGCCTTATACAGCTGTGAATTGGTTCCGCCCTAGCAAGATGGTGTTTCCTGTTGGTGAACGACCCGAGAACAGAGAAAAGCCTATGCTTATAACGTGCGTATAACAAGTTCACAGGTTATCCACATAGTTATCCACAGGTGTGGATAATGTTAGATAAAGGCATAAGTAACCACAAGCGTGCCTCTCTAAAGAATATATCAAGGCATGTGTGGCGTGGCAATGCAAAACCGGGTCAGCTGAAGCCGATAGACGGCGGTCGTAAGTGGCCCGGGCGGCAGATCACCAGCAAGCGGTGGGTTTATTGACACTTTCACCCATGCTAAGATATAATTCGTTGAATTCATTGGATTCATTCACAGGATATTAGTTCCAATGATGTCCGTAGGGGGAACAACCAAGATGAAACGCACATATCAACCGAAGCGCAGAAAAAGAAGGAAGACCCACGGTTTCATGGTCAGGATGAGGACCAAGGGCGGGCGTAGGATAATTGCCAGACGCCGGGCCAGGGGCAGGAAGCGCCTTAGCGTTTGAGCGCCGGATGAACGAAAGTGAGGCTTTTTTGTGGTATCAGGCAGGATACCTAGACCATCCTATGGTAGAGTATACAAAGAAGGCCGGTCGGTAGCTAATAAGTACTTGGTAATGTATTACAGGAAGGATCCGCTACCTGTCAGGCTGGGGATAGTAACATCCAGGCGCTTGGGCAACGCATGTACGCGGAACCGGGTGAAGCGTCGGATTAGGGAATGTTTTCGACACGTTTTGCCTCTCATAGATGCGAGGGGTGAATTTGTTTTTATTGCCCGGCAACGGGCAGCCATGTGCTCCTACCAAGAGCTATTGGGCGCTGTCAAGGACTTGCTTAAGAGGATGGGTTTGTTGGGATGATTTCAAAAGCTTTGCTGTTCTTGATAACAATGTATCAGAAATACATCTCTCCGATAAGAGGTCGGACCTGCAAATATTACCCCACCTGTTCAGAGTATGCCCGGCAAGCTATCATAGCTCATGGGCCCTTCAGAGGTGTTGCTTTAGCTGTGTGGCGCCTGTTGCGCTGCAACCCATTTTCCCACGGTGGTTATGATCCGGTGCCCAAAGGACGGTTTTTGGAGCCAGGGAGGTACAGACGATGTCATACATAGTTAACTTAATGCTGGGCGTAATGGATTTCATTTATGGTTTGGTAGGCAACTGGGGCGTAACGATCATGGGTTTGACCATCCTCGTTCGCCTCATTGTTTTGCCTCTGACGATTATGCAAGGGCGTTCGGCGAGGCGGATGGCGATAGTCCAACCTGAACTTGACAGGTTACAGAAGAAGTACGGAGATGATCCTGAGAGGCTGAATCTCGAGCTCATGGACTTATACCGCCGCCACAAGGTCAACCCTGCTTCAAGCTGCCTGTTGCCTTTTGTTCAATTGCCTATTTTGTGGGCGATGATCCGGGCGCTTGATGCCCACGAACAGATGAAGGGCGCTACATTCTTCGGCATTATTCTGGGAGAACCGGCCATGAAACAAGGCACTGTATACGGTCTGGTAGTGGTAGGGTTTACCGTGCTGACTTCATATCTGGCTATGCGGCTGTCGCCGGCGATGGCTACCGGACAGCAGCAACAGGGCCAGAACGCGATGCTCATCGGAATGCTGGCATTCATGGCGTATTTCTCCGTCAAGTTTGCCACGGCAGTTTCTGTATACATCATCACTGCCAACCTATTCGGTTTGGTGGAACGGCTTGTGATACCACAAGGTGAAACTACCGGGGAGGGAGCTCGGTCCAAGTGACGACTATTGATACGACTATCGAAACCACAGGACGTAGTGTAGAAGAAGCTTTGGAAAACGCCCTCAGAGAGCTTGGGGTATCAGCAGACGATGTGATTGTTGAGGTAATCGAGGAGCCCAGCCGCGGATTTCTGGGCATTATCGGTGGTAAAGACGCAAGGATCAGAGTTACCCTGAAGAAGAGCAGGGCAGAGATTGCATACGAGTTTCTCACTGGATTACTCCAGCGGATGAACGTCCACGGGGTTATTGAAACCCGGGCCCAGGGTGATACTCACCTGTTCATGGTGGACGGGGAAGATCTTGGCATCCTTATCGGCCGCCACGGCCAAACACTGAAACACCTGGAATTCCTTACGAATGTGGTGTCCTCAAGAGGCATTGGAAACATAAAGAGGATCTTCGTGGACGTAGCGGGATACAGGAAGAGGAAAGAGAAGATGCTCGAGGATATGGCCAGGAATGCTGCCAGGCGGGTTGAAAGGACCGGGAGAAGCACAACCCTGCGGCCCATGGATGCAAGGGATCGCCGTATTATACACCTGGCGTTGCAGAAAAACGGAAGGGTGACTACCCACAGCGAGGGCGACGAACCTTTCAGGAGGGTGGTTATTTCGCCGCGCAGAAATGCAGGTGCGGCTTCAAGGCAGCGGTAATATCACAGCGTCTGGATTGAAAGCCCGGGGCTCTGGACATCGGAGCCCCTTATCTGTTTGGGCTTGCAGTCTAGGGTATAATCTAGGCATAAAGGGCCGGAGAAAGGGTTTAGGTTTCGGGGGTGAAAAGCCGTGGACGAAATTCAAGGGCAACTAATGGATACTATAGCCGCCATTGCTACCCCTTTAGGCACAGGCGGCATTGCAATAGTGAGGTTGAGCGGTGCCGCTGCTTTTGAGATTGCAGGCAGGATGGTACGGCTCAGGAAAGGCACGGCGCTGGAACAGATGAAGGACCGGTCCATGGCTTTGGGCGATGTGTTTGAGGCGGGCACCGGCAGGATAGTTGATGAGTGTATAGTTCTGGCCATGAAGGGCCCCAGATCTTACACGGGAGAAGATGTGGTGGAGATCCAGTGCCACGGAGGGCCGGTGGTTGCAGAAAAAGTGCTGAGTCTGGCATTTAGGCTGGGAGCAAGGCCGGCACAGCCTGGGGAATTCACCAAGCGCGCTTTCATAAACGGCCGGATGACCCTTGATGAAGCAGAAGCCGTGCTGGATATAGTGACATCGTCGTCGGAAGCCGCCCTGTTTCACGCGGGCAGGCGCTTGAGAGGCGAACTTGGCGCCATGGTGGGGCAGTGGGAGGCACAAATAGTCGACCTGTTGGCGCTGCTTCAGGGTGCCATTGATTTCCCGGAAACAATAGAAGCAGACCGGTCTGAGATCCTGGGTTTGCTTGGGGGTTTGCAGAACGATATAGGCGCGGTACTCGAAAGGGCCCCGCTCGGGCTTGCCCTTTCCCAAGGGGTGGAAGTCTGCCTTGTAGGACGGTCCAATGTGGGGAAATCATCCCTGTTTAACGCGTTGCTATCCAGAGACAGGGCGATCGTCACGGACATCCCCGGGACCACACGGGACGTACTCAGAGAATCAACCGAATGGTACGGGCTGCCTGTGGTGCTGCTTGATACCGCGGGGCTCAGAGAGACTCAAGAAGTGGTGGAGGCCCTCGGGGTCGAACGGGCACAAACCGCCGCCGTAGAATCCCATGTGATACTTTACGTGCTAGATGATACCCAGGGTATCAGCGGCGAAGACGTTGAATGGCTGAAGAAATGGCAAAGCAGAAACTGCCTGGCGGTTATTACCAAGACAGATTTGGACAAAGCACAGGTAGATGTAAGACAGATTGAGCAAATCTGCGGCGACAGGTGGGTGCGGGTGTCAGGGGCTACAGGGTTTGGCATAGAAGACCTCAAGAAAGAGGTTCAATCTATGTATGCAAGCCTGGGCGATCCCGAAGCGTTGGCGCCTGGTTCTGCCAGGCAAGTGGATTGTCTGGAGCGGGCGCTTGACGGGATAGAAGCAGCCATTGAGTACCTAAACCAGGGATGGACAGACGATGTGATAGTATTGGCCCTTGAAGAGGCAGCAGGATCGCTTATGGAGCTCACCGGCAAGAAGGTGAGCGGCGAAACCTTGGACCGGATATTCTCCCGTTTCTGTGTAGGCAAGTAGACAGGCGCGTTGAAGTCAAGTTTTGAAGGGAGCTAGTCGGAGGTTGGCAGGTAACACCTTTGATTTCGATGTGCTGGTAGTGGGCAGCGGGCATGCAGGGTGTGAAGCCGCGTTTGCCGCAGCCAGGCTAGGCATGAAAACCGCAATGGTTACAATGGATGCGCGCAATATTGCGGGCATGCCTTGTAACCCTTCAATAGGCGGACCTGGGAAAGCACAGATAGTGGCTGAAATCGATGCACTGGGCGGCGAGATGGCCCTTGCCGCGGACAACACTGCGATCGAAATGAGGCTTCTCAACGCATCCAAAGGGCCCGCGGTGCAATCGCTTAGAGCTCAGGTGGACAAACATGCATATTCAGGATACATGCGGAAGAAGATCCGCGAGTTAGGTATCAAGCTTATAGAAGGCATGGTTACGGAAGTGATAGTGGACCATGGGCGGCTTTGCGGGGTGACCCTTGAAGACCGCAGCGTAATCCGCTCTAGGACAGTGGTGCTTTGCACCGGGGTTTACCTTGAGAGCCGGATTTTCATGGGGCCTGAGGTAATCGAATCAGGGCCTATGGGTGAACCCAACGCAAGAGGGCTGTCTGCATGCCTGGCAGGCCTTGGGTTTAAGTTAGGAAGGTTCAAGACGGGCACGTCTCCCCGCATTCTGAAAAGCAGCATAGACTGGGATGAACTTATGCCTGAACAGGGAGCCGACAAGCCGGTAGCGTTTTCCTTCATGTCCGTTCCCAAGCAGTGGCAGAGAACTGTGTGTTATTCCACATACACCAATGAACGCACTCATGAAATCATCAGACAAAATATTGACCGTGCTCCCCTTTTTGACGGCACCATAAAGGGAGTGGGCCCAAGGTACTGCCCGTCGATTGAAGACAAGGTGATGAGGTTCCCTGACAGGAAGCGCCACCAGCTTTACTTTGAAATCGAATCTGAAACAAGCGACGATGTGTACATTCTCGGTCTTTCAACCAGCCTGCCCGAAGACGTCCAATACCAGATGCTCTACACCATCCCGGGGTTATCAAGGGCCAAGATTACCAGGCCCGGATACGCCATTGAGTATGATTTCATGATCCCGTCCCAGCTAAGCACGACTTTTGAAGTGCACGGGATTGAAGGGCTTTTCGCGGCCGGCCAGATAAACGGCACTTCAGGCTATGAAGAAGCTGCTGCACAAGGGCTGCTTGCAGGGGTCAACGCAGCCATGAAACTAAAAGACGGGGAGCCCCTGATTCTGGGTAGGAGGGAAGCGTATATCGGCGTGCTCCTGGACGACCTGATCAGTACAGTGATCGAAGAGCCATACAGGATGCTCACGTCACGGGCGGAGCACAGGTTGTTTCTGAGGCATTCAAATGCGGACATGAGGCTCACCCCTGCAGGAAGGCGGGTGGGGCTGGTTTCTGATGAACGGTGGGAGGTATTTTGCCGCAAAGCTGAACTGATAGAAAAGGGCAGAGCTCTTTTGCATCAGACGGTATCCGGCAGGACGATAAGGGACTTGCTCAGGAGCCCTGACAAACGCATAGAGGACTTCTTCGATGCGGTCCCCGGATTGGGCGGTTTGCCTGAGGAAGTGCTGTCCGAGATCGAGATCGAGGCCAAGTATGCCGGGTTTATTGAAAGGCAGAACAGGGAAGTGAGCCGGCTTGAGCGGCACCTGAACAAGAGGCTGCCCAGCCAAGTGGACTGGCGGGGAATCAGGAGCCTGTCCCGGGAGACCATTGATAAACTTGTCAGGTATCGTCCGCAGACCATAGGCAAAGCCCTGTCTGTCGGAGTCTCCCCTTCTGATGCCCTGGTGATCTTGGCTATGTTGCGGAGCGGTAAACTTGGGGCAAAGCCTGCAGGTTGAGAAGCAAAGGGAGGTTTCCCGTGAGCAAGAAGGAACTTGATGCAGATGTGTTTGTGGCCGGAGCGCTTGATGCGTTTGACAAGGCAATGCAGGACATGGGGATAAAGGTGCCTCAAGCGGGCCGGACCGTAGTTGAGGAGTGGCTGGAGTTTTTTGCAGGCTGGAAGGGAAGGCGCGTTGCAGGGTTTGAAGACCCTTGTGAATTGGCCGTAAAGCTCCTAGCCGACTCGTTTGCCGTCGCCCTGGTGGATGGGATTTGCTCCGGCGGAAAGGCAGTTGACCTTGGAAGCGGCAACGGCTGGCCCGGACTTGCCTTGAGCGCCTTGGGCCACTGTGGGCATGTGAGCCTCTTGGACTCAAGGGAAGGCGCATGCGAGTTTCTTAGAGGATTCTTGCGCAGCAGCCAAATGTCCCGGGTTGATGTTTTGCAAGTGAGAGCTGAAGAAGCGGGACAGGATCCGGAGTGCAGGGAAACATACTCCCTAGCTGTTTCCAGAGCCATGGCAATGCCCGGAATTGCTTTGGAACTGTGTTCAGGGTTGGTGGCGGTGGGCGGAAAAGCTGTGCTTTGGACGGGTCCTGAACAACATGTACCACAGTCAGGGCCTGGTCTAGCCCTGACCGGCATGGAACTTGAAGCCGAGATCGCTTATGCGTTGCCGTGGAACATGGGAAGCAGGATTTTGGCCGTATACCGAAAAGTCCGGCCTTTGAGCGAAAGGTACCCCCGAAGATATGCCGCAATAGGAAAGAAGCCCCTGGTCTGACAAAAAGAGGTAGGAAATTACTGGGAACAAGTCGAACAGTCACCGTGGAGGTGGATTCATTATGTCTACGGTGACCAGCGACATGTTTCAGAGTCTAGACGTGCCTATATCCCTTATAGATGTTAGAGAAGGCTCTTGCCTGCCTGGGGGCCAAGAAGCAATATCCAGCGGTGTGCTGGTTTCCCTTGTCAAAGGATCAAGGCAACCCGTGTTGGTGAGGCCTATTGGAGACAGGTACGAACTGGTTGCGGGCGACCTGGAGTACTGGATCGCCCGGGCCAGGGGTGAAGAAGTTGTCACTTGTTGGGTCAGGCAAATGGATGAGGCTACGGCACTGGTGACTCGGATTGCCGAAGGAGCCAGGCGAAGAGATATAAACCCGGTTGAAGAAGCCATGCTCATATCGCAACTTGTCCATGAATACGGTATGACCCATCAAGAGATTGCGATCCGCTGCGGTAGGAGGCAGTGCACCATTTCCAACAAGCTCAGGCTCCTGCGGTTGCCTGATGAGATCCTTGACGCCCTGAAGTCCGGTGAAATCGGCGAAAGGCAAGCCAGGGCGCTATTGACAGTGCCGGAGGAGAGCAAACAGCTAGAACTGTTCCGCAGGTGTGTTAGAATGAAATTGACTGCAGGGGAAATGGAAGAACTGTGCAGGATATCCTCTGGCAAAGCAACTGTGAAGGGGCTGTTGCCTCCGCAGAAGCACAAGATGGTTTACAAGGATCCCAGGATATTTCAAAACACCCTGCGGAGAATCGTGGCCGAAATGAAAAAGGCAGGACTTGATGTAGTATGCAGAGAAGAAGTGAAGGAAAAATCATGGGAGTTTAGGGTGTTGTGTCGAAAGTTGTAGCTATTGCTAACCAAAAAGGCGGAGTAGGCAAAACCACTACCGCGATTAACCTTGGTGCTTGCCTGGGCGAGCTGGGCCGTAGTGTGTTGATTGTGGACGCGGATCCTCAGGGTAATGCCACAAGCGGCCTCGGCGTCGACAGGAGCAAGCTGGATTACTCGTTATATGATTGCCTTGTACGAAATGTAGAACCCGTCAAAGCGCTTAGGGCTACTGAATTCACCGGCGTGTGGCTCTTGCCGTCTTCTCTGGATCTTGCAGGTGCTGAGATTGAACTGGTTGCAATGGACGAGCGGGAGCACAGGCTGAAGAAAGTAGTCGGGAAGATCAGGGACAACTATGATTTTGTGTTCATCGACTGCCCGCCGTCTTTGGGTTTGCTCACGGTTAACGCTTTGACAGCTGCTGACTCAGTTTTGATACCCATCCAATGCGAGTACTACGCCCTGGAGGGGCTCACGCAACTGCTGAATACCATCAAACTGATAAGGGGAAGGCTCAACTCCACTTTGGCCTTGGAGGGGGTGCTGCTGACCATGTTCGATGGCCGCACAAACCTGTCTCTCCAGGTTGCTGAAGAAGTGAAGCGGTATTTCCGCGACAAAGTATATCAAACGATAATCCCCAGGAACGTCAGACTGTCTGAAGCACCGTCTCATGGGAAACCGATTACAATTTACGATAACAGATCAAGGGGCGCGGAAGTGTACCGGGAACTTGCAGAGGAGGTGTTGCGCCGTGGCCAGGAGAGGGCTTGGTAGAGGTATTGATTCGCTTATCCCTGTGGTGCCCGGAGAGGATAGCGAAGAGATTCTGCATGTGAACCCAAAGGACATCAGGCCGAACCCATACCAGCCGAGGCGGATTTTCGATGATGCTGCGATTGAAGAACTGGCTGCTTCAATGGTCGAACACGGGGTGATTCAACCCCTCATCGTCAGGCGCGACGGAGCTTCGTACCAGTTGGTTGCAGGGGAACGAAGGCTTCGGGCGGCCTTGAAGGCAGGGCTCGATCAGATACCCGTTGTGGTGAAGAGTCTGAGTGACCGGGAGGCCATGGAGGTTTCCCTGGTGGAAAACCTGCAGAGAGAGGATCTAGGGCCTATTGAAGAGGCGGAAGCTTACAAGCGGTTGTCTGAAGAGTTTGGGTTGACCCAGGAGCAGATAGCCCAGAGAGTGGGAAAGAGCCGGTCTGACGTTGCGAATACTTTGAGGTTGCTGAGATTGGAACCTGAGGTCAAGCAACTCATAAACGAAGGCAAGATTTCAGGCGGGCATGGCCGGGCGCTTGTGGGCCTGCCCCGGGATCAGCAGATTGCTGTTGCGAAGAGCATAGTCGAGAAAGGGCTTTCCGTGAGGGGCACAGAGGAGGCCGTGGCAACAAAGACGGCGAAGCGGAAGCGCAGGCAGAGGCAGTCTCAATCGTCGCGCATAAGAGAGGCGGAAGAAATCCTTGCAGCCGCCCTGGGTAGCCCGGTTGTTGTGAAGCAGCAGGGCACAAGAGGGACGATTAGCATCAGTTTTTTTGGGCGGGAGGATTTGGAACGATTGATTGAGGCCATAAGCGGAAGTAATTCAGGAAGCTAGCGTCAATGTTTCACGTGAAACATTGTGTAACATGGGAGGAACCATGATCATGCAACAACCATTGAGGCCGGTTTGGGCTGAAGTAAACCTTGGCAACTTCAAGAAGAACTTGCAGGCGGTGGGGGAACTTGTATCGCCCCGGGCCCACATCCTAGCTGTAGTCAAGGCTAATGCCTATGGTATAGGAGCGGTACCGGCTTCCCGGGCTGCGCTGCAGGTGCCCGGCGTCGTAGGTTTGGCAGTTGCCACCCCCGAAGAAGCAGTTGAACTTAGACAGGCGGGCTTGGACTGCACTATCTTGGTGCTCGGCCCAGTCACAAAGGATGCAGCTCATGTGCTTGCACGACTAGGGATTTCCTTTGCAGTGACTTCAGTTGCAGGAATGCAAGACGCCGAAGCTGCCTCAAAGGCAGCGGGCACGAAGGCCAAAGTACATATCAAGGTTGACACCGGGATGGGAAGGGTGGGGTTCCGCCCCGGGACAGAACTCACGCAGGCACTGGAACTTGTATCAAAATCCGGCCACATCGAAGTGGAGGGGCTATTTTCCCATTTCGCGGCTGCCGATTGCGACAAACAATACACGCGTTTTCAGTTTCAGAACTTCGAACGCGCACGCAAACAGGTAGCTGATGCGGATATCAAGCCGCGCTTCATCCACCTGTCAAATTCAGCCGCCATCCTGGATTGGCCTGAGACATACTTTGACCTGGTACGCCCGGGAATCATGATTTACGGATGCTACCCGGATCCTTCCTTGGCCGACAAGGCAAGGCTCTATCCGGTAGTCTCGCTTAAGGCGCGCATATCTCATGTCAAGCGGGTTGAACCGGGAACATGTATCGGGTATGGCACCACTTATACAGTTTCACTGCCGACTCAAATTGCCACAATCCCCATTGGCTATGCCGACGGGTATCCAAGATGCCTGTCCAACAAGGCTTCAGTGCTCATCAAAGGCAAGAGATACCCCATTGCCGGCAGGATTTGTATGGACCAATCGATGATCGATCTCAAGGGAGAACAGGACATACAACCCGGTGAAGTGGTCACCCTCATCGGCACTGACGGAACGGAAGCCATAACCCTCGACGAAATAGCGGAACTTGCAGGTACAATTACACACGAAATCCTCACTGGCATAGGTTCCAGGGTGCCCCGTATTTACATTGAGTGATTATGTCCAGCCCATGGCTGTTTGCCAGGGGTTAGGCACGGCATGCCGGGAACATAGGCGTTTCAAGGAAGGATTATCGTGAGAAACGTCGAATGTTATACCGTCGGTGTCGGAACAGTTGACCAGCACCCTGATCTTGGACGAAACAATTAATAGATACATATTGCGGAGAGAATTCGGGGGAGATTCACGCTTGTTACAGCGCATTTTTGGCCGACTATACAGATCTGCTAGGAAGACAGCAACCAGCAGCCGTGAGCGCAGGTTCACCTTTTTGTTGGTGTACTCCCACGGCAGAACGCGAAGCATAAGTTTCAGTTTCACCACGCTCGTGTCCGTGCTTGCCGTAGCGTGCATTTGCCTGTTTACCCTTGGAATGTTCGTCAACTCATATCTACAGACTGCCAGGGAGAATGAAGAACTTAACTATCTCTACGACGTGGCAGGTATCCAAGAGATGCAGATACAGCATCTCCAGGAACATCTCAAGGACATGGCCGAAAGGCTTCGTCAGGCGGAGCTGGTTGAAAGGGAGACAAGGAGCATGCTTCTGGAAGAGGGCCTGATCCAAGAAGACGCTTCCGAGCTGTCAGCTATGGTCGCATCACGGCAGCTTGTCGCCGAGACTACGTCCCGCTCCGGCAGAAGCATAAGCAGGATTCCACCTAGGGATATGGGTGTGGTTCTCGGATCTTTACGGCAGGCAGCTTTCGACCTAAACGGTGAGATCGCGTCACTGGAACAACGTATCGATGAACTCCGCGGGAAGGCCGAAGACGCGGTGTCCTATTCCAGGGCGCGACCAAGCATATGGCCTGCATACGGCACCATAACCTCAGTCTATGGTTGGAGAACCCATCCAATCACAGGAAGATATCATTTTCATGAGGGGCTTGATATTGGCGCCTCTTATCGTACGTCCATACGGGCTACGGCTGACGGAACGGTCACGTTCACCGGTTACCAAGCGGGTTACGGTAGGTCTGTGAGAATTCGCCATGGATACGGGTTTGAGACGTTGTATTGCCATTGCAGCTCAGTCAGTGTGAGTACCGGGCAAAAAGTACAGCGCGGCGACATCATTGCCTATGTAGGCTCATCCGGCTCATCTACAGGACCTCACCTGCACTACGAAGTTTTCAAAGACGGAAAGAGACAAGACCCTATGGATTATCTTCCTAAGTGAACCCAGGAGGCACGCGTTGATGTTTAGGTCAAAAGAATCAGGTAACCGGGGCGCCGCCTTTGAGAGCGTCCTCGGCAAAGGCATAGAAATCCAAGGTACTATGTTGTCAAAAGGCAGTCTGCGGGTAGACGGCAAACTTCAGGGTAAACTCCAATCTGAATGTGATGTCATGATTGGCCACGGCGCAGTTGTAAAAGCTCATATAGAAGCCGCCAACGTCACCATCGCAGGGGACGTCACAGGCAATGTGAAGTGCACAGGACGGCTGGAACTCCTGTCCTCGGGCAGGCTAAGAGGAGACATTTCAGTCGGCAGCTTGGTTATATCAGAAGGCGCCGTGTTTTCAGGAGCAGCTGAGATGAGCAAGCTCGCCGAAACTCAAACTCAAGCCAAAGGGGTTACTGACAGGCAGAGGGAACATTGATGTTCAAAGACAGGCAACACGCCGGCCGGGAGCTTTCCAGACTCCTCCAACCTTTGAAACTCCAAGATCCCCTGGTGCTTGCCATCCCACGAGGAGGCGTGGTGGTCGGGCAGCAGGTGGCACTTGACTTAAAGGCCGATTTAGACCTAGTCATGGCCAAGAAGATAGGAGCCCCGTTCAACCCCGAATTTGCAATAGCAGCAGTGGACCAGGATGGTCATGTTACATTTCCGCCGGGAGGCGATACGTATGCCTCTCCTGACTACATACAGAACCGGGCACTGCATATCAGCAAACAAATAACTGAGCAAGTTGCTGACTTTCGTCAGGGCCGGAAGCCTATATTGGTTGAAGGCAGAGACGTCGTGGTAGTGGATGACGGTCTGGCCACAGGTCTTACCGCACTTGCTGCCATAAAGTACGTACGCCGGCTGAAACCCCGGACTTTAGTGCTGGCCGTGCCGGTTTCACCGGAAGAAACTTTAGATACGCTCGGCCGATATACCGACGGAGTGGTATGTGTCCTCAAACCTTTCCCCTTTTATGCCGTAGGGCAATGGTATGACCGGTTTGACCAGGTCACGGACGAGACAGTGTGCCATATCCTTGCAGGGGGCCAATCACGCTGAACTCCTGATAATCTCCGGACAGGTATTATTTAACGCCTTTGTGTGCATATTCTCCTAACAGGGGTACATATGTCACACGTGCGTTACTCTATTCCGGTATCAAAGCCAAACCCGGGCAGGCGCGTAGCAGTGGCACTGTTGTCTGTGATTTCCCGTCTGGAACCCAGTATGGGTCCGGCGCCAACGGTGATCTGCGTAGGTAGTGACCGGGCCACTGGCGACAGCCTAGGTCCGCTGGTGGGGAGCATGCTCACCTGGAGCAGGTTCCCAGGGAAGGTGCTCGGCACCTTGGAGCAACCGGTGCACGCCGGCAACCTGGAGCACGCCCTCATGCTCGTAGACGACACAAGCCCCATTATACTCGGTGTTGATGCATGCCTGGGCACACAAAGGGAAGTGGGCACGATCATCGTCAGCCAGGGCCCACTTAAACCGGGGCTCGGTGTAAGGAAACAACTGCCTCCTGTTGGCCATCTGCACATTGCGGGAGTAGTCAATGTAGGTGGCTTCATGGAGCATCTGGTGTTGCAGAGCACCAGGCTAAACCTGGTAGTTAAGATGGCCCAGGCAATTGCTTGGGGCATTATCCACGCAGTAAACCACATGGAAGATTCGCGCCCCGGCGCAACTCCCGGACCACGGCCTTTAGAAAGCGATCCTATTCCACCGGGCCTAACGACCGACGGACTTCCCTTACAACTTCTTCCGGTGTCCGGCCTGCAGCGGTGATAACAGGTGAGCGTCTGGAGTCATCTATCCCCATGAAATCCCGATCCATTCCGGATACTACTACCGCTTGCGCTCCATGCCGGTTCACATCGTTAGGATCCTTAATCTCCACCACAAGAAACCCTGCGGTTTCCAGTGCTTGCTGGAAAGGCCTGAGGCCTTGTTCCACTGCAATCTTGGTCAACACCTCACCTCCTTATGTGTTACTTTTCGCATGGGGCTAGCTCCATATGCACGCATCAGGCGCAGGAGCGCAACAAACCCGGAAGGAACCATGGCACGTACCCTAGAATTATTTGGGAGCATGGACGGGGAGTGAGTTTCGTGTATTTGAGCCTCGAAGCAAAGGCTGCACGGATGGTGAAACAAGGCCAGTATTCAGAGGCTGCTCAGGTGCTTGCCGGGAGGATAGGCACACGTGAAAAGGGAAGTGTTGCCATACTAAACCTTATGGCCGTGTGCAAGGCCAAGTTGGGTCAACTATATGAGGCAAAGACCATCTTGAAGCAGCTGGATCATGAATACCCGGGAAATCCGAGGGTGCTGAACAACCTCGGGAATATGGCATTGCTCGAAGGAGATGCATCAACGGCGCTTAAGCTTTACAAGGAGGCTGTGAAGCTCAGCCCCTGGTCATCAGAACCAAGGTTCAACATGTTCTTAGCTTACCGCGAACTTGGGGAGGTTGAAAAATCTCTCTGCTCATATCACGAGTTTGTCCTGATTAAGCGAATCAGTTATCTGAGCAAAGTGCTGGTCGGCGGGGCCCTGCTGGCAGCTGCCGCCGCGCTTATCCACGCCTGGCTTATGCATCCTTAGGGGCCTGGTCATGAGCTTAAGCCTACCCACTGTGAGGAAAACAAAGGATAGTCAGGCGCCTCCGGAACCAGGGCCCGGCGACTTGGCGAGGAAGCGCTTTCCCCGGAAACCGGTAATGCTTGCAATTTGTGCACTGGTTTTAGTAGGGGCGCTGTGTGTCATATACATGCTGCATAAGGACGTCACGCTGCCCAGGGTTGTGGTGTCAATCCCTGAATGTGAGCTCATAGCAATCCATACCTTGGGCTTTGTGATAGCCAGGGGGGGCTCTTCCGGCTTTCTCGGTGCCGACGGCTCCATATACCCAGTCGCCGGAACTTACGAATACATTATCACCTCAGGCCCATGGATACTTGGAGCAAACCCTCAGTCTATTGCCTTAATTCATCCGACTGACCCCGGGCCTCCGCCCCTTACCGTCAGGTTGGCGCCGGGAGAAAAACCTGTGCCGCTCCTTGAGGATGATGTGCTCCTAACATACCGGCCCCAACCGGAAACCAGGTTTGGCGAGCCCTGGCATTTGCGGGCCATTTCGCCACGGGGATCCGTAATGTGGGACAACCAGATACCATACGCACCCCTGTTTGCACAATCCAACGGGCGTTATCTGATCGTTGCTGCAGTCGACATATCAGGAGGCGGGAACCCTTGGGTACAGTGCCTGTCAAAACATACAGGCGAAATCTTGTGGCAACAATCCCTTGGCGCGGGTGCATGGCGCTACCTCGCGGTTACCCCCGAAGGCAATATCAGAGCCGTGCTTGATTCATGTGCATATTGCCTCACGCCAGAGGGCCAAGTGGCATGGGCATACCGTCCTGCAGGTACTATAGTGTCGGCTGTGGCATCAACAGATATCGTCGCTGTATCGGTAACCAAGGATGTAAATGCGGCATTAAGCAAGCTGTACGGAAATGCTCAAGTGGTGGTACTCGGTCCCGGCGGGGACGTATTGTGGGATATGAAATCCATGGACGAACTTCCGAGGCCTTTCATAGTAGAAGGCCGTCTGGTCGTGCTCGAATCGGGGGGATTCTCGTGCTTTAACGTAGATACCGGAGATGTTTTGTTTTCCGCGAAGGTGGACGGGTATCCCATAGCGTGTGCAAAAGATGTTATTCTTGTATATAAAGACAACGGCCTTGTGCTTGTAGACGCAGGAATTCCCAAACCGTAAGGTGATGCGGTATGCAATCCAATACCAGACCGGGTGTAATAATTACCCTGGTATCCGCGTTCTTGTTGGAGCAGGGCTTGAAACCTCTCTCAGGCCCCGTGTGGTTCGTTGGCGTATTCCTGGGTGTTTACATAATTGCCAGGTTGAGTGTGCGCCAGAGCACAGCAAAAGCTCCGGCGTATTTCGAAGACATATTTTTCGGGCTGGCTGTGTGCATTGGGCTCGGATTACTTGCATGGTACGCGGACACCCAGATTTCGATATATACAGGGAAGCACGGGAGCCCGGCCATCCCTGCAGTTGTATTTGCATTCGCAGACAGGTGGACGTCACATGATCATTAGCCTGCCGGAGGTGAGATGTTTCCTTGAAACTGAACTACGCAGACGTGGCAATAGGCATTGTGGTGGCCCTTGGCTTCGTCAAAGGGTTTCTGGCGGGATTTTGGGCATCGGTCCTGAACCTTGCAGGAATGTTCGCCAGCTTTCTAGGCGCCTATTTTCTTACAGGGCCGGCAGTAAACTACCTTGAGCGGGCAAGCGGATGGGTTACCCGTGTTACGGCTTGGTGGGATGATATTTTCCTGCTCATCCCAAGTTACTCTAAGCCCTATGATCCCAATGCGGTGGCCGACTTCTTCGCAGGGATTGACTCAACCCCGTGGCTGAGGCCGATTTCGGCTCTTATCAAGGATCGTTTCCTGGAAATAGAGGCCATGGCAGGCGCTGGTGCAAGCTGGGGTGCTATATTGTCGTCTCTCATGGCGCAACTGCTGGTGTCAGGCGTTGTGTTTTTCATCCTCCTGACAGTTCTAAGGTTTGTGTGGGCCCTGTTTTCAAGAACCCTTGCTTTCGCTGCTTCCTTGTCGCTGTCCCAGAGGATACTTGGCGGCCTGCTTCAAATGGCGCTCTCCCTTGTATGGTTATCCTTGATTGCCGGTGCATTGTACCCCCTGGTTGGATTGGAGGTTTTAGCACCTGTAAGGGATGTTCTGGCGTCGTCCCACCTCATCGGGATCCTTTTGGGCATATATCAGGTATTGATTCCGGCAGTGATGTTGCAGATAAGTTCGCAATTGTGATTGTCAGGGAGGTTCGGTAGTATGCTGTTGGATCCTCCGCTCAGGCCAGGGGATGTAGTACAGCTTAAGAAGCGCCATGCATGTGGCAGTGATCTATGGAAAGTGTTGTTTGCAGGCGCAGATGTGAGACTCAAATGCGTGATATGCGGCAGGGTAATCTTCATTGACAGGGGCAAGTTTTCGTCCAGGCTTAAGAAGCGGGTTGAGATTACAGAAGCTGGAAACTAGCTTCTCTGGCGCTTGAGTTTGGAGATATAGATGGCTATAATGATCTTTGCGCCGGTTGAGCGACGCGGAGCGAAGGCTCCGGTTACTCCCGCCCTGACAGAGGGGCCGCAAAAGTCCATGGGAGGAGGTATAGAAGAATGCGCACTTATGAAATGCTGATCCTTGTGCGTCCCGACTACGACGATGAGAAGATTGCCTCAATAATTGCCAGGTACACTGATGTCATAACCAATCTGCAAGGCTCGGTTACCACAGCTGAAAAGTGGGCCAAGCGCAGGCTGGCCTACGAAATCAACGACCTAAGAGAAGGCATCTACCTTATTTTTGTCTTCACGGGTACTGCACAGGTGGCAGATGAACTTGACCGCCTGCTGAAGATCGATCAGGAAATCATGAGACACATGATTTGCAGGATTGATCATAGTGCTAAGCTTGAACAAAAGCTGCAGCAGAAGAGGGCGAGGACCCCAGAGGGCAAGCCTCAACGGGATGCAAAAGCGCCAGAAGCAGCTCCTGAAGCTGCCGTGGTCAGCGACGATAACGGCAAAGAAGACTCAAGCGAGAATTAGGTCCGATAGATTTAGGTTAGAGAAAGTAAGTTTTTTGGAGGGGAGACAGTGCTCAACCGGATAGTGATAATAGGGAGACTAACCAGGCAACCGGAGCTCCGGATTACCCCCAGCGGGGTTTCTGTCACCACGATCACCGTGGCAGTGGATCGCAGGCCGACCCAAACCGGCCAAAGAGCGACTGATTTCATCGACGTGGTGCTCTTTGGGAAACTGGCTGAGATCACCTGCAGGTACATGGACAAGGGACGGTTGGTGGCAGTCGAGGGCAGACTTCAGAGCCGCAGCTACGAAACCAAAGACGGCCAGCGGCGCAGGGTTTGGGAAGTTGTTGCCGACTCGATCCAGTTCCTTGACAGAGCCAGGAACCAGGATCAAATGCCTTCAGAACCCATCCCGGGGGCCGGGCCTGATGATGAGGACATACCGACGTTTACAGAGTGATATAGATCCCAAACCTTTTTGTTGAGGGGGGTTACGGTTGCGTAGAAACGGGCGTAAATCACGCAGGCGCGTATGCAATTTCTGCGTGGACGGTATCGCATATATTGACTACAAAGATACCAATAGGATGCGCAGGTACATTACCGAGCGTGGCAAGATTTTGCCCAGGAGGATCACCGGTAACTGTGCCAGGCACCAGCGCATGCTCACAAGAGCGATTAAGAGAGCACGGGTAATGGCACTGATGCCATATACTATCGACTAAGGGTAAGCGTCAGGCCGGGTGATTGCATAATGCCTGGCCTGGCGTTTGAATTCTATCTTGGAGGGCATCCGTTGACCCAGTACAACACAAGAGCTCTGGTTGAAAGCGCACTTCTGGCCGTTATCGGGATGATACTGGTATTGCTGGGCAAGTACGTGCCGTTAATCGGCTTCATCGCCTTGCTTCTGTGGCCTTTGCCGTCAGCTCTTGTAGTCCTCCGCCACGGAATGCGCTGGGGAGTAATGGCATCCATTCTCACGGCGCTGTGCCTAACGCTTTTCATGAACTGGATAACCGCTTTCGGCCTATGGGTTCAGTTCGGGCTTACAGGGCTCACTTTTGGGTACGCGGTGACTAAGCAATATTCCCCTGCTAAGATCATAGTAGTTACGAGCATCGCTTTTCTCATAGGTGCCTTCAGTTGGTTACTGTTCACTTATCTGCTCACAGGACATACACCTATGCAGCTCATCGATGAACTACTAAGAGCATGGCAGACTTCAGCCGAACTCACTGAAAGGGTGCTGGGAACTAACCCGTTTGTAGACATGATTCAAGATTTTGATACCATGAAAGCGCTGCTTATCAGGTTGCTGCCGTCGGGGTTGGTCCTGTCGGCGCTGTTTCAATCCTATCTCAACTACGAAGTGCTAAGGCGCGTACTGAGCAGGCTTGGCCACAACCTGGAGCCGTTGCCCCCGTTTTCCAGGTGGATCCTGCCTGAATACATCGCTCACGCCACCATAATCAGCTGCATGGCAGCCGAGTTAGGAATACGCTACAACCTGCCTCTTGTGGAGCAGGCGGGCCAGAGCGTATTTACGGCGTTGTCTCTGTTGTTGCTTATCGAAACCGCTTCTGTAATCTCATACTACATATCAAAACATGACTTGCCCAAGTTCTTCTCTGCGTTAGCCATCTTCTACGTCATAGCCAATCCTGTTTTGAACGTGCTGTCAGTATTTTTTGGTATCATAGATATACTTTTCGATGTCCGTCAGTTGCGATATGGTTACCTAAACGATATGTGACGGCGGAAGTATTGCTTTATAATTGTCAAAACAGGCTGCGGCACCGGTGTGCCGCCTTTCGGCGGTGCTGTGCGAAAGGAGGAACAAAGATGGACGTTGTTCTCAAACAAGATGTGGCCGGCCTGGGGAAAGCCGGGGACTTGGTGAAGGTTAAGGACGGCTATGCCCGCAACTACCTTATCCCAAGGGGGCTTGCCGTACCTGCCACCGAAGGTGCGTTGAGGCAGAGACGTACTCTCAAAGATGCTCAGCAAAAGAAAGAACTGAGAATAAAAGCCGAGGCTGAAAAACACGCTGATAAGCTCAGGGGAAAAACCTTGGTATTTCACGCGAAGACCGGGAACGGCCGGATTTTCGGCTCCATTACTTCCCAGGATATTGCGAAAAAGATCCAGTCGGAGTTCAAAATACCGGTGGACAAAAGAAGAGTGTTGCTCTCTGAAAACCTGAAACAACTGGGCGCCCATACAGTCGAGATCCAACTCCATCCTGAAGTGAGGGTTGAAGTGATCATTGACATACAACCGGAAGGAGGACAATAGGGTGGCCCAGAAAGGTAAAAGCCTCGTGGGAGCAGACAATGAAGAAGCGCTAAAAAAGCGCATTGGCGCTATGTTCAGGTTTCTCGCGTCAGTTTACGGGCCTGAAGGGCTTGTGCTGAAAGCAGGTAAACTCGGAGCTCTCAGAGGGATGAAATCTCAAGATCTTCTCCAGCAAGTAGTTGCGTTGCAGAAGGTGGTGTACGAGGACCCCACAATTGGAGCGTATCCCTCGCTAGATGAGATCCCGGACATTCTCGAGGAATGTCAGGAAGAAATAGCTGAACACATTGCACGCCATTCGATCGAGCAGGAAATTGAGGATCTGGTATCCAGGAAAATGCAGGAGAAGCATGAGGAGTACCTTAGAGAGATCAAGAAAGAGATCCTGCTTGATAACAGCAGCCCTGAGACTGAGCAGACGCAAGAGAAACTCAAGAATCTCTTGAAACTGGAAAAGCGATCTCTTGCGAGATCTGCCTTGACGATTCTCCGGCCCAGGTCGCTTAAGCAGATAATAGGGCAGGACAGGGCGATCCAAGCCCTGCTTGCGAAGATTGCAAGTCCGTATCCTCAGCACGTGATCTTGTACGGGCCGCCTGGGGTAGGCAAGACTTCCGCTGCGAGGCTTGTGCTTCAAGAAGCGAAGCGGCTGCCGTTTTCGCCCTTTGCGAAAAGTGCTCCTTTCATCGAGACCGACGGCACCACCCTGCGCTGGGATCCGCGGGAAATCACAAACCCGCTGTTAGGCTCGGTGCATGATCCCATTTACCAGGGCGCCAAACGGGACTTTGCCGACGGAGGCGTGCCGGAGCCCAAATTGGGGCTGGTCACTGCCGCAACAGGCGGGATTCTTTTCATAGACGAGATAGGGGAAATGGATCCTCTTCTCCAGAACAAGTTGCTGAAAGTGCTTGAGGATAAGCGGGTGTACTTCGATTCCTCATACTACGATCCCGAAGAACCCAGGGTGCCTGAGTACGTCAAGCGGTTGTTTACCCATGGGGCGCCTGCGGACTTTGTGCTTGTAGCTGCAACTACCAGGGAACCCGAGGAAATCAGCCCTGCGCTCAGGTCACGATGTGCCGAGGTGTTCTTTGACGCACTTACTCCTGACCACATCGTACAGATAGTGAAAGGTGCCGCAAGAAGGCTCAGGGCCAAGATCAGCAATGAAGGGTGCCGGCTCATAGCCGACCACACCATTGAAGCTAGACGGGCGGTTGGGCTGTTGGCTGATGCTTACGCAATCGCGCTTCACAATGCAGGCGGATATCCTGAGCGGGGTTTCCTGCCTATCACAGCTGAAGACGTGGCAGCGGTGATCGAGTCTGGCAGGATTGAGCCAAGCATCACCGCCAGGGCAAACCCCACTCTCGAAGTGGGCAAGATTTTCGGCCTGGGAGTGCTTGGCTATCTTGGCTCGGTAATTGAGATTGAGACGGTGACTTTTTCCGCACGGCAACCAGGCAAGGGTACCATGCGAATGAACGAGACTGCAGGGTCCATGGTGAAAGACTCGCTGTTTAACGCAGCGTCTGCCCTGAGGAAATGTTTCGACATAGACCTGTACAATTGGGATATTCACGTAAACATAATCGGAGGTGCAAGAATAGACGGCCCTTCAGCGGGATTAGCCATAACCTTGGCGGTGTTTTCAGCGATAACGGGACTGCCCATCCGCCAGGATGTGGCGGTTACCGGCGAGGTGTCTTTGACTGGCCAGATCAAGCCCATTGGCGGGGTGTACGAAAAGATATACGGCGCAAAGCAAGCGGGGATGAAGTCCATCATTGTTCCTTACGATAATGCCAGGGGGATAAAGCAGATCCGGGGGATAGAAGTAGTGTACGTCAGGCATCTCCAAGACGCCCTGGATCATGTATGCCCTGGCTGGAGAGAGTCGTATTCTTGCGCCTAGAAATGAGGAGGAATTAGGTTGTCTCAGACGCCACAAAGGGTACCGCCTCAAAACATAGAAGCGGAAGAAGCAGTCATCGGTTCGATGCTTATAGAGCAAAGCGCAGTAATCACGGCCCTTGAGATGCTCACGGCCGAGGATTTTTACAAAGAAACTCACAGGATAATCTTCAAAGCCATGACCGAAATCGCCGATAGGATGGAACCTGTGGACCTGGTCACTTTATCGGACACGCTAAGGGCCCAAGGCGTTTTGGAGCAAATCGGAGGCGCCGCTGAACTGGCGAGGCTTGCCAACTTCGTGCCGACGGCGGCAAACGTTGAGTATTATGCGAAAATCGTTGCAGAAAAGGCGGTGCTCAGGCGGTTGATTGGCGCCGCTACCCAGATTGCATCCACGGCGTATGGCTCCCAGTACGATGTGGACGAGATCCTTGACATGGCCGAGGAAACCATATTCAGTATTTCCCAGGGACGGAGCCACCAGGGCTACGTGCAACTGAAAGATGTACTCGTAGAGACAATGGAGAAACTTGAGTACCTTGCGTCTAACAGGGGCGAAGTGATAGGCCTTCCCAGCGGGCTTAGCGATCTGGATTCGCTAACATTAGGTTTCCAACCGTCTGATCTCATAATCCTTGCAGCCCGCCCGTCGGTGGGAAAAACCTCTTTGGGGCTCAACATTGCACGGAATGCGGCGATAAAGACGGGTTCTACAGTGATCATTTTCTGCCTGGAGATGTCCAGGGAGCAGGTGGCCCAGCGGCTCTTGTGTTCCGAGGCCGCAATCAACAGCCAGAAGCTTCGCAGCGGCTTTATAAGCGGTGATGATGAGTGGCGCAGGTTGTCCATTGCCTTGGGCAGGCTGGGCGAAGCCAAGATCTTCATCGATGATACTCCAGGGGTTTCAGTGATGGAATTAAGAGCTAAGGCGAGGCGCATTAAGGCAGAACACGGGCTTGGCTTGATCGTAATCGACTACCTACAGCTCATGAGAGGCAGGAAACTGGAAAACCGGCAACAAGAGATTTCCGAAATATCCAGATCTCTCAAAGGGCTGGCGCGGGAACTTGACGTGCCTGTGATTGCCATGTCCCAGCTATCCAGGGCTGTGGAGCAGCGCCAGGACCGAAGGCCCATGCTATCTGACCTCAGGGAATCTGGGGCGATTGAGCAGGACGCAGACGTAGTGATGTTTCTGTACACGGACCCGGAACTTGAACAAAACAACGCCATCGAACTCATCATTGCCAAACAGCGGAACGGCCCCACAGGGTCGATAAAGCTGTTCTTCTCGCGGGAAGTCTGCCGGTTCGGCGATCTTGACGTGATACACACTCCCGGGGCGTCCTGAGCATAATAAGCTCAGTTTGCCGGCGCTTGACTAAATGGTTATTCCACACATGTATAGGAGGTTGGCTTTTGACCGTATGGGATGTGATCATCGTAGGTGCAGGGCCTGCAGGAATTTTTGCAGCTTTGGAGCTGTGCAGGAAAACTCCGGAGCTGTCAGTGCTGATCCTCGACAAAGGGCATGACCTGGAAACGCGGAAATGTCCCGGGCGCGGGATAATGGGAGGCTGCCTTAAATGCGATTTGTGTTCAATCACGTGCGGATGGGGTGGCGCAGGAGCTTTCAGCGACGGCAAACTCACTTTGACCAACCGGTTCGGAGGGTTTCTCCACGAATATCTCTCACAAAGCGGGCTTCTTGAGCTCATACACTACATCGACGGCATTTGGTTGGAATTCGGGGCAACAGACAGGATATTCGGCACTGAGAAATCCGCCATATCAGAACTTGTGCGCAGGGCAGCCACTGCCGGTCTGGAGTTGATACCGGCGCCTATCAGGCATTTGGGCAGTGATAACAGCCCCAAGATTCTCAATAACATGTATGAATACCTCAAGCCCCGGGTTGCTGTAAGGATGCTATCAGAAGTGAAACAGATCATCGTCCACGATAACAAGGTGCAAGGCGTGATACTGGCCGACGGCAGTGAGGAGCGGTGTAGGTACCTTATAGCAGCGCCCGGGCGGGAGGGCTCATCGTGGTTTTCGGAAGAAGCAATGCGGCTGCAGCTTACCCAGGAGATAAACCCGGTGGATATCGGCGTAAGGGTTGAGATACCTGCGGTGATAGCTGACGACATAACCGAAAAAGTGTGGGAACCCAAGATTCACTACTACTCCCGGGCATTTGATGATCTCATCAGAACCTTTTGCGTGTGTCCGAGGGGCGAGGTAGTGATCGAAAACACCGGCGGGGTCGTTACCGTCAACGGGCACTCGTGGAGCGGCTACTCTACCGATAACACCAACTTTGCGCTGTTGGTTTCCAAGACGTTTACCCAGCCTTTCAGAAAACCCATAACTTACGGCAAATACATCGCCAGCCTTGCCAATATGCTGGGAGGAGGGGTCATCGTCCAGAGGCTCGGGGACTTGTGGGAAGGGCGGCGGTCAACTGAGAAACGGCTGGCCAAGAGCATGGTTGAACCTACTCTCAAAGAGGCAACCCCCGGGGACCTCACCCTGGTATTGCCGTACAGGTATATCCAGAATATCCTTGAGATGCTCAAGGCGCTCAACAACCTTATGCCGGGGATATGGGCCAAGCATACGTTGCTCTACGGGGTAGAAGTCAAATTCTATTCGGCCAGGGTAAAAGTGTCAGAAGATATGAGCACCGAAATAGAAGGGTTGTACGCAGTAGGCGACGGTGCGGGCATCACCAGGAGCTTAGCCCAGGCGTCGGTTTCGGGGGTGCTTGCTGCAAGAGGGATATCGGCGCGCGGCTGACTTTGTTGGGGTTTTCAAACACTGTCAGACCCGCTTAACCCCAGACTTCTGAAACCGGTAGATTGGTCGGTTATCATGCACTTACGGCAGATCAACCTCGTTGATTTTGGGCATCAGATGTGATAATATTGGCATTCGAAAGCCGGATATGAAGGTGCCCGGCTCTCTTTATCCGGTGGAGGGGTGGCAGAGCGGTTGAATGCGGCGGTCTTGAAAACCGTTGAGGGTTCACGCCCTCCGTGGGTTCGAATCCCACCTCCTCCGCCACTAGCATGAAATGCTCAGACATGTTAATATATTCGTGCGGCAGATGCCGCAAGAGCAATGCGGTGTATTGCGGAGAGGTCGCCTAGAGGCCGAGGGCGACGGTTTGCTAAACCGTTAAGGGGGTACACCCCTTCGAGGGTTCGAATCCCTCCCTCTCCGCCATCAAGTCAAGATGCGCCTGTAGCTCAATTGGATAGAGCGACAGACTACGGATCTGTAGGTTGTGGGTTCAAATCCCGCCGGGCGCACCACCTTATACCGATATACACCGGCGTTGCCGCGAACTGTGCGCCCGTAGCTCAGGCGGATAGAGCGGGGGATTCCTAATCCCCGTCTGCCGGAGGTTCGAGTCCTCCCGGGCGCACCAATTGTTCCTAGCCAATGTGAGGCTGGTAGTTTGAGCGATATAAAGGGCGAACAAAGCAGTCAATTGGCCAATATCGGATGTGCCGGTGGCCATGAATACGGCATAGAACTGGCACTGGAGCAAGCGCGCAAAGCGTATTCCAAGGGTGAGGTGCCAGTAGGGGCTGTTATCCTGAAAGACGGTGTGGTCATAGGCCAGGGGCACAACCTCAAGGAGACTTTGAAAGACCCTACGGCTCATGCGGAGATACTGGCCATACGCGAAGCAGCCCGGCACGAAGCAGGGTGGAGGATTCTTGACGCCACAATGTATGTGACCGTGGAGCCTTGCCCTATGTGCGCAGGTGCCATAGTGATGGCCAGGATTCCGAGGCTTGTCATAGGCACCAAGGACCCGCGAACAGGAGCATGTGGGTCGTTGTGGAACATCGTATGTGACAAGCGGCTCAACCACAGGGTTGAAGTGATCACCGGAATTAAAGAGCACGAGTGCCGGAAATTGTTGGAAGAGTTCTTCTTTGAATTAAGGCAGAAAGACACTTGAAAACTGAATATGTTCTAAAGTAATCTTAGTGGGGCAGCCTTTTCGATTCCCGAGGAGGGGTGTCGGAGTGGTTGAACGAGCCCGCCTCGAAAGCGGGTAGGCGTGCAAGCGCCTCGTGGGTTCGAATCCCACCCCCTCCGCCATAAGAGCTGCCTTTGGTGTGTAAGGAGGGATGTCCGAGCGGCTGAAGGAGCACGCCTGGAGAGCGTGTAGACGTGTTATGCGTCTCGTGGGTTCAAATCCCACTCCCTCCGCCATAATATCTATTAACTCAATTGATCTTGCTCAAAAAGTTTGGCCGTGCTAGACGGGGAGTTAGCGGTGCCCTGTAACCCGCAATCCGCTATAGCGGGGTTGAGGCTTATTTGAGGCCGGTTCTCTTTAGGGTCTGGCCATCGCGAGCGGCGTGGAAGGTTTGGTCCTGCGCAATGAGAACTC